>DASTCJ010000225.1:0-21786 GCA_035605575.1 Candidatus Methylomirabilota bacterium
TGCCGAGAATCAGCGCCTCGACGGCCTCCAGGTGCTCGATCATGGCTTGCCGCGCGGCCGTCTCGTCGCGGCCGCGGATGGCGGCCAGCAAGCGACGGTGGTCGTTGTGCGAGCGGTCGGGCCGGCCCGGCGTGTTCAGCGAGTCCTCACGGCTCTGGCGCAGCAGATCCATGACGGCGTGCGCGATGCGGGTGATCGCGCGATTGTGGGCGGCGGCCCCGATGGCGGCGTGGAACTGCGCATCCTGTTCGAGACCGGTCCGCCCGGCTGCGACCTCCTTCGCCTGCGCCTCGAGGATCCGCTCCATCTCCTGCACGTCTTCCGGTGTGGCGCGCCGTGCGGCGAGGGCAGCCAATGCCGGCTCGATGAGTCGCCGCGCTTCGAACAGCTCACCGAGCGCCTCGCGTTGCGACAGCATGACGAGGGCGAGCGGCTCGATCAGCGACTCGACGGAGACCTCGCGCACGAACGTCCCCTCTCCTGGCCGGATCTCGACGAGCCCCAGGCTCTCCAGCGCGCGGAGGGCTTCACGCACGGACGTGCGGCTCACCACGAACTTCTCGGCCAGGTCGCGCTCGGGCGGCAACTGATCGCCGCTCTTGAGCCGTCCCTCGGCGATCATGCCTTTCACCTGGCGCACGATCTCCTGATAGATGCGCGTCGACTTGATGGGCGCGATGCCCATCTCCTGATCGCCGCCGCGCCGCCGAATCTCCTCTGCCATCTCAGTGTTCGCTCGGCCGCGACGACGGCAGCGCCGACGTGCCGCGGAGACGTCGCCACCACGGAGTGAGAACCGGCATGAGGAGGAAGAATAGCGCAACGGCCGTGATCGTGCCGGCGATGGGGCGGCTCACGAAGATGCCGAGCGATCCTTGCGACATGATCAAGCTCTGGCGAAGCGCGTTCTCGGCCAGATCGCCCAGCACCAGGGCCAGCACGAGCGGCGCCAGCGGGTAATCGAGCTTCTTGAAGACGTAGCCGACCACGCCGAAGATGACCATGTACCAGACGTCGATCATCGTCGAGTGCACGGCGTAGGCGCCGATGGCGCAGACGACGACGATGAGCGGCGTCAGGATCGCGAACGGGATGCGCAGGATGGCCGCGAAGAACGGGACGAAGGCCAGCACCATCAGCACTCCGATGATGTTGCCGGTGTACATGCTGGCGATGAGGCCCCAGACGAAATCGGGCTTCTCCGTGAACAGCAGCGGGCCCGGCTGGAGGCCCCAGATGATGAGACCACCGAGCATGACGGCGGCCGTGGGCGAGCCCGGGATGCCGAGGGTGATCATGGGCAACATGGCGGCGACGCCCGCCGCGTGCGCGGCTGTCTCCGGCGCCACCACGCCCTCGAGCTCGCCGTGGCCGAAGCGGTCCGGGTGCTTGCTGAACCGCTTGGCGAACGCGTAGCTCATGAACGAGGCCGGCGTCGCGCCGCCCGGCTTGAAGCCCATCCAGAATCCGATGAACGCCCCGCGCACGAAGGTGCGCGCGTAGCGCGGCAGGATCCTCCAGGTGTCGAACACGACGCGCAGGTTCATCTTGGGCGAGGCGCCGCGGAAGGTCAGCCCTTCCTCCACGGACAGTAAGATTTCTCCGATGCCGAACAGGCCGATGACGGCCACGATGAAGTCAAAGCCCTTCATGAGGTCGGTGACGCCAAATGTCAGCCGGAGCTGCCCGGTCACGATATCGAGTCCGACCGCCGCCAGCACGAATCCCAGCACGATGGAGACGAGCGATTTGAGCGGATTGCCTCCGCCGAGCCCGATGAAGCTCGAGAAGGTCAGCAGCTGGATCGCGAAGAACTCCGGGGGACCGAACTTCAAGGCGATCTCGGCCAGGATCGGCGCGAAGAACGTGATCAGGATGATCGAGAAGAGGGCGCCGATGAACGACGACGTGAAGGCCGCCGTCAGAGCCTGCGCGCCGAGCCCCCGCCGCGCCAGCGGATACCCATCGAAGGTGGTAGCCACCGACCACGGCTCGCCCGGGATGTTGAAGAGCACGGACGTGATGGCGCCGCCGAACAGCGCGCCCCAGTAGAGCGACGTCAGCAGGATGATCGCGGACGTCGGAGGCATGCTGAATGTCAGTGGCAGCAAGATGGCGACGCCGTTGGCGCCGCCGAGCCCCGGCAGGACGCCGATCACCGTCCCGAGCGTGATGCCCACGACGGCGACGAACAGGTTGAACGGTGTGATGGCAACGTGGAAGCCGAGCAGGAGATTCTCGAAGCCCATCGCTCAGTAGCCGAGCCAGATCTCGAGCGGCCCCTTCGGCATCGGGACCAGAAACCATTTCTCGAACACGAAGAACGTCACCACGGGGACGCCGATGGCGACGAGCAGCACCGAGCGCCAGCGATGAGCCCCGACCACCCGCATGTAGCCGCCGAGGTAGAGCGCCGACGCCACATAGAGGCCGAGCCACTCGGTCACCAGCACGAGACCGATTGCGGGCAGCAGCACGATGAGAACGGGCCGCAGCTTCTGGCGGCTGACGAATGGCACGCGCGCTCCCCGCCGCCACGCCTGGGTCAGCAGCGCGACGGCGGCGAGCACGAGAATGGTTCCCAGCCAGAACGGGAAGAACCCGCTCCGGGGACCGTCGCCGCCCCAGCCGGCGCCCAGACGCAGCGAGTCGGAGACAACGACCAGACCAACGGTCAGGATCACCACGGCCGTGACGAGATCGACCGTGCGCGTCATTCCTTCGTCATTTCTTGAGGAGCCCGCCCTTCGTCATCAGATCCTTGTGGAGCGCCTCGTTCTGCTCGACCCACTTCACGTACTCCGGCCCGGTCGCGAAGGCGGGTTTGAGCGCGCCGTCGTCCATGTACTTCTTCCACTCCGGCGTTTCTGTCACCTTGCGCAGGAAGCTCACATACCAGTCGACCGCTTCCTTCGGCATGTCGGGAGCGCCGAAGATGCCACGGAGCATGAGGTAGTGAATGTCGGCACCGAGCGCCTCCTTCACGGTGGGAACCGACTTCCAGTCGCCGACGTTCACGCGGTCCGTGTCGAAGACGGCCAGCGGCCGCACGCGGTTGGCCTTCCAGTGGCTCACACACTCGGCGGGATTGTTCACCGTGGAGTCGATGTGCTTGCCGACCAGGTTGACGCACACCTCGCCGCCGCCCTTGAACGGCACGTACGTGAACTTCACGCCTTGCGTCTGCTCGAGCAGAATGGTGATGATTTGATCTTCCTGGGCGGCGCCGGTGCCGCCCATCTTCATGACGCCACCCTTCTCCTTCACGGCGGCGATGTATTCCTTCGCGGTCTTGTAGGGCGTCTCGGCATTGACCCAGAGGATGAACTCGTCGAGCGCGAGCCGCGCGATCGGCGTGAGGTCACGCCAGTTGAACGGGACACCGGTGTGGAGGGGTGTCGTGAACAGATTCGACAGCGTGATGATCAGTGTGTGGGCATCGCCATTCTTGCTCTTGACGTGCAAAAACCCCTCGGCCCCCGCTCCGCCCGACTTGTTGACCACGATGATGGGGCGTGGTGAGAGACGATGCTTCTCTGAGATACCGTGGATCAGTCGCGCCATCTGGTCGGCGCCGCCGCCCGTTCCGGCCGGCACGACGAACTCGATGGGTTTGGTCGGCTCCCACGCCGCCGCGGGGGCCGTCAGGCTGATCACCATTGCGGCGGCGAGCAACACGATATACGCGAATGCGCTCTTCATCGGCGCCTCCTCTCGGACGTTTGAAGCGAGCCCGTCGCTCCTCCGCGTGGGCGGCTTGCGAACGACTCGTACAACGCGCCGCGGCAGGCAAAAAGCAGCACGGGGCCAGACGCTCCTAGCGTCTGGCCCCGTGGCTGACCGGTGAGGCGCTCACCGACCGCTGCGCGTTTACTTCACGTCTAGCGCCGCGCGTGCGGCGTCCAGTCGCTTGAATGGGATCACTCCCGGGATCTCCCACTTGTCCCACATCTCGTCGACCTTCGCTTGGAAATGTCCGAGATCCTCCTCGGTGAAGTGCGCGAACCGGCCCTGCTTCAGCAGGTACTCGCGCACCGGCTTCCGCGCGCGCCCGTCGACGATCGCCTTCGTCTTGCCGTAGAACTTCAGCACGCCGTCCTCGATCTCGTAGAGCGGAAACAGGCCCGTCTCGATGGCGAGCTCGCCCAGCTCATGCGAGAGCATCGGATCGTAGTCCCAGCCCTTCGGACAGGGATCGAGCGAGTGGATGAACGTCGGTCCGCCGATCGTCAGCGCTCGGCGCACCTTGTTCATCATGTCCACGGCGTACGAGGCGCACACGGTGGCCACGTACCGGCATTCGGGATGGCCGGCCGCCATCATGCCCGCCATGTTCTTCTTCCAGCGCGTGTGAATCAACCGCTTGACCTTGCCGGGCGGGCTGAACGTCGTGTTGGCACCGTACGGCGTCATCCCCGACAGCTGGATGTCCGTGTTGGCGTACGACTCGTTGTCGTACAGCAAGATCAGCGAGTTGTACTCCTTGTGCGTCAGCGTGGCCGAGATGGCGCCCACGCCCATGTCGGCGCCGCCGCCGTCGCCGCAGAAGGCGATGACGTTGATCGACTCCGACTTCATCTTGCCTTTGCGCATCAACGCCTTCAGACCGGCCGCGGTTCCGAGCGCCGCGGAGCCCGAGGAGCCGAGCTGCGTGTGCATCCACGGCACCACCCACGGCGTGGTGTAGTAGGTCGTGTTCGCGACGTACATGCACCCCGTCGAGCCGAGCACGATCGTGCGCGGGCCGGCCGCCTTCACCATCAACTTCATGACCAGCGCCGACTCACAGCCCTGGCAGGTGCGATGGCCCGAGGTGAAGTACTCCTCGATCGTGACCCGCTTGATGCCGCGGAACGGCTCGAGGACCTGTGTCGCGTTGCCGAACGTCGTTTCCGCCATGAGCGTCCTCTCCTATTCGCGCACGCCGAGCCAGTACGTCCTGGCCTCGGCCTTGCCAGCCTTGGCCGCCGCGTAGCACATGTCCGTGGCCTTCTTGACGTCTTCGAGAGTGACCTCGCGGCCGCCGAGGCCGCAGATGAAGCTGAGCAGCGGCGGGCGCTTGTCGGCGTTGTACAGTGCCGCGCGGATCTCGTTGGCGACCACGCCCGAGTTGAACGGCGAGCCGAAGGAGTAATCGCGATCGATCACGCCGATCGCCTGCGCCCTGGACAGCGCGGCCACGAGCTTCTCGGTCGGGAACGGCCGGAACCACCGGAGCCGCAGCAGGCCGACCTTCTGGCCCTTGCTGCGCATCTCACGGATGGCGACCTTGATCGGCAGCGAGATCGTGCCCATGCCCACCAGCACGATCTCGGCGTCGTCGAGCATGTACTCCTCGAACCACGGGTTCTCGGGACCACGGCCGAAGACGCGCCGGAAGTCCGCGTACGCTTCCTCGATGACGGTGCTGGCGCGCTTCATCGCTTCGTCGTTCTGGCGCCGGATCTCGATCACCCAGTCTTCGTTCGCCTGCGGCGCCACCGTGATCGGATTGTCCGGGTGCAGCAGCAGGTCGCCGCGGTCGTAGCGCGGCAGAAACCGGTCGACCTTCTCTTTCGGCGGCACGAGCGTGAGCGCCTGCGAGTGCGTCAGGAACGCGCCGTCGGCCGAGATGGCGAGCGGCAGGAACACCCGGCGATCCTCCGCCACCCGATAGGCGATCAGCGTCGTGTCGAGCGCTTCCTGCGACGTGTCGATCCAGCAGAGCATCCAGCCGAGGTCGCGCACGACCAGCGCGTCATTGTGCTCGACGCCGAAGGCGCCGGGATCGTCCAGCGCGCGGTTGCCCACCAGCGCGACCATGGGCACGCGCAACGGCGGCGTGACCACCAGGCATTCCATCGCGTACATCCAGCCGACGCCCGACGAGCCACAGAACACGCGCGCGCCGACCGTGGAGGCGTGCTTCACGATCTCGAACTGGCTGTGCTCGCCCTCGGCCACGATGTACTCGGCCACCAGCTGCCCGTTGGCGATCTTCTTGGCGATCGCCTGCATGACCGTGTCGTACGGCCGGATCGGGTACGCGGTCACCACGTCGAGGTCGGCCAGCGCGAGCGCCTCGGCCACCGCTTCGCTGCCGGAAATCAAGAGCTCCTTGTCGTCACCGACCGCCGGAGCCGCTTTCGTCGTCACCGTCGCCATGTCGTCTCCCTACACCGTCTTGTGCGCGGCATTCTCGCCCGGGATACCCGCCGTGATCTCCGCGCCTCCCGTGTCGAGGTCACGCTTGAGCTCCTCGTCGTACTGACCGCGGAACCGGAAGCCATGCGAGCGGACGGTGGCCTTCTTGTCGCCGATCTTCTGGATCAGCCACGTCTTGTAGCCGGCCTTGTCGGCGCGCCACATCTCCCACTGGCTCTTGTTGTCCTCGAACACGGACTCGTTGACCATGGTGATGCAGTTCTCCACGGGGCACACGGCCTCGCACACCCCGCAACCGCAGCACGCTTCCATGGCGGCGTCGAACGTCCCGTCCGGCATCACGTCGAAGACGGAATCCGGGCACGAGATCCAGCAGAGGTTGCACTTCACGCACGTGTCGAAGTCGATGACGGGACGCATCGTCCGCGTCGTGTACTTCTTGAAGTACGGATTGCGGTCCGGAACGTACCCCTCGCCGCCCTCCTTCGGCTTGCCGATCGGTATGGCCGGGATGCTGACGCCCTCGCGCATCTCCCACCACTTCGGCATCTCGAAGGCGTATGGCACCTCCGGATTGCCTTCGGTGATCTTCACCTCGCGTGTCTCGAGACGATCGTGCGCCTTGCGCGCCGAGGCGACCTTCAGGTCGGAGCCCCATTCCATCTCCGGAATGGCCTGGGCCACGCCCTCGAGCGACAGGAAGTGCGGAGCGATCTTGGCGAGGGCTCCGAGGACACGCACCTCGGTGTGGTCCTCCTTGTGCACCCAGAGCCCGGAGAAGGACGCCTTCGCGCGGATGAGCGACAGCTTGTACGGCGTGTCCTTCTTGTGGATGTCCTTCAGGAGGCTGTCGAAGCTCTGAAGCGACGTCATCAGAACGGTGCCGTTCGGCACCGTCAGCTTGTTGATCGGCTGCAGGCCATACCACGCCCACGACTCCACGCCCTTGGAGAGCGTGTCGTCGAGCACGACCGTGATGTCGGTGTGCTTCGGCTCGTAGCGAGCCATGTTCTGCTCGAGCTCCTCGACGCTGTCAGCGACGATGGCGAAGTCCTTGGCGGGAATGCCGTTGCGCTGGGGGCTGTCCCCATAGCGGCCGAATGCGATACCCCAGCGGCCGGACTTGCGCGCCGACAGGACGATGCCGCGGCAGATGCGCGCGGCGAGGTTCTTCTGGAAAATCCCGCGGTAGACGACTTCGACGATCAGCGCTGACATGCGGTCCTCCGTCTGGTCGGCTGGTTGGACCAGAACGATACGCTTCCTCTGTTAGTGGGTCAAGACCCGGATCGCCCGGCGCTCAGGCAACCCGCGAGAGGAAGGTCTGCAGGGCCTTGGTGAACGCCTCCGGCTGTTCGAGGTTCGACAGGTGCGATGCGGGGTCGAGGATCACCAGCTCGGAGCCTTTAATGCGCTCCTGGATCGCCTTCGATGCCGCCACCGGTGTGCCGACGTCCTGGGCGCCCACGACGATGAGCGTCGGCAGCGTGACCGACGACAGCCGATCGGTGAGATCCAGGGCCCGGATCGCATGACAGCAGCCGACGTACCCGCGAACGTTCGTGCGCCGGATCATGTCGCGCACGGCGGTCACGACGTCGGGACGCGACTCGACGAACTTCGGCGTGAACCAGCGCGAAATGGTGGGCTCGACGTGCGGGTCCATGCCTTTCGTCTCGGCCACGGTGATGCGCTCGTCCCAGAGCGGCTTGGCTTCGGCCGGAATGCGGCTCGACGTGTCGCACAGGCTCAACGACTGCAGCATCTCCGGCGTCGACAGGGCGAGCGTCTGACCGATCATGCCGCCCATGGAGAGTCCCACCCAGTGCGTGCGCGTGATGCCCAGCGTCTTGAGCAGCCCGCGTGCGTCATCGGCGAGTTGCGTGAGCGTGTACGCCCCTGACGGGGCGTCGGTGCCGCCGTGGCCCCGGGTGTCGTAGCGCAGCACACGATAACGTGTCGCCAGCGCCTTGGCCTGCGGATCCCACATCGAGAGATCGGTGGCGAGCGAGTGGCTCATGGTGACCGTGGGCGCGCCGCTCGGACCCTCGAGCACGTAGTTGACGTCGATGTCGTTGACCCGGATTTTCATGGCAGCGTCGACTCCAGCGCGTCGGCCGCCCGTGCGTCGCTGGGCCGCCCGCGCTCGCGAAGAAATTGAACGACCTTACGCCTGGTTTCGGGTGGACGATTCTGCCCCAGCTTGAACTTCGTGCGCACTCGCTCGACCGCCAGGCGGACAGCGGCGAGCTGCCGCAGCGCACCGCGATAGAGCGGGTCGTCCGGGTCGATCGCGCGAAAGCCGCCCTCCGGCTGGTAGCGGGCCATCAGCCGCTGCTGCTGCGCCGCCACGAGGGCCGGATCGTCCATGACGAGAGCGCTGCACTCGAAGATCACGGTCCGATGATACGCCGTTGCCGAGCCGCCGTACTCGGCGTGAACCCAGTACGACGGAATGACGCCGAGCGGCTCGTCGACCTCGAACACGCAGCGTGGGCGCGCGCGCAGGTCGACCGCGACCTCGTCCTCGCGCACCAGATGCAGGTCGATCGTCCGCTCGCCGCGGACGAATGGATAGAGGCCGACGTGCGGCGTCCCGTCCCCGCCGACGCTGATGAGCCGGCCGAGCTCCTGGGCCTCGACGAAGGCGTCGACCTGCGCGGTCGGAATGTCCGCGTAGTAGGCGTGAAAGATCACGCCGCCACGCTGTGACGTGCCGCCTTCACCATGTCGCAGAAGTACGCATGCACGGTCGGATCATCGGTCAGCTCCGGATGGAAGGTCGCCACCAGAATGGTTCCCTCACGCGCCATGACCGGCTCGCCGGCATGCCGCGCGAGCGTCTCGACACCGGGGCCGGTGCGCCGGATCCGCGGCGCGCGGATGAAGACCATTTCGAGCGCCGCCTCGCGGCCGCGCAGGGTGGCCGTGCCGTGCGCCTCGAACGACTCGCGCTGCCGACCGTACGCGTTGCGCTCGACGTCGACGTCGATGAGCCCGAGCGAGAACTGCCTCGGGCTCTCCACGCCACGCGCGAGAAGAATCAGCCCCGCGCAGGTCCCGAAGATCGGCTTGCCTCCGCGATGAAACGCCTCGAGCGCGGGGACGAAGCCCCAGGCGTCCATCAGCTTCAGCAGTGTCGTGCTCTCCCCGCCCGGGATGATCAGGCCGTCCAGCTCGGTCAGCTGCTCCGGCTTGCGGACCTCCACCGGCTCGGCGCCGCAGCGGGCGAGGGCGCGCGCGTGCAGCGAGAAATCACCCTGCAGGGCCAGCACGCCGATCTTCAGGCCTGCGCCGTCGGCCATCTACCAGCCTCGTGTCTGCATCAGGTCCTTGTCGGCGAGCTTCGACGTCTCGATACCGACCATCGCGTCGCCGAGGTCCTCGCTCACGCGCACGAGCACGTCCGGATCCTTGAAGTGCGTCGTCGCCTGCACGATCGCCTTCGCACGCTTGGCCGGGTCGGACGACTTGAAGATACCGGAGCCGACGAAGACGGCCTCGGCGCCCAGCTGCATCATCAGGGCGGCGTCCGCCGGCGTGGCGATGCCACCGGCCGAGAAGTTCGGCACCGGGAGCTTGCCGGCCTGGGCCACCCAGCGGACGAGCTCGTACGGCGCGCCGAGGTTCTTTGCCTCGGTCATCAGCTCCTCGGGCGAAAGCGTCGTCAGGCGCCTCATGCCGCTCACCAGCGCGCGCATGTGACGCACGGCCTCCACGATGTTGCCCGAGCCCGCCTCGCCCTTGGTACGGATCATGGCCGCGCCCTCGCCGATGCGGCGCAGCGCCTCGCCGAGGTCCCGGCAGCCGCACACGAACGGCACGCGAAACGCGAACTTGTCGATGTGGAAATGCTCGTCGGCCGGCGTCAGCACCTCCGACTCGTCGATGAAGTCGATTCCGAGCGCCTCGAGGATCTGCGCCTCGACGAAATGGCCGATGCGCGCCTTGGCCATGACCGGAATGGTCACGGCCTTCTGGATCTCCTGGATCTTCTTCACCGGCGACATGCGCGCGACCCCGCCGTCCTTCCGGATGTCGGAGGGCACGCGCTCAAGCGCCATCACCGATGCCGCCCCGGCGTCCTCGGCGATCTTCGCCTGCTCGGCGTTCGTCACGTCCATGATGACGCCGCCCTTCAGCATCTCGGCGAGCCCGATGTGCTTCCGATCGGCAATCCGCAGTCCCGTCGTCTCCGTCATGTCTGTCCCCCTGTTCGCTACACGAGTGGTGCGGCGACCCGTTCCAGTCCATCCCGGCGCACCGGCTCGCGCCGTGCGCTCTTGATCAGCTCCGCCAGCCGCTTCACGCCCTCCTCGATCTGCGTCGTGGTCACCGCGGAGAACGACAGCCGCAGCGTCCGCTCCCCGGCATCGCCGACCCAGAACGCGGCGCCGGGCGTGAAGGCGACGCCGCGCTCCACCGCACGCGGCAACAGCGCACCCGCGTCGAGCCCCGACGGCAGCGTCAGCAGCAGCGAAAAGCCGCCCTGCGGCTCCGTCCACGTCACGTCCTGGGGCATGCGGCGCTTGAGGGCGCCGAGGAGCACCGCGCGCCGGCGGCCGTACTCGGCGGCGACGCGCGCAACGTGGCGATCGAGGAGTTTGCGCTCGCAGAACCGGTGCACCGCCGCCTGGATCAGCGCGCTCGTGTGAAGATCCGCGAGCTGCTTGGCGGCCTGCAAGCGCTCGGCGATGGGCGGCGGCGCTACCAGCCAGCCGAGACGCAGGCCGGGAAACAGGATCTTCGAGAACGTGCCGATGTAGATCACCACGCCGTCGCGATCGAGCGCCTTGAGCGGCCCCGGCGGGCGCTCGCCGTAATAGAGGCTGCCGTCGAAGCCGTCCTCCACGATCGGAACCTGATGGCGCGCCGCTGCGGCCAGCAGCCGCACGCCGACCTCGCGGCGCATCGTGAGGCCGGTCGGGTTGTGCGCGCTCGGCTGGCAGTAGAACATCTTCGGCGCGTGCCGCTCCAGCACGCGCTGGAAGACCTCGACGCGGGGTCCGGCGTCGTCGCGGTCGACGGGCACGAGCTGCGCGCCGAAGGAGCGAAAGACCTGCATCGCACGCGGATAGGTCGGCTGCTCGATGGCCACGGCGTCGCCGGGATCGAGCAGCGTGCGCGCGATGAGATCGAAGCCTTGCTGCGAGCCGTTGACAATCAGGATTTCCTCCGGCCGCGCCTCGAGGCCGAAGCGAAGGAGATAGCTCGCGAGATAGCGGCGCAGCGGCGGATAGCCGCCGACAGGATAGTACTGCAGCAGCGACTCGCCCTCGTCGCGCACCACCTCGTTCAGCACCCGTCGGAACGCGTCCGTCGGGAACAGCCCGCTGTCCGGCATTCCGCCCGCGAAGGAGATCAGGCTCTGTCCGCTCACACGCGGCGCCACCGCCCGCGCCCGCTCGGCGTCGGCCTCCACGATGCGGGCACTCCGTGAGAGCAGGCCCGACCAATTGATCGGCGGGGCGCTCACCGCCTCGGCGCCGGACACGGCGGCGCCATCGGGCGGCCCGGCCACGAAGGTGCCCTGTCCGACGTGTGCGCGCGCCCACCCTGCCGCCACCAGCTCCTCGTACGCGAGGGCGACCGTCGCCCGATTCACGCCCAGCGACTGCGCCAGCTCCCGCGTGGCCGGCAGCTTCACGCCCGGCGCCAGCAGCCGCTCCGCGATCAACCGCTCCACATGCGCCTGGATCTGGCGCGCCAGCGGCACCGCTTTGTGGCGATCGAGTGGAATCTGCATACCAGGCCATTTTTCTCACCGCCGGCGCCACGTCAAGTGCCAATTGGCGGGCGCCGCAACCAGCCACCCGGGGCGGGTGGCGTATACTGGCGGCATTTCCCAGCGAGGAGGCCGTCATGGCGAAGGAGATGAAGGAGTTCGCGGGGTTGTACTATCGGGAGGGCGCCCTCGATCCGAAGACCATGCAGCTGGTGGCGCTGGCCGCGATGGCCGCCGCCGGCTGCACGTCCTGAGTGCCCGGACGCTTCGCGGCTGCGAAGCAAGCCGGTGCCACCGAGGACGAGCTCAGCGAGACGCTGATGTACGCGATGCGTGGGCGAGCGCGCGCCGCCTGGTCGACCATCAAGTACATCCCCGAGATCGAGGACATCAACAAAGAATGGAAGACGACGTTCGAGCGCGAGCACAGCACGTGACGCGGCGGCGCCGGCCGGCCGCCCGGCCGGCGCGCCGGAGGAGACGGACATAAGTCTCGGCGAGGCGGCGATCAAGCAGGCCGTCAAGTGGATCGACGATCAGCTGCACGCCAATCCCAAGGGGGACCGGATGCAGCTCATCGACGAGGCCGCACGGCGATTCGATCTGTCCCCGCTCGACACCGACTTCCTGTCGCGGCATCTCGCCGAGCGCGGCCGCCCGTCGCCGTGACCGCGACCGGCGGGCGCTAGCGCAAGCGCACGACAGTGGCGCCACGTCCGCCGCGCTCTTCCGGCGCGTCGGCGAACGCGGTGACGAGCGGGTGATCGCGCAGCAGCGACTGCACGATCCGCCGCTGCACCCCGATGCCGCGCCCGTGAATCAGCCGCACCTCGCGAAACCCGCGCGCGTGCGCCGCGCGCAGGTACTCGTCGACCACCGAAGGGACGTCACGCGGCAAGAACGAGTGCAGGTCGAGGCTGTCCTCGATCGGCAGCCGGATGGGATCCTGGGCAGCCAGCGTGTTTCCGAGGCGCTAGAGCCGGGGCCCGGCGAGAACGTGCTGCTGCCAGTGCTGATAGGTCAGGGAATCCTCCCCTGAGAGCTTGCACTGTCAAAAGGTGGCGGCCCGCTCGAAGAACCCGACGTCGACGAGGCCGACGTGTTCGGCGCGCGCGGTCTCGGCGACCTTCTGCGTCACCATCTGTCGCACGAACGGGATCGGGATGCGGCCGAGCCGATGCAGGACCTCGTCCGTGCAACGCACGCGCGTGCCCGGCAGCACCGGCCCCTCGCTCACCGCCGCCTCGTCGCCCTCGGGGTGCTCGCACGTCTCGGGCACGAGCTGCTGCAGGCGCATGGAGACGTAGTCGGTGACCCAGGTCTGGATCGAGCTCTTCGCATCGGCGAACCGCTCGGCGGCGCCGTCGAGCTTCGCGTCCAGCGTTCCGAGCATGCTTTCGAGACGGCCCAGGCGCGCTTCGAGCGCGGCCAGGCGTCGGTCCGGATCCTGCGTGTGCTCGCTCATCGCTCCTCCGCGCGCGTCACGCTAGCACAGGGCGTCGGGCGTGCCAATCCGTGACTCGCTGATACGCATCCGCGACGCGCAGGACGGTCGCCTCGTCGAACGGCCGTCCGACGAGCTGCATGCCGATCGGCAGCCCATCACTGCTGAACCCGCACGGGAGCGAGCACGCCGGATGACCCGAGAAGTTGAACGGCCGCGTCAGGCGGATGAGCGCGGAGCGGATGTCGGACGGGCCGTCACCGAGCGTCGTCTGCCGCTCGTCGATGCCCGGGGCGGTGATCGGCGTGGCGGGCGCGAGCAGCACGTCACGCCGCGCCAGCGCGTCGTCGACCTCACGGCGCATTAGCGCGCGCGCCTGCTGACCACGCACGTAGTGCACGCCGGTGACGAAGGCGCCCGCCATGAGCCGCGTGCTGACGTCGGGATCGTAGTCGCCCCTGCGCGTGCGCAGCCAGGCGGCGTGATAGGTCATGGCCTCCGTCGCCACCACCGCCAGCGCTCCGGCCGCCACGTGCCGCACGCCAGGCAGCGCGACCTCGTCCACCACGGCGCCCGCCTTCTCGAGCGCGCGCGCCGCCGTCTCGACGGCCGCGCGCACGTCCGTCGCGGCGCCGTCCAGGAAAAAGCTGCGCAGCAGCCCGACGCGGACTCCGCGCAGGTCGCCCGTCAGCGCCGCCATGTAGTCGGGCACGGGCAGCACGCTCGTGGTCGGATCGGCGGCGTCGTAGCCGGCCATGGCGCCGAGCACCAGCGCGGTGTCGGCGGCGTTGCGCGTCATCGGCCCGACATGATCCATGGACCAGGACAGCGGCAGCACCCCCGCACGGCTCACGCGGCCATACGTCGGCTTGATGCCGGTGAGGCCACACAGCGAGCACGGGATGCGAATCGACCCGCCGGTGTCCGAGCCGAGCGCGACCGGCACGAGTCCGGCGGCGACCGCCACGCCCGAGCCCGACGACGAGCCGCCCGCCATCCGGTGCGTCGCGACGTCCCACGGATTGCGCGCGTGGCCGTAGTGCGGGTTCCGCCCCTCGGGGCCGTACGCGAATTCGACCATGTTCAGCTTGCCGAGGACGATCATGCCGGCCTCGCGCAGCCGCCGGACCACGGTGGCGTCCGCCGTGGGCACGCGCTGCGCGAGGATCTTCGAGCCGCCGGTGGTGGGGATGCCGGCTGTGTCATAGAGGTCCTTGAGCCCGAGCGGCACGCCGTGCAGTGGCCCGAGCGGCCGGCCGCCGGCCACCGCCGCCTCCGCCTCCCGCGCCGCCGCCATCGCGGCATCGGCGGCGACGGTGATGAAAGACTTCAGTGAGCCGTCTAACGACGTGATGCGGTCGAGATGCGCTCGTACGACCTCGACCGGGGAGACCTGCTTTGAAGCGATGAGGCGCGCAAGCTCCGTGGCAGAGGCGTACGTGAGGTCCGCCATCTCACAGCATCCGGTACTGCGTCGTGGGCTCGACGTCAGCGAGCGGCAGCTGCTCGAGGCCGGAGAGCACGCGCAGCGAGGCTTCGACAATGGGTCGGATCGCCTCGAGCTCGGCGTCGGACCAGTCGAACCCGGCCAGGCGTGCCGAGGCGCGGAGCGCGGCGAGATCGATCGGCTGGCTCATGGGCGGCAGTCTAGCATCGGATGGCGGAGCGGTCTTATGCTGGAACCGGGACGCCTCCCTTGATCCGTCGCCGCACGATCTGGCTTGCCGCGCTGGTGGCCATCGTCGCCCTGGGGGTGCTGGGCGCGGCGATGGTCGTGATGCTTCCCGACGTCGTGCGCCGTGCGGCCGTGTGGCGGCTCGAAGCGCTGACCGACCGTCGCGTCACCATCGATCGCGTGGAGCTGAACGTTTTCACGGGCGACGTCGTCATCCAAGGCGTCGAGATCGCCGACCGCGAGGAGCCGGTCGCCCTCGCTCGCGTGGGGCTGATCAAGGCGCGGGTGCACCGGCGCTCGCTGCTCGAGCTCCACGTCTGGATCGACGAGCTGCTGGTCGAGCGCTCCTCCGTTCGGATCGTGCGATTCGCCGGGAACCGCTTCAACATCTCCGACCTCCTCGAGCGCCCGACCCCGCCACCGAGCAGGATCGGTGTCACCGTGGACCACCTGCGCGTCAGCGATGGCACCGTCGTGCTCGAGGACCGCACGCTGCGCCCGGCGCGCACCTGGAAGTCCGAGCGCATCGCGATCGACGCGCGCAATCTCTCGACCACGCGCGGCAACGGCACGGCCGAAGGTTCCACCGTCGTGGCGGGCGCCCCGGTGCACGTGACCGTCGAGGATCTGCGGCTGGCGCCGATCCATCTGCGCGCCCACGTGACGGTCGGCAACGTCGACGTCGCTCTCCTGCGGCTCTACCTGCCCGGCAACGCCCCCGTGCTGCCGGAAGCCGGCGTCCTGACGGCCGGGGTGACCGTCGTCCACGACGCACGCGACGGCACCGTCATCAGCGCCGGCGCCCGCATCCATCGCCTCGCGCTCGAGCGCCGCGGACAGAACGTTCCGGTCGCGACGTCGCCGGAGACGCTCGTCACGCTGAACGACCTGCACCTGAAAGACGGCGGATTCACCTTCGAGCGCGCGGAGGTCGAGGGCGATCTCGACGTGACGGAGGCGACCCTCGGACCGCCGGCGACGTATTCCTTCAAGGCGGCTCATCTCGTCGCCGAGCGCATCACGTGGCCCACGGCGCGACCAGGGCGCGTCACGTTCACGAGCGGCCTGCCAGGCGGCGGCGCGCTCGACGTGCGCGGCAGTCTACAGTCGCGCCCGCTCCGCGCCGACGCCGTGGTGAAGGTCTCGGGGGCGGACCTCGCGCACGCCAACCGCTACGCCGCGACGGTCGCCACGCTCGGCGGCGTGGGCGACGTCGATGCGCGGGTCGTCGCGAGCTGGGATCGGAGCCTTCAGCTGGGCGTGACGGGCACGCTTGGCGCAAGCCGCGTGACCGTCAGCGATTCCCGCGCGCCGGCGGCCCCGCCGGTCCTCAGGGCCGAGCGCGTGGAGGCCACGGGCCTCGAGTACGAATGGCCGGCGCGGGTCAAGGTCACCTCGCTGCGCGTGCGCCGGCCTGCCGGACTCATCGAGCGGGATGCGAGCGGCCATGTGAGCCTGCCGGAGCTCTTCGCGCGACCGGCGCCCGCGGTGGACGCCGGCGGCAGCTCGGGTGACGCCCGTCGCGTCACGCCCGACATCACTGTCACCGAGCTCCGCATCGACAATGGCACGGCGACCCTCGTCGACAACACGGTCGTGCCCACGGCACGCATCGAGCTCACCAGCGTCGCGCTCGGTGTCCGCGACGTCACGTGGCCGGTCGGAAATCCCATGGTGACCGAGCTCAGCGCGGGATTGCCGGGCGGCGGGCTCCTCACGCTGTCCGGCATTGCGGACGTCAACGGCCAGCGGACGCGCACGAAGGTCACCCTGAAGAACGTCGACCTCGCGCAGGCGCAGCCCTTCCTGCCGTTCCGCGGACGCGTGAGCGGCCGCCTCGATGCCGACCTCGACGTGCGGGGACGCCTCGATCCGCTGCGGCTGCGCGTGCGCGGCGATCTCGTGGTGAACGAGGCGGCCGTCGAGGATCTCGATCAGCCCCTGCTCGCCGTCGAGCGCGTGGCCCTCGCCGGCGTCGACTTCCGCTGGCCGATGCGCCTCGACGTGGAGCGCCTGAACGTCATGCGTCCGTGGGCCAAGATCGCCCGCAACGAGCGCGGCGAGCTCACCCTGCGCGCGGCGTTCCTCGAACGCCGCGGGCTCGGCATCGCCGGCGCCGACACCGCTCGCTCGGCACCGACGCCCGCACCGCAGATTCTCATCAAGCGCGCGCTGTTCGAGGAAGGAGCGACGTCGATCATCGACGATTCCGTGGAGCCGGCGGCGCGGTTCGAGGTGCGTGGGACGAGGCTCGAGGCTCGCAACATCGCCTACCCGGTCAAGCGCCCCGCCGAGGTGACCCTCGCCACCCCGATGCCGGGCGGTGGCCGCCTGGAAGGACGCGGCACGTTCGAGCTCGACCCGGGACGCTTCGATCTACGCGCCACCCTCGCTGGCATCGCGCTCGCCCCCGCGCAGCCCTATCTGCCCTTCGACGCCCGGCTCAGCGGGACCATCGACGGCGATGTGCGGATCTCCGGGACCGCCGAGCCGCTCGCCGTGAGCGTGCGCGGCAATGCCAGCGTGGGCGACCTCGCCGTCGGCGATGAGCTGCGCTCGCTCCTGACCGCCACGCGGGCGCGGGCACAGGGCGTCAACGTCGACTGGCCGGGGCGCGTGCGCGTCGACAGCGTCGAGGTCGACAAGCCGTGGCTACTCCTCGAGCGCGACACCGACGGGCGCCTGGGCCTGGTGCGCCTGCTCACGCCGCGCGGCGCGGCGGCATCGGCCTCGCGCTCGGATGCGCGGCCGACGGCGCGGACGCCGCTCCGGGTCGAGGTGGGCACAACGCAACTACGTGACGGCTTCGGGCGGTTCGTCGACCGCGTGCCCGAGCCGGATTTCGCCGAGGAGCTCTCCGCCGTCAACGCCACCGTGACGGGCCTCAGCACCGCGCCCGGCACCGTGGCGCGGGCAACCCTGCGCGCCACGGTCGGGCCGAACGCGACGCTCGCCATCAGCGGAGAGCTCACGCCGCCGGACGGGCCGCGACGCTACGATGTCCTCGTCACCGTCAGCGGCTACCCCGCGCCACGGGCCAATCCGTATCTGCAGACGCTGTTCGGCTGGCGCGCGCGACAGGGCACGATCACCCTGGCCGCGCACTACGTCCTGGACGGTGACGAGCTCCAGGCGACCAACGACGTGGGCGCCGACGATCTCGTCGTCGAGCGCGCGCCGAGCGTACAGCCGCCCAGGTGGCCCATCGGTCTCCCGCTCGACACCTTCCTGTCCCTGCTGAAGAACCGCGACGGCGACGCGAAGCTGTCGGTGCCGATCCACGGGACGCTGTCGTCGCCGAAGTTCGACATCGGTGACGCCATCGCGACCGCGCTGCGCGGGATCGCGGTCAAGACGGTAACGCTGCCGTTCAGCCTCGTGGGCAAGGCCTTCGTCAGCGACGACGAGCAGCGGATCGAGTCGCTGCACGTCAATCCCGTGCTCTTCGAGCCGGGAACGGCAACCCCGGCCGCGGGCATGGCAGACCACCTGGCGAACCTCGCCACCTTTCTCCGCGAGCGGCCCGCCGTGCGGTTGCTCCAGCGGCCGGTCCTCAGCGCCGAGGACGTCACGCGCCTGAAGCGCGCGGCGCTACGCGAGCGCGTGCGCGGCGCCGCGGGTGAGCGGACGCCGACGGCGATGCGCGCCGCGCTCACCGCCCTCTATGCGGAGCGGTTTCCGCGCCGCCCGCCCGCCGACGTCGAGGAGATGATCGCCGCTCTCGCCGAGTACGATCCGGCGCCGACGGCCGCCACTCGCGCGCTGGCCGACCGCCGTATCGAGTCGGTGCGCGAGGCTCTCGGCGGTCGCGGTGTCGAGGCCGGGCGTCTGCCCGTGGTCGACGCGATGCCGGCCGTCGAGAGGGAGGGCGCAGGCCGGGTGGAGTTCGAGATCACCGGATAGGCCGCGCTACAATCGCCGCGATGACCGTGCCCCTAATCCTCCTCACCGATCCGCGCGATCCGCGGCCGCGGCGCGAGCTGCCCGTCACCTCGGGCACGCGCATTCTCACCGCCGCGCACGATGCCGGCGTCGATATCACGGCCACCTGCGGCGGGCGCGGCCGCTGCACGTCGTGCCGTGTGAAGTTCATCGAGGGGACCGTCCCGCCGCCGACGATCATGGACGAGGTGCAGCTCGGCGACGACCTCGTGCGCGAAGGCTATCGACTCTCCTGCCAGTGCGCGGTCACCGAACCGCTCACGGTGCAGATCGCGCCCCCGCTCGACGAGCAATCGTTCCAGATCCTCGGCGCCGGCCCCGGCGTGCGTGCGAGCGCCCCGGCCGTGGTCATCGACGCGGGCATCGCCAAGGAGCTCGTGAAGGTGACCCTGCCCCGCGATGAGCACCACCAGACGTCGGACCTCGAGTGTCTGGCCGCCGCCGTCGGCGTGGCGCCGGAGGCGGTTGGACCGAGCGTGCTGGCCACGCTGCCGCAGGCCCTGCGCGACGATCCCGCCGGCGTGACGGTGACCACGTTCCGCCCGGGCGGTCGAACGGGGGCCGCGCGCGAGGTGATCGCGGTGGAGCGCGGCGACACCACGTCGATGCGATTCGGCCTCGCCATCGACATCGGCACCACCAGCGTGGTGACCACGCTCATCGAGCTCGAGTCCGGGGAGCAGCTGGCCTCGGTCTCGAGCCTCAATCCGCAGGCCGTGTATGGCGGCGATCTCATGTCGCGCATCGCCTTTGCGCAGTTCAATCCCGCCAATCTTCGCAAGCTGCACACGCGGATCGTCGGCCTCCTCAACCAGCACGTGGCCGAGGTGTGCCGCGAGTCGGGCGTGCTCGCCAAGTGGATCTACAAGGCCGTGGTCGTCGGCAACACGTGCATGCATCACCTGGCGCTCGGCATCGATCCCTCGCACGTCGGGCTGGCGCCGTATGCCCCCGTGATGCGTCACGCCGCGACCTTCGCGGCGCGCGACGTGATGCTGAAGATCGCGCCGGAAGGTCGCGTGTGCTTCCTGCCGCTGGTCGCCGGCTTCGTGGGCGCCGACGCCGTCGCCGTCGCCCTCGCCACGCGGCTGGCCGACAGCGACGCGCTGAGGGTCGCCGTCGACATCGGCACCAACGGCGAGGTCATCCTCGGCTCGCGCGCGCGCTTGATGGCCTGCTCGGCACCGGCCGGGCCCGCGCTCGAAGGCGCCCAGATCCGTCACGGCATGCGCGGCGCGCGCGGCGCCATCGATCGCGTGCGCGTCGACGACGACATCCACGTGCACACGATCGGCGAGGTGCCGCCGCTCGGCATCTGCGGCTCCGGTCTCATCGATCTGCTGGCCGGCCTGCTCGGTGCCGGCGCCATCGACTGGACGGGCCTCATCGCGCTCGACCAGCGCGCGTCGCTCCCACCCGCGCTGGGGGCGCGGCTCGTGGTGCGAGGCGAGGAGCGTCAGATCATCGTCGTGCGCGCCGGCGAGGCGGGGGCGACGCACGAGATCGTGCTCACCCAGGATGACGTGCGCCAGGTCCAGCTCGCCAAGGGCGCGATCGCCTCCGGCATCGCCATGCTGCAGCACGTGGCCGGCGTCCCCGACGAGCGCGTCGACGAGCTGCTCCTCGCCGGCGGCTTCGGCAACTATGTCTCGATCGCCAGCGCGATCCGGATCGGGCTGATCCCCGATCTTCCCGCGCCGCGCATCCGCTACGTCGGCAACGCCGCCTCACTCGGCGCGCAGCTCTGCCTGCTCTCAGAGGCCGAGCGACACCGCGCCGAAGAGCTCGCGTCGCGGATCGAGCACGTGTCGCTGGCCGCGCATCCCGACTTCGAGGACATCTTCGTGAGCGCGATGAACTTCCCCCGGCCGTGACCTCGATCGACGCCGGCATCGCGGGTCTCTCGATCGGGCCGCTCGTGTCGACGATCGATGCGCGCTGGCTGATGGCCTATGCCGCCGCCGTCGGCGAGACGGATGCGCGTTACTACGACACGAGCGCGCCCGGGGGACCGGCGGCCCATCCGCTCTTCCCCGTCTGCTACGAGTGGCCGGTCGCCCTCGCGCTGCGAGCCAAGGCGATCGACGATGCGCTGGCGCCGCTCGGTGTGCACGTCTCGCACCGGCTGGCCGTGCATCGGCCGGCGCGCGCCGGTGACGAGCTGCGCACCAGCGGTCAGGTGACCGCACTGACGCGGCGGCCCCGCGGCACGCTCGTCGTGATCCGGTACACGACGGTCGACGCAACGGGCGCGCCCGTCTCGACGACCGACTACGGATCGCTCTATCGCGGCGTCGAGCTGCGCGGCGAGTCGGTCGACGCGGGATGGGAGCGCACCGACGCGGCGACAGCCGCCGTCCGCTGGGCGGAGGAGGTGCCGGTGTCGGCGCAGGCGGCGCACGTGTACACGGAGGGCGCGCGGATCGAAAACCCTATCCACACCGACATCGCCGTCGCCCGCGCGGCCGCACTGCCGGGCCTCATCCTGCACGGAACGGCGACGCTGGCGCTGAGCGTCTCGCGCGTCGTGGCCCGCGACCTCGGCGGCGATCCCACGTTCGTGCGCGGCGTATCCGCGCGCTTCACCGGCATGGTCAGCATGCCGTCGACGCTCGTCGTACGTGCGCGCGACGCCGACCATGCGCGGATCCCTTTCGACGCCGTCGACTCCGGCGGCCGAAGCGTCCTCGCCGACGGCGTGGTGACGCGATGAAGCAGATGAGCCGGCGCGAGCGCCTGCTGGCGGCGATCAGCCGCCAGCCGACCGACCGCGTGCCGTACGCGGTCTGGCGACACGTCCCCGCCGTCGACCGGTCTCCGGCCGGTCTCGCCCAGTCGACGCTGCGGTTTCACGAG
>DASTCJ010000019.1:0-91805 GCA_035605575.1 Candidatus Methylomirabilota bacterium
GCTGACCGCCCCCGCCGGGATGAAAGGGGCTCGATGCGAGCACGACCGCACCGGGCCGCGCGTCGACCACGCGCGTCTCGAGCGTCAGGACGTCAGGATGATCGTGACAGAAGTACCGGGACACTCCGCGTGCTCAGCGGCCCAGGAATTTCCGCACGCTCGCCGCGATGCCGTCCGCGTCGAACCCGAACTTCGCGTACAGACCCTTCGGATCACCCGACTCCCCGAACGTCGTCGTCCCGATCCGCTTCACCGCCGTCGGCTTCACCTCCGACAGCAGCTCGGCCACGGCGCCCCCCAGACCGCCCGCGACCGAATGATCCTCGATCGTCACCACGCGACCGGTGGCGGTGGCCGAGCGCACCAGCATCTCTTCGTCGAGCGGCTTGATCGACGCCGCGTTGATCACCTCCGCCGAGATGCCGTCCTGCTCGAGTCGCTGTGCGGCCTGGAGTGCGTTGAAGACGGTGCCGCCGCTGGCGATCAGCGTCACGTCCTGTCCCGGACGGAGCGTCAGCCACCGGCCGAGACGGAAGCGATAGTCCGGCGGACACACGGGCTCGAGGCTCTGGCGGGTGAGCCGCAGGTACACGGGCCCGGCGTGCTCGACCGCGTAGGCCACCGCCTGGCGCGTCTCCAGCTCGTCCGCCGGCTGGATGATCGGGATATTGGGGAGCGCGCGCATGCACGCGATGTCCTCGAGGCCCATCTGGCTGTAGCCGTCCTCACCGATGGCGACGCCGACGTGGGTGCCGACGATCTTCACATTGGCATTGGTGTAGGCGACGGAGATGCGGATCGTCTCGAAGCGCCCGACGATGAAGCAGGCGAAGGAGCAGGCGAACGGGACCTTGCCGGTGAGGGCCAGTCCGGCCGCGACGCCGACCATGTTCGACTCCGCGATGCCGAGGTTGAATGCGCGCCCGGGATATTTCTTCGCGAAGGCGGCCGTCATGGTCGACTTGGAGAGATCGGCGTCCAGCGTGACGATGCGCTCGTCGCGGGCACCGAGGTCGAGCAGCGCTTCACCGAACGCGGCACGGCTCGCTTTGGCCAGCATGGTCATGGTCTCCTTACTTCTTCTCGAGCGCGCGAAGCTCGTTCACGAGGGCAGCCGTCGTGGGATCGGTTCGCAGGTATTCGTCCCAGGCGGGCTCGCTCACGCCGAGGATCTCGCGAATGGCCGTGATGGCCTCGGCCGGCCTCGGCGACTTGCCATGCCACTCGGGATTGTTCTCCATGAACGAGACGCCCTTGCCCTTCACCGTGTGCGCGACGACGAGCGTGGGGCGGCCGCGGGTGGCCTCCGCCTGGTCGAGGGCCTTGCCGAGCTGATCGATGGAGTGTCCGTCGATCTCGATCACGGGCCAGCCGAACGTCTGCCACTTGCTCACCACCGGCTCGAGGTCGAGGATCTTCGTCACGAAATCGTCGAGCTGAATCTTGTTGTAGTCGAGGATCACCGTGAGATTGTCGAGCGGATGATCCGGCTGGCCGAGCTTCGGCGCCGACATCGCCGCCTCCCACACCTGGCCCTCCTGGATCTCGCCGTCGCCGACGATGCAGTAGACGCGTGCGGGCGAGCGGCCGAGCTTGAGGCCGAGGGCGATGCCGAGCGCCACCGACAGGCCTTCACCGAGCGAGCCGGTGGCCGCCTCGATACCCGGCAGCGCGGTGCGATCGGGATGACCCTGCAGCGGTGAGCCGAGCTTGCGGAGCGTGACGAGCCGGTCCTCCGCAAAATAGCCGGCCTTGGCCATCACCGCGTAGAGCGCGGGCACCGCGTGACCTTTCGACAGCACGATGCGGTCACGATCGGGCCAGGCGGGGCGCGCGGGATCGTGACGCAGGCGCCCGAACATGATCGACACGAGGATGTCGATCACCGAGAGCGAGCCGCCCGGATGACCCGAGCCGGCGTGGGTCAGCATGCGAATGATCTGCACGCGGCAGGCCCGCGCAATGGCCTCGAGACGCACGTCACCCATCGAGCTCCTCCATGAATCCCGCGATGTGGTCGACCCGAACGTCGGAGACGGCGATCTCGGGCGCGTAGGTTGCCTGGTCCGTGCCCCAGACGATCGTGCCCTTCACGTCCTTGGTGACGCCGACGACGTTGTTCAGAAAGGTGGCGATGTTGTCGTTGATCCGGATCGTGTTCGGCTTGATCGGCTCCGCGATCCGGCCGTCGCGAATGATATAGGAATCGGCCACCACCGTACAGGTGAAATCACCGGCGCGCAGCCCGTTGATGGGATAGGTGTACCAGATGCGCCCGATGTAGAGACCGTCACCCACGCGTCGCAGCAACTCGTCCCGGCTCACCGCCTCGGCGCCTTCCACGACCACGTTGGTCGCCGCCGGCACCGGCCGCTGATCGAATTGCCGGCCGCCGCCGCTGCCAAAGCGAAAGCCGTTACGCGGGACGAGCGCGGCCGCGCGCGCGGCATCATTGCGGCCACCGAGCTTCTCGCTGCGGCGCGGATCACGCAAGAGCCGCTGCGTTTCGTACCAGGATGAGAGGCACCCGGTCAGCACGCCTTGACGGATGAGCTCGGTGCGGCCCGACGGCAGGCCCTCGCAGGTGATGCGTTTGCTGGCCATGAGCCCGCGCATCGCGCCGTCGTCGTAGATGCTCAGCTGCGACGACGCCACCTGCGCACCCAGGCGTCCCAGGAACGGCGACGCCGAGGCATAGAAGGCGCCGGCGCGGCAGGCGGGCACCACGATGTTGTCGAGCAGATCGGTGACCGGTTGTCGCCCGAAGACGACGCGATAGCGGCCGGAGTCGACGCGGGCGCCGCCGATGGCCGCGATGGCGGCCTGCGCGGCGTCGCTGCCTGCCTCGTCGGTGAGGTCTTCGAGGCGCGTGCCGGTCGACCAGCCGCTGCCCTTGGCGCCCCGCGCCTCGACCATCGCGGTCACGAACGCGCTGATCATCGTCGACTCGTCGGTTTGCACGCGCGGCATCGCGGTGGAGACGACGGCGATCCGCTCGGCCAGCACCGTCACGTCGCCGCCCACGATGAGCCCGAGCCGGCGCAGCGCCTCGTCGCCGGACGCCAGCTCCGCGAGGCGCGAGGAGGCGAGGAACGTGCGGAGCGCGCCGTTGACGACCGTCCAGCCCGCCTCGACCAGTCGCTCGTCGGGCAGCGCCATGAGCAGGGGGTCATGGTAGTCGCCGAGCGTCGGCGACGCCGGCGCGGGGCGTGGCAGCGAGACGAAGTGCGGATCGCTCACGGCGGCCGCGCGCGCCTTGTCGAGGGCCCGGGCGGCGCCGGCGGCCGACAGATCGTTCGGCTCGCTGGCGAACCCGAGACGCACTCCGTCGGGGCCGTCGAAGGCGACTTGCAGCCCGATGCCGTACGACTCGACGGATTTCGGCTCCTCCACACCATTGCAGGGAATGTGGGAGGTGTAGTTGAGCCGCGTGAGCAGCGTCGCGTTGGCGGCGACGAACACTTCGACCTCGCGTACGCCGGCGGCGCCCTGGGCTACCCCGAAGGCCGTGCGCGCGGCAGCGGTGAGCTCGTCGAGCGAGCGCACTCAGTGACTCGGCGTGGCGGAGATGTTCTTGCCCTCGACGGGATATCCCTTGGCGTGCCAGCCGGGCAGACCTTCGTCGAGCACGCGATGGTTGCGCCAGCCGAGCTCGTAGAGGATGTTGCTGGCCCCACGGGCCAGCGCGTGGGGACACGTTCAGTAGAGGATGACCAGCCCTGTCTTGCTGATCTCGCCCGCGCGCTGCGGCACCGAGCGAAGCGGCATCGAGCGCGCGCCCTTGATGTGCATGTCGACGTAGGCGTCCCAGTTGCGCACGTCGATGATGTCGCCCCTGGCCCCGCCGTCGAGGGTGGCCTTCAGCTCGTCGACGGAGATGAAGTTGACCGGATAGTCGGGCGGCGCCGCCGGGGCCGGCCGCGCGAGCATGGTGACGAGGATGGCGAGCAACACGAGCGCGCGACGCAGCTCAGCCTCCGGTCACGCGGGCGCGACTGCGCAGCGTCGGACCGCCGTTGCCGAGCTTCTTCGACTGCATCGGCTGCCCCTTGCCGCAGTTCGCGATCGGATAGATACGGAAGTCGTTGCCCACGGCGTCGACGTTCAGCAGGAAGTCGCGCGAGTCGGCGGCGATGCCGCCGTCACGGTAGAGGCGTCCGAGCTGGCCGCGCTCGATCTCGTAGACCTTGCGCGCGGAGATGCGGAAGTTCTCGCGGCTCTCGGCGATCGACGGAATCCGGTGGCCGACCAGATAGTATCCGTGCTCGACGTCGCGGATGATGTCGCGCGCGTCGTGAGCGCCACCGTCGAAGACCGTGCTCGACATGCGGATCAGCGGGACCAGCGACGCCTCGGTGGCCTTGAAGTGACCGTTCGGGGCGCCGCCGAAGATGGCCGCCGTCTGCCGGCTGTTCATGAAGCCCTGGAAGATTCCGCGGTCGATGTGGACGACCTTCCGCGCCGGCGTGCCTTCGTGGTCGTACTCGTAATGACCATAGCCAGGAAGCGAGGGATCGGAGTACGCGGTCACCAGCGGGGAGGCGATGCGCTTGCCGACCTGATGCTCGCCGAGCGACGACAACAGCCAGGAACGGCCCGCATATGCCGTCTCCAGCTTCAGCGCACGGTCGAGCTCCACCGGATGGCCGACGATCTCGTGTGAGAGGAGGGTGTTGTAGTGCGGGTCCGTCACCACCACGACGTCGCCGTCGGACGTGGGCAGCGGCGGCGCCACCACGAGCTCGGCCGCGTCGCGGGCGAGCGCCAGCGCGAAGTCCCGGAACGGGGGCAAGGACATCAGCGGCTCGTCCACGCCGTCGGTGAGGACTTCCCAGCCTCGCTGATGACCGCTCACGTCGTAGAGCGGCTGACTGGCGCCGGCGGCGACCGCGACCACCGAGCAGAGACCCTGCGTGAGGGCGAACGCCTGGTCGATGAGCGTGCCCTCGGTCGAGGCGATGAGCTCGCGGCTCAGCTGCGTGACGGCGAGGATGTAGTTGTACTCCACGCTCGCGTGCGCGGCGCTCACCGCGCGCGACACCTCGGTGGTGAAGGCCACCATGTCGGCGAGTGGCACCGTGCGCGGATCGACGCGATACACCGCCGGCACCACGGCCTCGCGCACCTCGATGGGATGCAGACGCGTGTCCGCCAGCGATACGCCGAGCGGGCCGAACTTCTCGCGTGCCACCGCCTTGCCCTCGGCGTTGGCCATGGCGCGACGGTACGCGCGCTCGAGCGCCTCGCGCAGCCGCGCCTCCAGATCCGACACGTCGGCATCGCCGATCACGATGCCGATCCAGCCCGGCGCGATCGTCCGGTCGCCGGCGAGCACGCGGACGCCGGCCGCGCACGACGCGTCGGCGCCGGATGCGCGGCTGCCGCCGTTCTCGGCGCCGGCGAAGCGTCCTTCCACGACCTCCAGACGAAGGTCGGCGTACGCGAGATGCGGCAGCCGGCGGCGAGCCTCGCGCAGCAGGGCGGGAACGCTGTTCCGCGCGCGGTCGACGACGTCGACGGTGATCAGAAGGGCTCCACCGTCACCAGCTCGCCGGCGGCCACGTCGCCGCGCGCCTCGTCGAGGACGATGAGACAGTTCCCGGCCACCATCGACGAGAGGATGCCGGAGCCCTGGGGCCCGGTCGTGCGCACGTCCCAGGCGCCCCCGATGAAGCGCAGGATGCCGCGCTTGTACTCGGTGCGTCCGACCTTCTTCGGCAGCGCTTCGAGCGCGCGCGCCTGCCATGTTTGCGGAAACAGCGTGCGTCGTCCGGCAAGCTTGTAGATGGCCGGCCGCACGAAGAGCATGAACGACAGCAGCGACGCGACGGGATTGCCCGGCAACCCGAAGAATGCCGTGCCGGCGATCGAGCCGACGGCGAGCGGGCGGCCGGGCTGCATCGCCACCTGCCAGAAGTCGATGGCGCCGATCTGGCCGAGGACCTCCTTGACGAGATCGTACACGCCGACCGACACGCCACCCGACGTGAGGACGATATCGGCGTCGGCGGCGGCCTCACCGAGCCGCGCGCGCAGCGTGGCGCGATCGTCGGGCACGATGCCGAGGTCGATCACCTCGCCGCCGCACTGCTCGATGGAGCCGCGGAGCGTGAAGCGGTTCGCATCGTAGATCTGGCCGGGCCGGCGCGGCGTGCCGGGCTCCGCCACCTCGTCGCCCGTCGACATCACCGCCACGCGCGGCTTGCGCCGCACCGTCAGCTGCCAGGCACCGAGTGAGGTCACGAGCCCGATCTCCTGCGGCCGCAGCACGGTCCCTGCCTCGACGACGATGGCGCCGGCCTCGACGTCCTCGCCGCGCAGGCGGACGTTGGCGCCCTTCGCCAGAGGACCGATGCGGACCCGGTCGCCCGTGCGGTCGACGATCTCCTGCGGATACACGGTATCGGCGCCGGCCGGCATCGGCGCGCCGGTCATGATGCGCAACGCCTGCCCACCGGCGAGCGCGCCCTCGAACACGGAGCCCGCGGCGAGGTCGGCGACGACGCGCAGCTCGCGAGCTCCCGTCGGCGGGATGTCGGCGCTCGTCACGGCATAGCCGTCGACGGCGGAGTTGTCCGCGGGCGGCACGTCGATGGGGGCCGCAAAATCTTCGGCGAGGACGCGGCCGAGGCCGCGGGTGACGGGCACGAGCTCGGGCGCGACGACGGTCGTGATGGCCGCGAG
This sequence comes from Candidatus Methylomirabilota bacterium, assembly GCA_035605575.1. GTDB lineage: Bacteria > Methylomirabilota > Methylomirabilia > Rokubacteriales > CSP1-6 > AR12. The sequence continues at coordinate 6,685 of DASTCJ010000019.1, forward strand.
AATATGATTTTGGCCGTCACGCACCGAAATCATGGGTGCATTATACGCGCGTGGACGCCGTGGCACCCCGGCCCGCCGGCTTCTGGATCCGTCTCGTCGGCTTCGGCATCGACGTTGTCGTCGTGATGGTCGCCCAGTTCCTGCTCGGCGTGCTCGCCGCGCGGCGCTGGGGCGTCGACGTCGATCGCTCGTCGGCGCTGCAGGGGGCCGTCGTGTTCTTCACGCTGCTCTTCGCAGTGCTCTATCCGACCGTGCTCTACACGCTCACGGGCCAGACGATCGGCAAGCTGGCGATCGGCGCCCGCGTGCTGGCCACCGACGGCGGACTGCTGCCGCCGGGCGCGGCGCTCCTGCGCGCGGTTCTCCAGTGGCTGACGCTGCCATTGCTGCTCGGCCTCGGTCACGTGCTGGGCGGCTTACGGAAGGACAGGCGCGCGCTGCACGACCTGCTCGCCGGCAGCCGCGTCGATCGCGTGCCGTCCGTACGGCGCGTGGCGGCGCCGGTGGCGCCACCACCGTCCGCCGTGCCGCCGGCGGCGGGCTCCCGTCCGCTCTGAGTCCGGCGCTGCCGCTGGCGCTCCGCAATCGGCTCGCGGAGCTGATCCTCGCGGCCGCCGGCGACGGCGATGCGCGTCGCGCGCTCGAGGCGGTGGCGCGCGATCCGCGCGCCTGGCTCGATCCCGACGCGGCGCCGTGGGCATCGATCGTCGGCGAGCGTGCCCGGCGCGCGTCGGCAGCCCTCGCCGGCGCGCCGCTGACGCCGCCCGCCGACGTCCCGGCCGCGCTCGCGGCGGCGGCGCGACTGTTCGACGCCGGGCTGTTCTTCGAGGTTCACGAGCTGCTCGAGCCTCACTGGCGACGCGCCCACGATGCCGCCACGCGCGAGAGCCTGCAGGGCCTCATCCAGATCGCCGTGGCCTGGCAGCATCTCGCCAACGGCAACGTGGCCGGCGCGCGATCGCTGCTGGGCGAAGGCGGCGCGCGCCTCCACGGGCGAGAGCTCGACGGCATCGCGCTCGACGCCTTCGCGCGCGCGGCGCTCGAGACGGTGCACGCGTTGCCGCGCGCGACGCCGCCGGCGTTCCCGCGTCGCCCGCGCTAAGATCCCGCCAGGAGGAGACCATGGACCTCGAGCTCCAGGGCAAGGTGGCGGTGGTGACCGGCGGCAGCAGGGGCATCGGACGCGCGATCGCGCTCGGGCTGGCCGCGGAGGGCGCGCGCGTGGTCGTGGTGGCGCGCGACGGCGGCGCCATCGACAAGGTGGTGGCGGAGGCGCGCGATCGTGGCGGCCGAGATCCCGTCGGCATCAGTGCCGATCTCTCGCAGCTCACGGAGATCGAGCGCGTGGTGTCCGCGACGCGACGCGACTGCGGGCGTGTGGACATCCTCGTCAACAACGCGGGCGCCATCCGCGGCGGTGCCTTCCTCGACATTCCGGACGCGCAGTGGATCAACGACTGGAACCTCAAGCTGCTCGGCTACATCCGCATGGCACGTGCCGTCTTTCCGCTCATGCAGTCGCAGGGCGGCGGCCGGATCGTGAACGTGGTGGGCGCTGCTGCGCGCAATCCGACGGCGGTCTATCTGACCGGCGGCGCCGCCAACGCCGCGCTCGTGAACTTCACCAAGGGCCTTGCCGACCTCGGCGCGGAGTCGAACATCCTGGTCACGGCCGTGTCCCCGGCGGCGACGCGCACCGAGCGCTGGGATTCCTTGATGGAGCAACAGGCGAAAGCCTCGGGCAAGTCCGTGGCCGAGGTGCGGGCGGCCGCGCAAGCACCGTACAGGCTCGGCCGGATCGCCACGCCGGAGGACATCGCCGATGTAGTCTGTTTTCTCACGTCCGCGCGCGCTTCTTTCATCACCGGCATCTGCATCACGGTCGACGGGGGCGCCACCCGAGGCGTCTATCCGTAGAGACGCCGAGGGCTTGACATGCGTTGTCTCCTGTAACTACTCTCTGCCCTAGCGCTGGGCGCAGAAGCTCCAATCGTCCGCTCGCCGCTTTCAACGGGGCAGGAGGTTCGCGAGATGGCGGCCAAGCTTTTCGTCGGAAACCTTTCGTTCCAGGCCACGGAAGAGGATCTGCGCGAGCTGTTCGCGCAGGCCGGCAACGTGGAGACCGTGCGGATCATCACCGATCAGTTCACTGGACGCCCGCGCGGATTCGGCTTCGTCGAGATGGCCACGAAGGAAGAAGCGCAGAAAGCGGTGGAGATGCTGAACGGACGTTTGTTCCGTGATCGCAATCTCGTGGTGGACGAAGCGCGTCCCCAGCCGCAGCGCGGCGCTGGTGGCGGTGGTGGACCGCGCGGCGATCGTCCGCGCACCGGCGGTGGCCCGGGCGGTGGCGGCGGCGGCTGGCGCCGCTAGGAGCCTCTCGGAGAAAAGAGGGGCGACACGGCTCCGCCGGGGCGCCCCGGGGATTGGGGGCCATTTCGGGGCCCCCATGTTCAACTAGAAGAGAGTCAGCTGGGCGGAATCGGCGTCGTCCTCGACGTACGGGATGAGGCCGTCGATCTCGGTGAAGCGACGGAACCGCTGCCAGATCTCCAGCAGCTTCGCCTGGTAGAACTCCACGTTTTCGTCGGGCTGCTCGCGATCCCAGAGGCTCGCCAGCTTCGCGGCCTCGTTCACCGGCACGCGCGGCGTGCGCCCGGTCACGTAGTAGGAGATCTGGTCGCCCGGCTGCACCGGACGACCGCTCGCCGCAGCCAGCTCGTAGGCCGCCGACGGCGCGCGCACGCCGCTCGTCACGCGCTCGCGATAGACGTCGAGCGGCTCCTGTAACGTCTCGGTGCGGGCAAAGGTCCGCACGTCGACCCGATGCGCGGCGAAATCGGCGAGCCAGCGATCGATGACGGCCTTGGCGTCGGCGGGCGCGCCGGTGACGAGCAGGCGGACGAGCTCCTCGATCACGCGACGCTGGAACGGCTCGAGCCCGCGCGAGCGGAACGCGGAGCCCTTGAGACTGAGGCGGCCGCGCCGGTCGAGCAGCGCATACGTCTTCATCTTGTAGGAGAACATCGCGGCAAAGCGGCCGTCGAGCTCGAGCGTGATCCCGTCCGGCAGCCCGGCCGCCACCGCCTGCAGGAGCGAGGCGTCGGCGCCGTCCGTGTGGTCGGGCGCCGGCTTGAAATAGACGCCGTCGGTGTCCGCCTCGATCGGCGTGGCGCCGAGCTCGCGCAAGCGCTCGACGATCAGGGTCACGATGCGCCGGCCCTCCGCGGTGACGCGATTGGCGGCGTCGAAATCGTTCCAGTGCGCCGACGAAAATCCCAGATAGCCGTAGAAGGAGTTGATGAGGATCTTGAACGACTGCGACACCGCGAGCTGGTGCTGTCGCTCGTCCTCGGTCGTCGCCGATTGCGCCAGCCGCTTGGCCGCCACGCGGACGTCCCGCAGATGCGTCAGCAGGTCGAGAAAGATTCCCAGCTCGTCGTTGGCGGGGGCGACACCGCCCGCGATCATCAGGGACGGATAGAGCGACGTGACGTCGACGTGGAGCACGGGCGCGGCCACGCCTTGATGCCAGATGGCGGTGAGGCCGCCGCCGACGCTCTGGACGGCCCCGGGGACGGGAATCGCGTGGCCGCGTCGCAGATACTCGCGCAGCATCAGCGCGTCCACCTTGGCGGCGGCGCCACGCAGCGTCACCGATTGATAATCGAGCGGCAGCAGCTGCGCCTGCGCGAAGTACGCCGGCGACAGCACGGCGGAGATGGCGAGCGTCTCCAGCGCGTCGTCGGCGGCGTACGCCATGAGCCGATCGGCGTCGCTGGCGAGCTGGGCCGCCACGTTCGCGGAGTCGATGTAGGTCCGACTGGTCGCGGCCACGCCGAGATGCCGCGCAATGTCCTTCAGCCCGAACGAGGGCAGATCGCGCGCGCCCACGTCGTGCAGCTGCGCCAGCATCCACGTGTCGACGACGTGCCGGCCGGCCACGTCGTAGCGCCGGAAGCCGATAGTGCGCTCGGCCACGGGCAGCCGTGCGGGCCGCCCGCGCAGCAGGCTGCCGTCGCGGCCCCAGGCGAGGGGGACGCCGTGGCGGCGGGCGCGCGCCTCGATGTACTCGAGATCGAAGCGGAAGATGTTGTGCCCCTCGATCACGTCGGGGTCGCGCTCGCAGATGATCCGGCCGCACTCGGCGAGGAGCGTTGGCTCGTCCGCGCGATCGCCGCGGAGCACCGCGCGAAAGCCCGCGGAGTCGGCGAGCGCGATGGCGACGATGCGGTCGCCCGCGCGGGCCGCCGAGGGGAACTCGTAGCCGTCGGTGGTGACGACCTCGATGTCGAGCGCGAGCCGCCGCACGTCGCCGAAGCGCATGCCGCCGAACGAGGTGCGTCCGGTGAGCAGCAGATATTGATGGATGGGGTCGGGCAGGAACCGGTAGGCGGTGCCCGCGTCGCGACACCGGTCGCGGGCGCCAAGCGCCTCGCCCCACGAGCCGAATCGCGCGAGCCAGCGCAGCGCGCCGACGCCGTCGAGCTCGCGCAGCGCGACCAGGCCCGGCGCGTCGCCGAGGAGACCGGCGTCCGCCGCGATCAGAAAGGGACTGAAGGCCACGAGCTCGGTTCGCAGCGCGTCGCCTTCACGGAGCCAGAGACGGACGGCGCGGCCATCGGCGGCCAGCGTGGCGGCGACGACCCCGGGCGTCCGGTCGGCGCCGAAGAGCACCGGCAGCGGACGGCTCAGGCGGCGGCTTCTTCCACCGCGGCGCGGTACATCGTGGCATCCACGAGACCCACCAGCGCGCGCCTCGTCTCGGCGACGATCACGGTCGGGATGGAGCGCACACCCTCGGCGACGGCCGCCTCGTAATCCTTCACCACCGCCTCGTGGCCGACACCGGATTCGAGATCGATATCGAACTTCGCGAGGTCGGCGCCGATGCCAGCCACGATCTCACGCACGACGGCGGCATCGGCGATGTTGCGACTGTGAGTGAAGAACGCCTCGAACAAGGCGATGTCGACACGCTCGAAGAGCTCGTCGCCCTGGCGCGCCACGCACTTCGCGGCCTCGAGGGCGGGCAGGCTCCAGTTCGGCATCTGCGCGTGTGGCCACGGCGTAAAGGTGACGCCGTCGCCGGCCGCCATCTGCCCGCAACGCCGCCAGCCCTCCTCGCGATACGTGCCCTTGAAGGACACGGCGGGCACGGGCGCGGGCCGCAGCGGAAACGCGCGATGCTCGACGCTGAGCGCCGTGCCCAGCTCCTGCTGCAGTCGCCGGAGGCGGACCGCCGCCGGAAAACACCACGGTCAGAGGTAATCGCTGTAGACGATGAGGCGCACGCCGTCGTTCATGTCCGGATTCTATACCGTCGCTTCGGTGTATGCTCGGCCCATGCGCGAAACCCTCCGGGCGGCGCTCCTCGTCGCTTCGGTCGCCGTCGCCGGCTGCGCGTCTGCGACCGTCTCGTTCGAGAATGCGACCCCCGGTGCCGCGCTTCGCATCCGCGCCGAAGAGTTTCGCCCCGGTGGTGCCGGCAGGTTTCCCGCCGTCGTGTTGATGCACGGCTGCCACGGCGTCTCCGAGTCGAACCGCGAGTGGGCGCGCTGGTTCGCCGGGCAGGGTTACGTTGCGCTGGTCGTCGACTCCTGGCGACCGCGCGGGCTGTCGCAGGCGTGCACGCCGGGCGAGGAGCTGCCGAGCTCGGCGCGGCTCGACGACGCCATCGGCGCCCTGCGGTGGCTGCACGGACGCCCATACGTGGACCGCGAGCGTGTCGGCATCATCGGCTGGTCGAACGGCGGCGTCTTCGCCATGGCCGCCGTGAACGGCCCGACCTTCGAACGAACCCGGAAGCGCGGCGTTGAGATTCCCGAGCCCGGCTTTCGCGCCGCCGTCGGCGTCTATCCCGGCGGCTGCTTCACGCTGGAGAACGAGCTGTCGGTGCGGCCGCTGCTGCTTCTCATCGGCGGCGACGACGACTGGACGCTTGCCTCCGAGTGCGCGGAGCTCACGGAGAAGCAACGCGCGAAGGGCGCCGACGTCACGCTCGTGATCTATCCGGGCGCCGTGCACTACTTCGACGTCGTCGGACAGCCACGGACCTGGCTTGCCGACGTCGAGAATCGCAACCGCCCCAACAACTGCTGCGGCGCGACCGTTGGATACGATGCCGCCGCCGCCGCCGACGCCCATCGCCGCGTGGCGGAGTTCTTCGGTCGGCACCTGGGGAGTTTGAGGGGCCATTCCGGGGCCTCACAGAGCTGATGGACGCATCCGTCGAGTTTGTCCGACACCTTCTGCAGACGGTCGTCAACATCCACGTCTCGGTGCCGCGCGCACATCCCTCGGCGCGCATCCTCGGCACCGAGCGGATGGGCAGCGGGATCATCATCGATGCGGCCGGCCTGATCCTGACCGTCAATTATGTCGTCATGGGCGCCCAGACCGTGGAGGTGGGATTCATGAAAGGCCGCCGCGTGAAGGCGGAGATCGTAGGCCAGGATTTCGAGACGGGCATCGCGGTGATCCGGGTCAAGCGTCAGGGCCTCATTCCGGCGCCGCTCGCGCCACCGGCCGTCGAGCTCGAGCGCGGTCAGCCCGTCGTCTCGGTGGCCAGCACAGGACCTCAGGAGCGGCGCGTCGTCGGCGGCGTCATCACGTATCTCGGCGAATTCGAAGCGTACTGGGAGTATCTGCTCGACCGGGGCATCGTCTCGAGCGCGCAGAATCCGGGCTTCGGCGGCGGCGCGCTCTATTCGATGACCGGCGCATTGCTCGGCGTGCTCTACCTGAACTTGAACGAGATCGCTCGCGGCTCGCTGGCCATCCCGGTCGACTGCTATCGCGAACACGAGAGCGAGCTGCTCCGCTTCGGGCGCGTGACCAGCCGCCCCCGGCGCGCGTGGCTCGGCGTCTTCGCGCATGCCATCGAGGAGGGCGTGGTCGTCGCCGGCATCGTGCCGGAGGGGCCGGGCGACCGCGGCGGCCTGCAGGAAGGCGACATCATCGTGTCGCTCGAGGCGCACGAGGTCTGCAGCCGCAAGGATCTCTACCAGTCGCTCTGGCGCCACGAGCCGGGCGAGCGGCTGACGCTCGAGGTTCTGCGCGACAGCAAGACCCGCCGCGTGGAGATCACGACGGGCGACCGCGCGGAATTTTTCAAACAGCCGTGACGCGCGCACGCAGCCGCCTTCTGTCTCGAACAGGCCACCCACGCATCTAACCGACCGTGCGCGGTCGCTATAACGGTCGCTACAACGGAGGACATCGATGGATCTGGGGCTGAAGGGCAAGGTCGCGCTGGTGACAGCGGCGAGCAAGGGAATGGGCCGGGCGTCGGCCATGGGGCTGGCCGCGGAGGGCGCCCGTGTCGTGATGTGTGCCCGCACGGCGAGCGACTTGAAGACGGCCGCCGAGGACATCCGCGCCAAGACCAGGGCCGAGGTCCTCGCCATCCCGGCCGACGTGACCAAGAAGGACGAGGTCACGGCCCTCGTCGACCAGGCAATCGAGACGTTCGGCGGGGTCGATATCCTGGTGGCCAATGCCGGCGGGCCGCCGCGCGGCTATTTCGAGGACATGAGCGACGAGCAATGGCAGGGCGCCTTTGACGTCTCGCTGCTGTCGGTGGTTCGCCTGGTCCGCGGTGTGCTGCCGTCGATGAAGGCGCGTCGCTGGGGACGCATCCTCACCATCCAGTCGGTGTCGGTGAAGCAGCCGATTCCCGAGCTGCTGCTCTCCAATGCGGTGCGGCCGGGGGTGGCCGGCATGATGAAGACGCTGGCCGCTCAGCTCGGCAAGGACGGCATCACCGTCAATACCGTCTGTCCGGGCAAGATCATGACCGACCGTTTTCTCGGCGGCCAGAAGTTGTCCGGCCTCTCCCGCGAGGAGTACCTGGCGCGCGCGGTGGAGGACGTGCCCGTCGGACGCATCGGGACGCCCGAAGAGTTCGCGAACGTCATCGTGTTCCTCGCCTCCGAGCGCGCGTCGTATGTGACGGGCGTCGCGGTGCAAGTGGACGGCGGCCTGGTGCGCGGACTGCTCTAGGCGAGGACGATGCTCGCCATCCGCGGGGCCTTCTCGCGCTTCTTCGCGGAAAGCGGGCTCTTTCTGGCCGCCGGCCTCGCGTTCTTCTTCCTCGTCTGCTGCATCCCGCTGAGCCTGCTCGGCGTCTCGACGGTAGGCTTCGTGCTCACGGGCGACCAGGCCAAGCAGGAAGTCATCGGCCAGCTCACGCGCAACTTCCCCGTCTACCGGCGCGAGATCGCGGCCGTGCTCGTCCGCATCGTGGACACGCGCGCGGTGTCCGGGCTGACGGGCACGCTGATCCTCGTGTTCTTCTCGACCCCGCTGTTCGGCGCCTCCCGGCTCGTGATGCACCGGATGCTCGGCGTCAAGGCCGGCGGCCAGTATTTCCGCAACATGCTGCTCGACGCGATGCTGGTCGTGCTGCTGACCGTGCTGCTGTTCGCGGCGAGCTCCGTGACGTGGGTGTTTCAGTGGTTCCAGGAGTTCTTCTACGAGGCGCTCCAGATGTCGCCGGCGTGGTGGTACTGGACGACGGGCGGCTTCAGCGTGGTTCTCTCGTCGATGATGTTCTACTTCGCGTACCACTATGTGCCGCGGCGCCGCCCGAGTGGCGTCGCCTCGCTGATCGGCGCCATCCTGGCCGCCATGCTGTGGGAGTTCGCCAAGCAGCTCTTCGGCTGGTACATCCGGCGCTTCGGCGTGTACGACCAGATCTACGGCCCCTTTGGAGTGCTCGTGGCGTTCGTGATGTTCACGTACTACACCTCGATCGTGTTCGTGTTCGGCGCAGCCTACGTGGCGAGCCTCGACGCCCGGCGCGCGCGCCGATAACCCCGCCCGCTCGCTCGCGCGTGGTCTTAGGCCTGCCGAAACTGGCAGGAGCCGGGGACGTTTCCTTTCATGCGCGTCCGTTGATCGGGGCGGTGTTTGGGATGACGCGGTGTGGTATGGTGGCGGGCGCTTTTATCTCGGGCGGGGGGGCGGCGATGCTTCTCAAGGGCAAGGCGGTCGTGGTCACCGGAGCGGGACGTGGCGTGGGACGCGAGATCGCGCTGCTGATGGCCAAGGAAGGCGCGCGCGTGGTCGTCAACGACTACGGCGGTTCCGAGACGGGCAGCGGCGCTTCGCAGAAGCCCGCCGACGAGGTGGTGGAGGAGATTCGCTCCGCCGGTGGCGAGGCCGTGTCGAACTACGACTCGGTGGCGACCATGGCCGGCGGCCAGGCCATCATCAAGACCGCGACGAGCAGCTTCGGGCGCATCGACGTGGTCGTGAACAATGCCGGCATCCTCCGCGATCGCATGATCTTCAACATGACCGAGGAGGAATGGGACGCCGTCATCAACACGCATCTGAAAGGCAGCTTCGCCGTCACGCGCGCCGCCGCCCCCATCATGCGGGAGCAGAAGTGGGGCCGCTTCATCAACATGACGTCGACGTCCGGCTTGATCGGCAACGTCGGGCAGGCGAATTACGCCGCCGCCAAGCTCGGCATCTTCGGCCTGACGAAGGCCACCGCGCTCGACATGGCGCGCTACAACGTCACCGCCAACTGCATCTCGCCGTTCGCCTGGACGCGCATGATCGGCACGATTCCCACCGAGACGGAGCAGCAGAAGGCACGCGTGGAGAAGATCAAGCAGATGTCACCGGCGCACATCGCGCCCATGGCGGTCTTCCTCGCCTCCGATGCCGCCAAGGACGTCACCGGTCAGGTGTTCGGCGTGCGCGGCAAGGAGCTGATGCTCTTCGGCCATGAGCGGCCGATCATGCGCGTCCATCACGCCGAGGGATGGACGCCCGAGCGCATCGCCGACATGTTCCCCGGGACGCTCCAGCATCATCTCGTGCCGTTGCTGACATCGGGTCAGTACTTCAATTACGACCCGCTCGTCTGACGACCCGGATGCGCGCGCGGCTGCTCGTGCTCGCCTTCACGCTGGCGGTTGCCGGCTGTGCGGGCGGACGCACCGTCGTGCCGGTGAGCATGGATCCGACCACGCAGCCGATGCCGCAGAGCGCGTACGAATTCGTCACCCCCGAGCAGGCCGTCCGCGGCATCGCGGCTATCTTGGCGCGCGATCTCGGCCTCCCGGTGCCACAGCAGGTCACCGTCTACGTGTATGCCTCGCGCCGCATTTTCGAGGAGGGCCTCGTCCAGGACGGGCAGGTCTCGCGACTGCGTGCCGCCGAGCTCAGTGACTTCGCCGCCGGCATCGGCAAGCGTCGTCAGCTGCTGCTGCACCACAAGGGTGCCGTGTGGACCGCGGACTGGCTCCGTCTGGTCGCCCACGAGCTGACGCACGTCTCGCAGATCGAGATCGCCGGTGGTGAGGGACGCGCCGAGCAGTGGCTCGCAGAGGGCATGGCGGAGTGGACGGCCTTTCACGTGCTCGAGCGCCTGCGGCTCGATACACTGCTGCGACGGCGCGCGACAGCCATGCAGGCCGTGCGGCGGCATCCGGCGGTCGTCAGCGCTCGACTCGATCTCGAGACGCTGGGCACGCCCGGCGGGTTCACCAACCGGCACCTGCGTGACGGCTCGCAAGCGACGTATCAGCTCGCGTTCCTGCTGGCCGATCGGCTGATCGAGCGAGAGGGTTACGACGCGCTGGTGGAGTACTTCGGGGCGTTCCGTACCCGCGGCGGTCGACGCGCGAACTTCCGGACGGCATTCGGGCAGTCGCTGGCGGAGTTCGAGCAAGAGGCGCTCGCCTATCTCGCCACCACCGTGCGTTAGCCGGTCACTGCGCACGCTGCTGACGCTCCTGCTGTGCGCCGGGATTGCGGCCTCGGCGGCCATCGCGCAGGGCGAGCTGCTGGTGGCGGCCGGCGATGTGACGGCGACCACCGCCGTCGTCTGGACGCGTGGCGTTCACGCCGGCGAGGTGGCCATCGATGTCGCGCCGGTCGGAGGGGCGACGAGTCGCCGCGTCACCGTCGCCGTTCGCGCCGAGGACGATCTCACCGGCAAGGCCCGCCTCAGCGATCTGACGCCGGCCACCCGATATCGCTATCGCGTCGCGCAGGAGAGCGCCAGCGCGGAGGGCGAGTTCGTGACCGCACCGGTGCCCGCGGAGCCCGCGCGCGTGCGATTTCTCTGGAGCGGTGATCTCGGCGGCGGTGGCGTTTGCCGTCCCATCGAAGGCGGCTACGCGATCTTCCCGGCGATGCTGCGGCACCCGGCGGACTTCTTCTTGTTCGTGGGCGACACCGTCTATACCGACATCCCCTGCAACAAGCCGGGCACCGTTCCCGGCGCGGAGTTTCGCGCGTTCACGCTGCCGCAGTACCGGGCGCGGCACCGCCACAATCGCGGGGATGCCGGGCTGCAGACGTTGCTGCAACGCATGTCCGTCTACGCCATTTGGGACGACCACGAGGTCCGCAACGATTTCGCCGGGACCGTCGAGCCGTTGATGCCGGTGGGACGGCGGGCGTTTCTCGATTACTGGCCGATCGCGCCGCCGGAGGAGGAGCCCGGGCGGCTCTATCGACGCGTTCGCTGGGGCGCGCTGCTCGACCTGTTCATCCTGGACACGCGCCAGTACCGAAGCAACAACGCTCAGCCCGATGGACCGGGCAAGACGATGCTCGGCGCCGCGCAACGCCGCTGGCTCGTGGAGGGTGTGACGGCGTCGACGGCCACCTGGAAGATCGTCGTCTCCAGCGTCACGCTGTCGGTGCCGACGGGTCGGCCGGAGCGCCGCGACGGCTGGTCGAGCGCGAACATCCTCGGCTTCCCGCAGGACGGCGCCGGGTTCGCCACCGAGCGCGACACGCTGCTCCGCACGTTCCGCATGCACGGCGTCCGCAATCTCATCTTCGTGGCGGCCGACGTGCATCACGCGGAGCTGATCCGGCATCATCCGCATCCCGAGTGGTCGTTCCATGAATTCATCGCGGGGCCGCTGTCCGCCACGCTCGGACGACCACGGCCGCTCGACATGGCGCTCAATCCGAGGTCGCTGTTCGCGCGTGGCGGCGTCTTCAACTTCGGCGAGGTGACGATCGAACCATCGGTGTTGACGGTACGAATGATCGACGAGACCGACACCGTCATGTTCACGCACACGATCGGCCCGGAATGAACGGGCGTGCGGAGCCACGACCATCTACAACAGGCCACCCACGCTTCTAGGCGAGCACCCGTCATCGCTACAACGGAGAGAGAGATGATCGACCTCAAGCTCGAGATGGCCGAAACCGCCGTGAGAACCGCTCAGGCGAAGGCGCGCGCCCTCGGCACGCCGATGACCGTGACCGTGGTCGACGAGGCTGGTCGCCTCGTGCTGAGCGCGCGCGGTGATGGGACGGGGTTCCTCACGCCCGAGACGTCGCGTGCCAAGGCCACGGCCGCGGCCGCGTTCAAGAAGAGCACCGCCGAGCTGACAGCGCAGGGGGCCAAGGGCTGGGGATTCTGGCAGGTGATGCCGATCGTGGCCCAGGGCGAGGTGCTGCCGACGCTCGGTGGCGCGCCGATCGTCGTCGGAGGGCGGGTGATCGGCGGAATCGGTTGTGGTGGCGGGACCGGCGAGCAGGATCAAGAGTGCGCCGACGCGGGCGCGGCGGCGGTGAAAGGCTAGGACTTCCAGACCGCCGCCGTCCACGCGACCAGGGCCGCCGCGGTGACCGCGACGCCGAGCAGCTCGGGGACGCCGGCGACGTAGCGCAGGGTGACGGTTTGCCCGGGCTGAGTCAATCGGACCTCGAGGATGCCGTCCTCGCCGCGGCGCCTTGGCAGCCGCCCACCGTCGGCCTCCGCGCGCCAGAGCGGGTAGTACGCCACGCGCGCCGGTACCCAGGCGCCGGCGTCGCCGGCGAGGGTGATGCGCCACGCGTGGCCGTCACCGGTGGTGGGCAGCGCGACCGGCGCCTCGCGCACGAAGATCGTGAACGGCGCGAGCGCGATGCGACGCCGAAAGCCCGTCTGCTCCGGCAGCCATGCCAGCTCGGTCACGTCGTCGTCCAGCGCGACGATGGCGACGACTCCGAGCCGGTCGGCGCGCGAGATGAATGCCCCGGCGTCGAGCGTCTCCAACGGCTCACCGAACAGCTCACGGCCGTCGAGCTCTTCGGCCAGCTGCACGATGGGGCGTCGGCCGGCGTCGCCGCGATAGACGAGGGCGGCGATCGGCGCCGGATGGGTGAACGTGCCGTGAACGATGTCGCGATCGCTCGCGATGGGTGTGAGCGCCGTGGCGTGCGTGTGCGGCCGCCACCAGTCGTTGCCGTGCACGAGCGGAACGCCGGACCGCACGAACAGCACGCGCCCTTCGGGAAGTCGCCCAAGCGCGGTCCAGAAGTCGAGCAGGCGGAGACCGCGCTCGACGCTGCGCAGTGTGGGCCACCGCGCGGGATCGGCGCGCAGGGCGAGCGTGCCGCCCCGCAGCGAAAGGAGCGCGAGCACGAGGACGCCGCCGGCGGCGATGGCGGGCGCCGGCACCGCTGCCGGCAGGCGCTGCGCCAGGCGCGCAAAAGTCACCGATGCGGCGATGATGAGCGCCATCCAGGCGCCGTCGACCACCCGATCGGCGGGCAAGAACCGAACACCGAGCGACTCCAGCACGAACCGGTCCAAGACCGTCACGAGCATCGTCGCTGGCAGCCACCAGACGGCGACCCGTTCGCTCGGGAAGACGGAGACAATCCCAAGGAGACCGGCGGCGGCCAGCCCCAGCAGCACGAGCGGCAGTGGTCGTGCGACGTCGACGAGTGTCAACGTCCCCCACGCGAGCGCGCGGGTGTCGGCGAGGCGAGCCAGCAACGGCAGCGTCCAGAACGCGGTGAGCCCCGCCGCCCATCCCAGCACGGTGAGCGCCTGCCGCGCACGTGCGCGACGCGGCCCGCGCCAGCCGGCCGCGAGGAAGACGAGGACGACGGCGCATGGCAGCTGCGCGGGGTGCAGCAGCACGATGGCCGCCACGACGAACGGCACTCCGACGGCTATCGGACGCTCGCCGTCGATCCAGGGCGCCAGCGTCCACAGCAGTAGCGGGAGCAGCGCCCACGCCAGGCGCGCACCGATCATCCCGATGTGCACGCCGCCTTCGACACCGCTCGCGACGCCGCCGGTCAGGGTCAGCGCGAGAAATCCACCGGGGAGCGCCGGCCAGCCGCTGCCGACCAGTCGCGCGACGACGAGGTACGTGGTCACGCCGGGCAGGAGATAGGTGAGCCAGAGCACGCTGACATAAGCGGTCTCGAGCGACAGGACGCCTCGAGTGGGCCACGCGACGAGCGCGCCGAGATACGCGGCGCCCGGCGGATAGAACTGCAGCTCCGGATAGCCCGCCCACCATCCGCGGTTCCACGCCCACGGCGCGGGTCCGTTCGTGACGACGTGCCACACGCGATAGAGCTGACCCGGATGATCGTCGAAGCCGAGCATCGAGCCGCCGAATGTGTTGGCAGCGAACGCGACGCCGAAGCCGAGCAGCAGGACGAGCGGGGGCAGCCGGCCCACGGTTTCGGCATGATACGGGGAAAACCGCTTGAAGTTTCCGGGAAATCTGTTTTAGTAACTCAGATGTCCTGCTGTCGGTGCAGCAAACTATGGGGCTCAATTCCCCTACCGATGGAGATGCGATGACGAAGCTCGAGGGCCTGAAGTGTCGCAACTGTAGTCGTCGGTATCCGGTGGCGCCCATCGTGCTGTACGACACGCTGTCCGCACACGTCGCGATCACGCCGTCGCTGTTGGCATTCGACCAGGCGCTGGCGAATCTCACATCGCGGACCAGGTGATAAGGAGACGCCAATGCCGACGGTTCGAATTCCGACTCCGCTGCGCCAGGCCGCGAAGGGCAACGCCGAGGTGAAGACCGCCGGCGATACCGTCGACGACGTGATGGCCGACCTCGAGCGTCAGTTCCCGGGGCTCAGGGAGCGCCTCGTCGACGACAGCGGCGAGCTGCGCCGGTTCATCAACATCTACGTGAACGAGGAAGACATCCGGTTCCTCGAGGGCAGGAAGACGGCGCTGAAGGACACGGACATCGTCTCCATCGTGCCCGCCATCGCGGGAGGCCGCTGAGCGCGGTGGCCGCATGATCTCCGAGCGCGTGCAAGGCTTCACCGAGTCGGTCATCCGCGAGATGACCCGCGTGGTCGCGCAGCTCGGCGGTGTCAACCTCGCGCAGGGCATGCCGAACTTTCCGCCGCCGCCGGAGCTCGTCGCGGCTGCCCATCGCGCGATCGACGGTGACTTCCACCAGTATGCGATCACGTGGGGTGCGGCGAACCTGCGCGAGGCGATCGCCGACAAGTACCGCGCGTTCTACGGGATGGAAGTCGACCCCGAACGACATGTGACCGTCTGCTGCGGCTCCACGGAGACGATGCTATCGACGCTGCTCGCCGTGCTGAATCCCGGCGACGAGGTCATCATCTTCGAGCCGTTCTACGAAAACTACGGCCCCGGCTGCATCATCTCGGGGGCGAAGCCCGTGTTCGTGCCCCTCGAGCCGCCCGACTTCGCGTTCGATCCCGATCGGCTGCGCCGGGCGGTGTCGCCACGGACGAAGGCGATCGTCTTCAACAGCCCGAACAATCCCTCGGGCAAGGTCTTCAGTCGCGCGGAGCTCCAGACGATTGCCGACGTCTGTCTCGAGCACGGCCTTCTCGCCATCACCGACGAGATCTACGAGCACATCGTCTACGACGGTCTCGGCCATACGCCGATCGCCACGCTGCCGGGCATGGCCGAGCGGACGATCACGATCTCCGGCATCTCCAAGTCCTACTCGGTCACGGGCTGGCGTGTCGGCTATGCGGTCGCTCCGGAGGCCATCAGCGTCGGCATTCGCCGCGCGCACGACTTCGTGACCGTCGGCGCGCCGGCGCCGCTTCAAGAGGCTGCCGTGACCGCGCTGCGGCTGCCGCGCGACTACTACGCGCGTCTTCGGGAGGCGTACCAGGCGCGGCGCGACCTGCTGTGGGGCTACGTGGAGCGCGCGGGGTTCGTGGCGTGGAAACCCAAGGGCGCGTACTACATCCTCACCGACGTCACGCGGTTCATGAAGGCCGTCGGCATCCGCGACGATTATGCGTTCGCGATGTACCTCATCAAAGAAGTCGGAGTCGCCACCGTTCCCGGCTCCTCCTTCTACGCGCACACCGAGCTCGGCCGGACCAAGATTCGATTCTGCTTCCCGAAGACGGACGACATGCTCCGGGAGGCGGGAGAGCGGCTGCAGAAGCTTCGCGCGCTTGTCTGAGCGCGCTCGCGACGCCGCCCACGCCATCTGGCTGGCGGCGCTCGCCGCCGGAGACGTCGCCCCGCTGGTGAGCCGCGTGCTGCGACGCGACGGCGACCGAATTCTCGTCGGTGACCGCGTCTGCCCGCCTCGCGTGCGCGTGTACGGCTGCGGCAAAGCCAGCGGCGCCATGGCGCTCGCGGTAGAAACGGTCCTCGAGGACCGCATCACCGACGGGCTCGTGGTCGTGAAGGACGGCTACACGGCGCCGACGCACCGCATCCGGCTCGCGGAAGCCGGCCATCCCGTGCCCGACGCGCGCGGCGAGGCGGCCGCGCTCGCGATGCTGGAGCGGGTGAAGGGCGCGGGCGCGGAGGAGCTCGTGCTGTTTCTCGTTTCCGGCGGCGGCTCGGCGCTGACGCCGGCGCCGGCGCCCCCGGTGACGCTCACCGAGAAGCAGGAGACCACGCGGCTCCTGCTCGGCGCCGGCGCGACCATCAACGAGCTGAACGCGGTGCGCAAGCATCTCTCGCTGCTGAAGGGCGGTCAGTTCGCGCGCGCGGCAGCGCCGGCGCCCGTGGTCTCGCTGATCCTCTCCGACGTCGTCGGAGATCCCCTGGACGTCATCGCCTCGGGGCCGACGGCGCCCGATCGCAGCACATTCGCGGAGGCGCTCGCCGTGCTCGAGCGCAAGGGTGTGATCGAGCGCGTGCCGGCCGCGGTGCGCGAGCGACTGACCGCAGGCGCCGCCGGGCGGATCGAAGAGACGCCGAAGCCGGGTGACCGATTGTTCGAGCGCGTCAGCAACGTCGTGATCGGCAACAACGCGCTCGTGGTCGACGCGGCGGCCGCCGAAGCGCGGCGTCTCGGCTATCGCGCCGAGCTGCTGACGCGAAGCCTCCAGGGTGAGGCGCGACAGGTGGCCCGACAGCTCGTGGCGCGCGCACGGGCGCTGCCGTCCGGCATGTGTCTGATCGCCGGCGGCGAGACGACGGTGACCGTGCAGGGCACAGGCCGTGGCGGTCGCTGCCAGGAGCTCGCCCTGGCCGCCGCGCTCGAGCTGAGGCCGGAGGACGCGCTCCTCGTTCTCGCGGCCGGCACCGACGGCACCGACGGACCCACGGACGCCGCCGGGGCGATCGTCGACGCCTCGACCGTGGCGCGGGGCGAGCGCGCGGGGCGCTCGGGACGCGCCGCGCTCGACGCCAACGACGCCTACACGTTCCTGTCCGCCGCCGGCGATCTCGTGCGCTCGGGTCCGACCAACACCAACTTGCTAGATCTTTACCTCGTGTTGAAGAGTTGATGCTGAACGAATGGGCGAAGCGCACTAAGTGATCGGAATCTCGACGGCGCGCGGCGGTTCCTCACACGGTTATCCACCGCTCGCCCACGGCGATTGTGGATTTTGGATTACGATTTTGCGATTGGTGCGCGCGATCGAGGTGGATATCACGCGTGTTATTCTTCCCCCGATGTCCGCGCAAAACCTCGTCGGAATGCTTCCCTCCCACCTCCAGGACCTGGCGGTGGAGCTCGGCGCCTCGCCGTACCGGGGCCGCCAGCTGGCGACCTGGATCTATAGGAAGGGCGTGACCGACATCGCCGAGATGTCGGACCTCCCGAAGGACTTCCGGTCCGCGCTTGCCGAGCGCGCGCGGACGGCGCTGCCGGAGCTCGAGCGCGCCACGCCGTCGCAGGATGGCAGCCAGAAGCTCGTGTTCCGCCTCGAGGACGGCGGCCGCGTGAGCGCGGTGGTCATGCCGGACGACGGTCGCATCACACTGTGCCTCAGCACCCAGGTGGGCTGCGGCTACGCCTGCGCGTTCTGCCTGACGGGGACGATGGGCCTCACGCGCAACCTCAGCGCGGCCGAGATCGTCGGGCAGCTCCTCGTCGCCAACTCGCTGCTGCGCGAAGGCGAGCGCGTGAGCCACATCGTCTTCATGGGCATGGGCGAGCCGCTCGCGAACTATGCCGCGCTGGTGCAATCGCTGCGCATTCTCACCGATGCGAAGCTCGGCCTCGGCTACTCGCCGCGGCGACTGACAGTCTCCACGGTGGGCCTGGTGAGCGGCATCGAGAAGCTCGCGCGCGAAGATCTGAAGGTCAATCTCGCCATCTCGCTGCACGCCGCCTCGGACGAGGTGCGCTCACGGCTGATGCCGGTGAGCCGCGCGTGGAACCTCGAGGCTCTCATGCGCGCCGTCCGTGCTTACCCGCTGGCAGCGCGGCAGCACGTCTTCTTCGAGTACGTCATGCTGGACGGCGTGAACGATGCGCCGGAGGAGGCGCAGCGGCTGGTCCGGCTGCTGCGCGGTGTCCGCGCCAAGGTGAATCTCATCCCGTTCAACGACTGGGAGGGCTCGACGTTCCGGCGGCCGCCGCTGGCGCGAATCCTCGCGTTCCAGTCGATTCTCCTCGAGGCCGGCGTGACGACCACCGTACGCTGGAGCAAGGGCGAGGACATCGGTGCCGCGTGCGGACAGCTGAAGGAGCCGGCGGTCGCGTGAGGCGGCGCGTCGCGCTCGCCACCCTCGGCTGTCGCCTGAATCAGGTCGACACGCAGCAGATCCAGGCCGGGCTCGAGGCGCGCGGATTCGAGGCGGTGCCGCTCGACCGGCCCGCCGACGTGGTGGTCATCAACACGTGCACGGTCACCGCCCGCGCGGAGTTCTCCGATCGTCAAGCGATTCGCCGCGCGCGACGGGCCAATCCCGGGGCACGTGTCGTGGTCACCGGATGCTGGGCGCAGACGAGCCCCGGTGAGGTGGCGCGCGTCGGCGGCGTCGATCTCGTGATCGGTAACGCGGACAAGCATCGGCTGGCCGAGCTCGTCGAGACGCTCCTCGCCACGCCGGCGGCGCCGCCGCGAATCGCCGTCAGCGACCTCGCCGGCGCGCAGCTCGCGGCGAGCGACGTGCCCTCGCGCGGCGGCGGGCGCTCCCGGGCGTTCGTGAAGGTCCAGGACGGCTGCCAGCACCGTTGCGCCTTCTGCATCGTGCCGTTTGCGCGTGGCGCCAGCCGTAGCCTGCCGCCGGCCGCGGTGCTCGACCAGGTCAGACGGCTCGTCGCGCTCGGGCATCCCGAGGTTGTCCTGACCGGCATCGACCTCGGTCACTACGGCGCCGATCTCGTGCCGCGGGCGAGCCTCGCGCACCTCGTGCGCTCGCTGACGGCGATCGACGGACTGCGGTGGCTCCGCCTCTCGTCGCTGCTGCCCGCATATTTCAGCCCGGCGCTGCTCGATGCGCTCGGGGAGTCGCCGATCGTCGTGCCGCACTTTCACCTTCCGCTCCAGAGCGGCAGCGATCGCGTGCTGCGCGCGATGCGCCGTCCGTACACGGTGGCCATGTACCGCCGGGTGGTCGAGCGACTGGCCGCAATCTTTCCGGTGCTCGGGCTCGGCGCCGACGTGCTCGTCGGTTTCCCCGGCGAGTCGGAGGAGGATTTCGCCGCGACGGCCGGTCTCGTCGCGGCGCTGCCGTTCACGTACCTGCACGTGTTCCCGTACTCCGCGCGGCGCGGCACGGAGGCGGCCGGTCGTCAGGGCCGCATCGACCCGGCCACGCTGTCGCGCCGCGCCGCCATCGTGCGCGCGCTCGGCGAGGCGAAGGCCGCCGCCTTCCGGCGGTCGCTCGCCGGTCGCGTCGAGGACGTGCTCGTGCTCGAGCGCCGCGCACGCCCGAGTGGCGATCTGGTCGGATTGACCAGGCACTACGCCGAGGTGCGCTTCGCGGGCCCGGATGCGCTGATTCGGCGGCTGGTGCGGGTGCGGATCGCCCACGGCGGCGGCGCGGCGCTGCGCGGACGGCTCGAGGAGGAAACAGCGGCGTGAGCGACGGCGCCATCGGCATCATCGGCGGAAGCGGCCTCTACGAGCTGGCCGGCATGACCGACGTGCGGTGGCGTCGCGTGCGCACGCCGTTTGGCGATCCCTCGGATGAGTTCTGTACCGGCCTGTTCGACGGTCGCCGCGTCATCTTCCTGCCGCGCCACGGCCGCGGCCATCGTCTGACGCCGACCGAGGTGAATTTCCGAGCCAACGTCTGGGGTTTGAAGTGGCTCGGCGCCGAGTGGGTCGTCTCCGTGTCGGCGGTCGGCAGCATGAAGGAGGACATCCGCCCGCTCGACCTCGTCGTGCCCGATCAGTTCTTCGACTTCACACGGCGCCGCATCGGATCGTTCTTCGGTGATGGGATCGTCGCCCACGTTGGCATGGCCGAGCCTGTGTGCAGCCAGCTGGCCGGCGTGCTCGACAAGGCCGCGCGCGCGACCGGCGCCACCGTGCACCGCGGCGGCACCTACCTCTGCATCGAAGGGCCGCAGTTTTCGACGAAGGCCGAGTCGCGGATCTACCGCAGCTGGGGCGTCGACGTGATCGGCATGACGAACATGCCGGAGGCGAAGCTCGCCCGCGAGGCGGAGCTCTGCTACGCGACGCTAGCGCTGGCCACGGACTACGACGTCTGGCACGACGGTCACGACGCGGTCACGGTGGAGGCGGTGGTCGCCAATCTCCTGAAGAACGTGGCGACCGCCAAGGAAGTCTTGCGCCGCGTGATTCCGGCCATCGGTGGCCCGCGCACGTGCGAGTGTCCCGGCCTGCTGAAGAATGCCGTCATCACGAGTCCGGCCGCCTTCCCGCTGGCCACGCGCCGACGGCTCGATTTGCTTATCGGCAAGTATTTCCCGCTGAACGGTAAGAAGACGAGGACGAAGCGTGGCTGACCTCGACGTGCTCGCGGTGGGCAACGCGCTCGTCGACGTGCTGAGTCACGCCGACGACGGGTTTCTGCGCCGTCACCGACTCGTGAAGGGGACGATGCAGCTCGTCGACGAGCCGCGCGCGCGCGACCTCTACGCGGCCATGGGACCGGGCATCGAGGTATCCGGCGGCTCGGCGGCCAACACGGTCGTCGGCGTGGCGTCGTTCGGCGGGCGCGCGCAGTACGTCGGCAAGGTGCGCGACGACCAGCTCGGCGACGTCTTCAGCCACGACCTGCGCGCCGTCGGCGTGGGGTACGCGACCCCGCGCGCCACGACGGGACCGTCCACCGGCCGGTGTCTCATCGTCGTGACTCCGGACGCACAGCGCACGATGAGCACGTACCTCGGCGCCTCGAGCCGTCTCGGCCCGGGCGACATCGACAAGCAGATGATCGAGCGCGCGCGGATCGTCTACCTGGAAGGCTACCTGTTCGATCCGCCGGATGCGCAGGAGGCGTTCCGGCGCGCCGCCGACATCGCGCACACCGCGGGTCGCAAGGTGGCGCTGACGCTCTCGGACCCGTTCTGCGTCGACCGTCATCGCCGCGCGTTTCGCGACCTGGTGGAGCGGCACGTCGATATCCTGTTCGCCAACGAGGCGGAGATCCGCGCGCTGTACGAGGTGTCCGACTTCGACGCCGCGGTGGCGAGCGTCCGCGGACACTGCGAGGTCGCGGCGCTGACGCGAAGCGAGCGCGGCTCGGTCATCATTGCCGGCGGCGAGGTGCACCTCGTGGCCGCCGAGCCCGTGGCGTCGGTGGTGGACAGCACCGGGGCCGGCGATCTGTACGCCGCGGGCTTCATGCTCGGGCTCAGTCGTGGTCTGCCGCTGCCCACGTGCGGGCGGCTCGGCTCCCTCGCCGCGGCCGAGGTCATCTCGCACGTCGGCGCGCGGCCGATGCGCCCGCTGGCCGAGCTCGCCGCGCGGGTTCTCCGATGATGGCCAGCGCCTCCCTCGACGCCAAGTACACGCGGCTGCTCGCCGCGCTCCGCGACCTCGAAAGCGTGGTAGTCGCCTTCTCCGGCGGCGTCGATTCCACGCTGCTCGCCCGCGCGGCCAAGGATGCGCTCGGCGATCGTGCGGTGCTGGTGACGGCGGACTCGGAGACCTATCCCGCGGGCGAGCTCGCGGAAGCGCAGAAGCTGGCGGCGTTGATCGGCCTTCGCCACGTGGTCGTGCGCACGGACGAGCTGGCGAATCCCGAATACGCCAAGAACGACGCGAGCCGTTGCTTCTTCTGCAAGGAGGAGCTCTTCACGCGCCTCGCACCGATCGCCGAGCGCGAGGGGTGCCGCGCGCTCGTCTACGGCGCCAACGTCGACGACCAGGGCGACCACCGGCCCGGCATGCAGTCGGCGCGACAGCGCGGCGTGCACGCGCCGATGATCGACGCCGCCCTGACGAAAGCCGAGATCCGCGAGCTGTCGCGCGCGCTCGGCCTGCCGACCTGGGACAAGCCATCGTTCGCGTGCCTGTCGTCGCGCTTTCAGTACGGCGACCGCATCACCGCGGACAAGCTTCGGCAGATCGACGCGGCCGAAGCATTCTTGAAAGACCTCGGCTTCCGTCAGTTCCGGGTCCGCCACCACGACCGGCTCGCGCGCATCGAGCTTGCCCACGACGAGCTCGGCCGGCTGTGGGACGACGACCGCCACGCCCGGATCGTGAAGCGTCTTCGCGAGCTCGGCTACGTGTACGTGACCGTCGACCTCGCCGGCTTCCAGTCCGGCTCGGCCAATCTCGTGTTGAAGCGGCGAGCGAATGGACAGGGATAAACTACGCGAATTACTGGAGGATGTCGCGGCCGGCCGGCTGGCCTCCGCCGATGCCTTCGAGCGGCTGCGGCGGCTGCCCTACGATGATCTCGGCTTCGCCAAGGTCGACCTCCACCGCGCGCTGCGTGCGGGCGGGGCGGAGGCCGTCTTCTGTCCCGGCAAGACCGCCGAGCAGGTGGTCGCGATCCTGCGCGCGCTCGTCCGCGAGCACGTCAACGTGCTCGCCACGCGCGCCGACGCCGACGTCGCGGCTGCCGTCGCTGCTTCGGGTCTGCCGCACGTGCATCACGCGATGGCCCGGTTGATCGTGGCGCGTCCCGAAGCGCGCGACGGCGTCGGGCTGATCGCCGTGGCGGCGGCGGGCACCGCGGATCTGCCGGTGGCCGAAGAGGCGGCGCTGGTCGCGGAGGCGCTCGGCAATCGTGTCGAGCGCGTCAACGACTGCGGCGTGGCCGGGCTGCACCGCATGCTCGCGCATCGCGAGCTGTTCGCCGAGGCCAACGCCATCGTCGCCGTGGCCGGGATGGAGGGGGCGCTGCCGAGCGTGCTGGCCGGCATGGTCGACCGCCCCGTCATCGCGGTGCCGACGAGCGTCGGCTACGGCACGTCGCTGAACGGCCTCGCCGCGCTGCTGACCATGCTGAACTCCTGCGCGCCCGGCGTGTCGGTGGTGAACATCGACAACGGCTACGGCGCCGCGCACCAGGCCTCGCAGATCAATCATCTCGTCGCCAAGATCCGTTAGCTCCGCGTGAAAATCGCGTACTTCGACTGTCCGAGCGGGGCGGCCGGCGACATGATCATGGGCGCGCTCGTCGACGCCGGCGTTCCCTTCGAGTCGTTCCGCGCCGAGCTCCGGAAGCTGGCGCTGCCGGGCTGGGATCTCGCGCGCGCCGAGGTGAAGAAGGGCGCGTTTCGCGCGACCAAGGTCGACGTCGAGATCGACCGTGCTGCACATCGTCACGACCGGTCGCTGGCGGACATCCAGGCGATTCTCGACGCGAGCCCGCTCGCGGCCGGCATCCGCGAGCGCGCCGCCCGGATCTTCGTGCGTCTGGCCGACGCGGAGGCCCGCGTGCACGGTACCTCGCGCGACACCGTGCATTTTCACGAGGTCGGCGCCGTCGACGCCATCGTGGATGTCACGGGCGGCGTGCTCGGCCTCGCGATGCTCGGCATCGATGCGGTGTACGTCTCGGCGCTGCCGCTCGGCGGCGGCTTCGTCGAGACCGCCCACGGGCGCATGCCCGTGCCC
This sequence comes from Candidatus Methylomirabilota bacterium, assembly GCA_035605575.1. Lineage (GTDB taxonomy): Bacteria > Methylomirabilota > Methylomirabilia > Rokubacteriales > CSP1-6 > AR12. The sequence goes on from DASTCJ010000019.1 coordinate 30,670, forward strand.
GGGCCCGGCACGGCGGAGCTGCTGCGCGGCTTTCCGATCGTCGACACCGGCGTGCGCGCGGAGCTGGTGACGCCGACAGGCGCGGCCATCCTGACCACGCTTGGCCAGCCGGCGCTCCGGCTGCCGTCGATGATCGTGAGCGCCGTCGGCTACGGTGCGGGAACGATGGACCTGCCCGGCACGCCCAACGTGCTGCGCTGCTTCGTCGGCGACGCCGTGGGGGATCCGCGGGCCGACACGATCCTGCAGGTCGAGACGACCATCGACGACATGTCGCCGCAGCTCTACGAGCCGCTCATCGAGCGCCTGCTGGAGGCCGGCGCTGTCGACGTTTTTCTCACCCCGGTGGTCATGAAGCGCAGTCGTCCCGGCACCGTCGTCACCGCGCTGTGTCCGCGCGATCGGCTGGGGGACATCTCGCGCCTGATCTTCGAGGAGTCCTCGACCATCGGCGTGCGCTTCAGCGAGTGGCAGCGGACGGTGCTCCCGCGAGAGATGGTGACGCTGCCCACCACCTACGGCACGATCCGATTCAAGGTGTCCCGCCTCGAAGGCCGGGCCGTCACCGTCACGCCGGAGTTCGCGGACGTCGCGCGCATCGCCCGCGAGAAGGCGGTGCCCGTCCGCGAGGTCCTGGACCAGGCGCGCGCCGAGGGCCGTCGCCTCCTTCAGTAGGACGGGGTTCGCGGCCGATTGACACCGCTACGGCGAGGACTTAACCTCTGTCGCGCCCGGTGTTCCGGCACTCCCTCAAATCCGCCGAACCCTGGAGGATCAGCCGTGAAACTGCCAGTCAAGATGACGATCAACGGCCAGAGCCACAGTGACGAGGTCGAGCCGCGTCTGCTGCTCGTCCACTACATCCGCGAGAACGCCGGTCTCACCGGCACGCACGTCGGCTGCGACACGAGTCAGTGCGGCGCCTGCACGATCCTCATCAACGGGCAGGCGGTGAAATCGTGCACGCTGTTCGCCGTGCAGGCGGACGGCGCGAACATCACCACGATCGAAGGTCTCGCCAAGAACGGCGACCTCCATCCGATCCAGCAGGGATTCTGGGAGAAGCACGGGCTGCAATGCGGCTTCTGCACGCCAGGCATGATCATGGCGGCCCATCAGATCCTCGAGCGCTACCCGAAGCCGTCGGAGGACCAGATTCGACATCAGCTCGAGGGCAATCTCTGCCGGTGCACCGGCTACCACAACATCGTAAAGGCGATCCAGTGGGCGTCCGAGCAGATGGCCGGAAAGAAGTGAGGCGGAGCCATGGCCACGACGACTGAGCGTCTGTTCGGCAAATCGATCAAGCGACGCGAGGATCCACGGTTCATCACCGGCCGCGGCCAGTACGTCGACGATCTGAAGCTGCCCGGCATGACGTACGCGGCCTTCGTGCGCAGTCCGCACGCGCACGCGCGGATCAAGTCCATCGACGTCAGCCAGGCCAAGGCGCATCCCGGCGTGGTGGCCGTGTTCACCGGCAAGGACATGGCCGGGGTGAACTCGCTGCCGTGCGGGTGGGACCTCAGGAAGTCGAAGAACATCCCGGGCGTGGTGCAGGACCTGGCCATGGTCCCGCACATGCCACTCACGTCGGACGTCGCGCGCCACGTCGGCGACCCGGTGGCCGTCGTCATCGCCGACAGCCAGCTGGCCGCCATCGACGCCGCGGAGAAGGTCAACGTCGCGTGGGAGCCGCTGCCGGCGGTCACGGCCACCGAGAAGGCGACGGCCTCGGGCGCGGCGCAGGTGCACGCCGACGCGCCGGGCAACGTGGCGTTCAAGTGGGCGCTCGGTGACGCCGCCGCCACCGACGCCGCGTTCAAGAACGCCGCCGTGACCGTGAAGAAGCGCATCGTCAACCAGCGGCTGGTCGCCAACGCCATGGAGCCGCGCGCGTGCGTGGCGCGCTTCGATGTGGCCACGGGCGAGCTGACGCTCTGGGTGACCTCGCAGAATCCGCACGTGCACCGGCTGCTGATGTGCGCCTTCGTCCTCGGCATCCCCGAGCACAAGGTGCGCGTGATCGCGCCGGATGTCGGCGGCGGCTTCGGCTCGAAGATCTTCCTCTACAACGAGGAGGTCGTGTGCTCGTGGGCGTCGCGTCAGCTGAAGCGGCCGATCCGCTGGACCTCCAGCCGGCGCGAGGCGTACATGACCGACGCGCATGGCCGTGATCACGTCACCGATGCCGAGATCGCCCTCTCGAAGGACGGCAAGATCCTCGGCCTGCGCGTGAAGACCACGGCGAACCTCGGCGCCTACCTGTCGACCTTCGCGCCGGCGGTGCCGACGTTCCTCTACGGCACGCTGCTGAACGGCGTGTACTCGATCGGCGCCATCCACGTGGATGTGACGGGCGTGTTCACGAATACGACGGCGGTCGACGCCTACCGGGGCGCCGGGCGGCCGGAGGCTGCCTACGTGGTCGAGCGCATGGTCGACGCCGGCGCGGCGGCGCTCAAGATGGATCCGGCCGAGCTGCGCAAGAAGAACTTCATCCCGAAGTTCTCCGGCGCGTTCCAGACGCACGTGGCCGTCGTCTACGACAGCGGCAACTATGCGGGCGCGTTCGACAAGCTGCTGAGCATCTTCGACTACAAGAAATTCCGCGCCGAGCAGGAAGCCGCCCGGAAGGACGGCCGTTTGCTCGGGGTCGGGTTCTCGACGTACATCGAAGCCTGCTCGATCGCGCCGTCGAAGGTCGTGGGCGCGCTCGGCGCCGGCGCCGGGCTCTACGAGTCGGGCAAGGTGCGCGTGCATCCGACGGGGATGGTGACCGTGTACACGGGCTCGCATGCGCACGGGCAGGGGCACGAGACCACGTTCGCCCAGCTCGTGGCCGACGATCTGCACATTCCCATCGAGCAGGTCGAGATCGTGCACGGCGACACGGGCTCGGTCCCGTTCGGCATGGGAACGTACGGCAGCCGCTCGGCGTCGGTCGGCGGCACCGCCATCCAGATGTCGCTGAAGAAGATCAAGGAGAAGGGCAAGATCATCGCCGCCCATCTGCTCGAGGCGTCGCCGAAGGACGTCGAGTACGTGAACGGCCAGTTCCAGGTGATGGGCGTGCCATCGAAGGCGATTCCGTTCGGGGCGGTGGCGCTGACCGCCTACGTGCCGCACAACTATCCGGAAGGCCTCGAGCCGGGTCTCGAGGAGACGTCGTTCTACGACCCCGCGAACTTCTGCTTCCCGTTCGGCGCGCACGCGTGCGTGGTGGAGGTCAGCCGCGACACGGGCGAGGTGAAGATCGTCCGCTACGTCGCCGTGGATGACGTGGGCCACGTCATCAACCCGATGATCGTGGATGGCATGGTGCACGGTGGCATCGCGCAGGGCGTCGGGCAAGCCCTGTGGGAGGGCGCCGTCTACGACGACGGCACCGGCCAGCTCGTCACCGGCACGATGATGGACTACGCCATGCCGAAGGCCGACATGCTGCCGAACTACGAGACCGATCGCACCGTGACGCCGACCCCGGTCAATCCGCTCGGCATCAAAGGCGCGGGTGAGACGGGCACGATCGCCGCGACGCCGGCCGTGATGAACGCGGTGGTGGACGCGCTGGCGCCGCTCGGCATCGATCACATCGAGGCGATGCCGCTCACGGCCTCGCGCGTGTGGAACGTGATCCAAGGAAAGAGGGGCTAAACCATGTACCCAGCCGCGTTCGAATACCACGCGCCCGGCAGCGTGCAGGAAGCGCTCGGTCTGCTCGGCAAGCTCGACGACGCCAAGATCCTGGCCGGCGGTCACAGCCTGGTGCCGATGATGAAGCTGCGGCTCGCGCAGCCCAAGCACCTGATCGATCTGCGCAAGGTGCCCGGGCTCAGCGGGATCAAGGAAGAGGGCAGCACGATCGTGATCGGCGCCATGACCACGCACTGGGAGGTCGAATCCTCGAAGCTGCTGCAGGCCAAGTGCGCGGTGCTGTCGGACACCGCGAAGATCATCGGCGACCCCGCCGTCCGCAACAAGGGCACCATCGGTGGCTCCCTCGCGCACGCCGATCCGGCCGCCGACATTCCGGCCACCGTCATCGCGCTCGGCGCCGAGCTCGTCTGTCAGGGTCCGAAGAGCAAGCGGACGGTCAAGGTGGACGAGTGGTTTCAGGGACTGATGGCGACGGCGCTCGGTGAAGATGAGCTGCTCGTCGAGATTCGCGTGCCGGCGCTCACGCCGGGCACGGGCTCCGCGTACATGAAGTTCGCGCACCCGGCCTCGCGCTTCGCGATCGTGGGCGCCGCGGCCGTCATCACGGTCGACAAGCAAGGCACGTGCACGAAGGCCGGCGTCGGCATCACGGGCGCCGGGACGAAAGCCGTGCGCGCCAAGGGCGTGGAGGCCGGGCTCGTCGGCAAGCGGCTCGACGCCGCCACCATCGAGGCGGCGGCCCAGAAGGCCGCCGAGGGCGTCGACGTGCAGGCCGACCTGCAGGGCTCGGTCGAGTACAAATCGCATCTCTGTCGCGTCTTCGCGCGCCGGGCCATCGAGGCAGCGGCGAAAAAAGCCACGGCGTAAGGCCGCATCGGCGGAAGGCGGTCGATCCGCCTTCCGCCGTCGCATCTCGCCACGCTCATGATCGCCGCCGTCGTGCTCGCGGCAGGCTTCGCACGGCGGATGGGGCGCCAGAAGCTGCTGCTCGAGCTCGAGGGCAAGCCCGTCGTTCGCTGGACCGTCGAGAATGTGCTCCCCCACGTCGATGACTGCGTGGTGGTCACGGGCCAGGACGATGCCGCCGTGCGCGCCGCGCTCGGTGGACTCGCCGTGCGATTCGCCGTCAACCCGCGTCCACAGGACGGGCAGGCCTCGTCGATCGCCGTCGGCGTGGCCGCGCTGGGGCCGCGGACAGCGGCCGCCCTCATCGTGCTCGGTGACCAGCCGCGGACGCCGGGAGACGTCGTTCCAGCACTGCTGTCGGCGCAGTCGCGGAGCCAGAGATCCATCGTGACGCCGTCCTACCGCGGCGTGCTCGGCACCCCGGTGCTGTTCAGGGCCGACGTGTTCCCCGAGCTCCGCGCGCTGCGTGGCGACGTGGGCGCGCGCGCGGTGGTCGCCGCGCGTCCGGAGCGAGTGGAGACCGTCGCGCTCGACATTCTCATGCCCACCGACGTCGACACGCCGGAGGACTTCACGCGCCTTCATGTACAATCGTGACCGCCATGCGTGACGAGATCCGCAAAATCCAGGAGCTGATGGAAGCCGCCGAGTACGTCACCGACGCGCCGGTGGCGACGTCGGTGCATCTCTCGCAGCGCCTTCGAAAGCCGTTACTCATCGAAGGACCCGCTGGCGTCGGAAAGACGGAAGTGGCCAAGGTGATGGCGCGGATGCTGCGCACCAACTTGATCCGTTTGCAATGCTACGAAGGTCTCGATGCGTCGACCGCGCTCTACGAGTGGAACTATCAGAAGCAATTGCTCCACATCAAGCTGCACGAAACCTCGGGACGATCGGCGACCGACGAGGAGCGCGAGATCTTTTCGGAGGCCTTTCTTTTCCGGCGGCCGCTCTTGCAGGCGATTTCTCAGCCGGATCAGGCCCCCGTCCTTCTCGTAGACGAAGTCGATCGTTGCGTGACCGCGCGAACGCTCATCGCCACCACCGCTGGCATCAAGACAGCCGACCGTGTGCAGGTGGGCGACGACGTGGTCAGTTTCGACCCTTCCGAATTTCGAATGACGCGCTCCACGGTGAAGAAAGTCATTCGTCGTTCCGCCGCCGCGCTGTGCCGCGTGTATGTCGGCGGGCGTGTGGTGGAAGTGACGCGCGAGCACAAGTTCGCAAAGCATGTGAACGGACGGTTCGAGGTCGTGGAAGCGTCAGAGCTGAAGCCGGGCGATTTGCTGCCTCTGCACAAATCGTTCTATGCAAGCCGATTGAGTGATCCTGATGTTGCCATCGCAGATGAGATGGTCAAACTGTCGATTCGCGCGAAAGAAGTGTTGCACTCGGCGTACAAGGCCGCCGGTAAAACATATGAGGCTCTCGCTGCGGCGAGCGGAGTGTCGCGGAGCCATCTGCGAAACGTCATAGGACCGGTCTCGTGCAGGCAGTCGCTGCGTCGGCGCACGCTGGACGTCTTGACCCGCGAGCTCGGAGTCGAAGGGGAATGGCTGGATGCTGAGTCGGGCGCCACAGGGTTCAAGGTGCGGCCGTCAGTGCAGTTGTACGAGCTCCTTGGATACGTGGTGGCCGATGGCTGCTTCACCGGCGATCGCCTGAGTATCTCCGACAAGGATTTTGATATTTTGCAGCTGTACGCGGACAAGTTCCTGCAAGCCTTTGGGCGTCCCGCCCGTATCCTGAAGGGGCCTCACCGTAACTTCGAATTGACCTGTCACTCTCTGCCGCTCGGCCGCTTCCTGCGGCGCCTTCTCGGCCGAGGCATGGTGCGGAGTCGGCAGCGCGAAGTTCCCGAGTTCGTGTTCGCTCTATCGGCTGAGCATCGCGCGGCGTTCATCCGCGGTTTCTTCGACGGCGAAGGATGGGTCGGCGATCATCAGGTGTGCGCGACGTCGTCTTCGCTGTACTTGCTGATTGGGATGCAGTGGTTGCTGAGTTCGGTTGGCGTCGACAGCCATATCCGTCGAGCGCCGGCCTCGGGGTTCGACAAGGCAGAGAACGCCGACTTCTACACGATGACGATTTCGGCGCTCAAGCGGTTTCGCGATTTCGTTGGCTTCAATAGCGCGCCGAAGCGCGCCAAGCTCGAGGCCCGAGTCCAGCGCGGGCAGGCCCAGGGTTCACGCAACGAGCTTCTGCCGCGCGACGAAGTTGTTCCCATCCTTGAGGGCTTGGCCGCCTCGCACACTCTTCATGCTCACCCGGGTCACCAAACAATCTATGACGTCATCGCCGGGCGGGTGAAGCCGAATATGGCGACCGTCGCGAGATTGGCCGCTAGTTTCGACTCCGCGAAACTCCGCGAGATCGCCGAGCGCGAGGTCGTGCTCGCAGAGGTGACGTCGATCGAGGATATGGCCGGCGAGCATACGGTCTACGATGTCGTCCTCGACGACACGCCGTACTTTGTCGCGAATCAGGTGGTCACACACAACTGTGACGAAGAGTTCGAGGCCTTCATGCTCGAGGTCTTCTCCGACTGGCAGGTGACCATCCCGGAGATCGGCACCATCAAGGCGACGCATCCCCCGTACGTCATCCTGACCTCGAACCGTACGCGCGAGCTCTCGGACGCCCTGCGCCGCCGCTGCCTCTACCTCTGGATCGACTATCCGACCTACGACAAGGAAGTGCGGATCGTCGAGCGAAAGGTGCCGGGCATCAACCATCGCCTGGCCGACGAGGTCACGCGCTTCATGGAGTCGCTGCGCCGCATGCGCCTCGCCAAAGTTCCGGGCGTGGCCGAGACGCTCGACTGGGCACATGCGCTCGCCGGCCTGCACGCCGACCATCTCGACGAGACGCTGGTGAGCGAGACGATCGGGTGCGTGCTGAAGGACGCCGACGACATCAAGCGCTTCCGCGCGGAAGTGCAGAAGTCCGGCGTCGCGTCGTTCCTGCACGTCGCGCCCTGAGCGTGGCGCGCGATCTCGCGTCGGCCGTGGTGCGGTTTGCCGCCGTCCTGCGCCGCAATGGTCTGCCGATCACGCTCATCCACGTCACCGACGGCGTCCGCGCGCTCGACTACCTGGACGTCGCGGACCGTGACGAAGTCTATCTCGGCCTGCGCGCCGTGTTCGTCGGCCGTCCCGAGGACGTTCCGACGTTCGACCGCGCCTTCGACGCCTTCTGGCGTGTCGCCACGGAGGCCGATGCCGTCGCCGAAGCGCTGATGCCGGCGCTGGCGGAGGAAGGCCCGAGCACGGAGCGCGAGAGCCCGCGGGAGTCCCTTGCCCTGGACGCCTGGGGCGAGGACGGCGCCGACGAGGGGGAGGAGCCGCTCGGCGTCCCCGCCGCCTCCGAGCGCGAGGCGATGGCGACCCAGGACTTCGCGACCTTCTCGGCGGATCAGCTCGACGCCGTGTATCGCCTCACCGTGCAGATCGCGCGCCGGCTCGCGCGGCGGATCAGCCGCCGCCGGCGTCCGTCGGCCCGCCGGGGGCGGCTCGATCTCCGACGCACGCTGCGCGCGAATCTCACGCGCGGCGACCTCATCGACCTCCGGTACCGGCGGCGCAAGCGACGCAAGGTGCGGCTCGTGCTCCTGTGCGACGTCTCCGGCTCCATGGATCTCTACAGCCGGTTCCTGCTGCAGTTCTTGTTCGCGCTCCAGTCGGTGTTCGCGCGCGTCGAGACGTTCACGTTCTCCGTGCACCTCACGCGCGTCACAGAACACTTGCGAACGCGCTCGTACCGCGAGGTGCTGCGTCGTCTCACCGCCGTGCGCGACTGGTCGGGCGGCACGCGGATCGGTGAGTCGCTCGCCGAGTTCAATCGACGCTGGCCCGGTCTCGTCGACCGTCGCACGATCGTGATCATCCTCTCGGACGGCTGGGACACCGGCGATCCGGAGACACTCGCCGCCGAGCTGCTCCGCATCAAGCGACGCGCCGGGCGCGTGATCTGGCTCAATCCGCTTCTCGGCAACCCGTCGTACGAGCCGCTGACGCGGGGAATGGCGGCCGCGCTTCCGCTCGTCGATCAGTTCGCCGCGGCGCACAATCTCGCCGCACTGCGCACGCTGGCCGGCACGCTGCGACTCTGAGCGCACCGCGCGCCACACTTTCGCATTCCGACCTCAGAGGTTCTGCAAGCACTTGCACGTTTCGCGCTCGGAGGCCGGGAGAATAGCCGAAATCCGATCGCCTGGTCTGGCGCCCGGCTTGCACTGGCTAGGGCTGGGATCACCGCGATCCCGGGAGGACGAGCCAAGGCATGCGAAAGTTCGTGGCGCCCGTGTTACTGCTGCTGCTCGCCGTGCTGCACGCGCCGACGCAAGCGCAGGCGCTCGTGTCGTCGTTCTTCCCCGATATCTTCCCGCTCGCATCGAGCGAGCCCGTCCTGCTTCTCTTGACCGGGCTTGCGCTGCTGAGTCTCGCGTCCGTCGGCACTAACCGCCCCCGCTAGCCGCGCGTCACCCGCCCGCCGTCGTCGCGTTTTCGTCGCCACCGGCGTATGATTGAGCCCGTGGCGGAACTCTTCGATCACATTGACGAATTGCGACGGGTCGGCGGTCGCGCCGCCGTGGCCACGCTCGTGAACACACGCGGCACGACGCCCCGCAAGGAAGGCGCGAAGATGCTGGTCGGTGAGGGGGGGCGCGTGCTCGGCTCCGTCACCATCGGCGGCTGCGTGGATGCGCAGGTCATCGAGCAGGCGGAGGACGTCCTCACCAGCAACCGGCCACGGCTGCTCGAGATGAATCTCGGCGACGAGGACGCCTGGGAGATCGGTCTCACGTGTGGCGGCACGATCGAAGTCTTCGTCGAGCCGGTGGCCCTCGACGGCAGCGACGATGCGGGCGCGCGGATGTACGACCGCGTGCGTGAGCACGCGCGGCGTGGCGGCCACGGGGCCATCGTGACGCGGCTCGAAGGCGCGCAGGCGAAGCTGCTCGTGCTCGACGACGGGACCACCGAGGGTTCGCTCGGCGACGCCTTCCTCGACCAGCGGTTCGTCGCCGAGGCGCGTGAAGCCATCGCCCGCGGTGCGTCCCGGACGCTGTTCCTCGAGAACGTCCGCGCGTTCGTGGAGGTGGTCGCGCCGCCGGCGCTGCTGCTCGTGGTCGGGGCCGGCCACGTCGCCATGCCGCTGACGACGCTGGCGCGGACGCTCGGGTACCGCACCGTCGTGATCGACGGCCGGCCGCGATTCGCGACGGCCGAGCGCTTTCCCGACGTCGACGAGCTGAAGATCGGGATCCCGTCGGAGCTCGTGCGCGACTATCCGTTCATTCCGTCCACGGCCCTCGTGCTCGTCGCCCACGACTACAAGTACGACCTGCCGGTGCTGCGCCACGCCCTGTCGACGAACGTCGGCTACATCGGCATGCTCGGGTCGTCTCGTCGCGGGGCGACGATCCTCCGCCACCTGGCCGAGGACGGCCTTGACGAGGCGGCGCTGGGGCGCGTGCGCGTGCCGATCGGGCTCGACCTCGGCGCGCGCAGCGCCCCTGAGATCGCCCTCGCCATTCTCGCCGAGATCCAGGCCACGCGGACCGGTGGATCCGGCCGACCGCTGAGCGTGAAAGAGCGGACCGGATGAAGGCGCTCGCGCAGCGGCGCGGTGATGCGACGGCCGATCTGCTCACCGGCCGTGTGCTCTGCCACGACGTCCGCGACGCTGCCGGCAAGGTGGGGCTGCCGAAGGGCGCACTCCTCGATGCGACCAGCGCGCGCACGCTCTTGAGCCTGCCGTGGAACGAGGTGCATCTGCTGGTCGTCGATCCCGGGGATCTGCACGAGGAGGACGCGGGGCGGCGCCTGGCGACCGCCGCCACCGGCGACGGCGTCGAGGTCAAGGGCTACACCGGCGGGCAGTGGACGCTGATCGCGACGCGACGCGGTCTGCTCTCGATCGACGTGCGCCGTCTCGCCGACGTGAACGTCCACGAGGGCATCGCCGTGTTCACGCTGTTCGATGGCCAGCCCGTCGAGCGCGGCGAGACGGTGGCCAAGGCCAAGGTGACCCCGCTCGTGATCGGCGCCGACATCGTGCGCGGAGTGGAGAAGGCGGCCGGCGACGGTGTGGTGCGCGTGTCGGCGTTCCGGCCGAGTGTCGTCGGCGCCGTCGCGCGCGAGAGCCTCGAGCCGCGCCAGCGAGCGCGATTCGAATCGGCGCTGAAGCAAAAGATCGACTGGTTCGGGAGCCGCCTGCTCGACGTCCGGTTCGCCGAGCCTTCCGCACGCGGTGTCGCCGACGAGCTCACCGCGTTGCGCGAAGCCGGGGCCCAGGTCCTCATCGTCGCCGGCGCGAGCGCGCTCGACCCGCTCGATCCGGTCTTCGGCGGGCTCACGCTGCTCGGAGCGCGCATGGAGCGCCACGGCGCGCCGGCGCATCCCGGCAGCCTGCTCTGGCTCGCGCGCTGGCAGGACCTCGCCGTGCTCGGGATGCCGACGTGCGGCATGTTCTCGCAAGCGACGACGTTCGATCTCGTGCTGCCGCGGCTGCTTGCCGGCGAGCGTGTGGGCAACCGGGAGATCGCCGCGCTCGGACACGGCGGCTTGCTCTCGCGCGAGATGGCCTACCGCTTTCCCCCGTACCGGGCCGACGTCGCCCGCGGAGAGCTCGAGTGAGCGCCACCACGCGGCCGGCCCTCTACGGCGACGTGATCCGTGAGCGCTGGCGGCGTCCGCGCTTCCGCGGTGAGCTGTCCGGCGCCACCGTATCGGCCGAGGACGTGAATCCGCTCTGCGGCGATCGCGTGCGGATGCAGCTGTCACTCGACGACGGGCACGTGCGCGCGGCGCGCTTCACCGGCGACTCCTGCGCGATCTGCACCGCCTCCGCCGACGTCGTGGCCGAGCTCGTGGAGGGCCGTGAGCGCGGCGCGGCGGCCACGCTCCAGGCGAGCGACGTGCTCGGTGTGTTGCAGGCCGACATCCGCCCGACACGCATGCGGTGCGTGACGTTGCCGCTCACGGTTCTCGCCAAGGCCCTCGCGTGAGACTCGACGAGCAGACGCGGGGCGACTTCCCGATCCTCTCGCGGATCGTGAACGGTCACCCCCTCGTCTATCTGGACTCCGCCGCCTCCAGCCAGAAGCCCCGCTCGGTGATCGAGGCCATGGCGCGCTACTACGAGCGCTCCCACGCCAACGTGCATCGCTCCATCCACACGCTGGGCGAGGAGGCCACCGAGCTGTACGAGGCCGCGCGCGATCGCGTGCAGCGGTTCGTCAACGCGGCGGCGCGCGACGAGATCGTCTTCACCCGCGGGACGACCGACGGCATCGGCATCGTGGCGGAGGCGGTGGGGCGCACACTGTCGCCGGGCGACGAGATCCTCGTCACCGAGCTCGAGCATCACTCGAACCTCATTCCGTGGCAGGTGGCGGCCCGCGAACGCGGCGTCAAGGTGCGCGCGGTGCCGCTTGTCGGCGACGGGCTGCTCGATCTCGACGCGCTCGACGCCTTGCTCGGTCCGCGGACGCGTGTGGTGGCTTTCGCCCACGTCTCGAACGTGCTGGGGACGATCACGCCCGTGGCGGACATCGTGGCCCGTGCGCGGCGCGTGGGGGCGCTCACCCTGGTCGACGGGGCTCAAGCGGTGCCTCACATGCCGGTCGATATCTCCGCGCTGGGTTGCGACTTTTACGTCTTCTCAGGACACAAGATGTTCGGGCCGACCGGCATCGGGGTGCTGTACGGCCGGCGGTCCGTTCTGGAACGGCTCGAGCCCGCTCGCGGTGGCAGCGAGATGATCAAGGAAGTCTGGGTCGACCGCGCCACGTGGAACGATCTGCCGTGGCGCTTCGAGCCCGGTACGCCTCCGATCGCCGAGGCCGTCGGGCTCGACGCAGCCATCGAGTATCTGGAGAAGCTCGGCATGGAGCGCGTGCGCGAGCACACCCACGATCTGGCGGTGCAGGCCGCCACCCAGCTCGCGGCCATTCCGGGCGTGCGCGTGTTCGGTCCGCGCCACGAGCGCGGTGCGGTCGTGGCGTTCAGCGTCGAGGGCTTGCACCCTCATGACGTCGCGGCCGCACTCGACGCTGAGGGGATCGCCGTCCGCGCCGGCCATCACTGCGCGCAGCCGTTGATGCGCTGGTGCGGCGTGGTGGGAACGAGCCGGGCGAGCTTTTCGGTCTTCAACTCGCCGGAAGACGTGGCGCTCCTGGCTCACGCCGTGGCCGATCTGCATCGAGCGTTCACATGAGTCCGCTGACGCCGCGTAACCCGTTCGAATCGCCGCGCTTCGGTCAGATCGCGACGTTCATGCTACTGCCGGCTGCCGAGGATCTCGCGGGCCTGGACGTCGCGTTGCTCGGCATCCCGTACGACGGCGGGACGTCGTACCGGACCGGCGCGCGTTTCGGCCCGCGCGCCGTGCGCGAGCAGTCGTCCCTCATCCGCCCGTGGAATCCCGTGCTGAAGGTCCATCCGTTCGAGCGGCTGCGCGTCGCCGACTGCGGCGACGTCGACGTCGTGCCGATCTCCATCGAGCGGACGTACGAGGCGATCGAGCGCCGGATCGACGCGGTCACGCGGGCCGGCGCACGGCCGCTCTGCGTTGGCGGCGATCACTCGATCACGCTGCCGATTCTCAAGGCGCTGGCCCGGCACCACGGTCCGCTCGGTGTCGTGCACTTCGACGCGCATCCCGACACCTGGGACGAATACTTCGGCAGCAAGTTCTTCCACGGGACGCCGTTCCGCCGCGCCATCGAGGACGGCGCCGTCGAGGCACGGCGCATGATCCAGGTCGGCATCCGCGGGCCGCTGTACGGCGCCGAAGATTTCGCGTTCCACGATCAGCACGGCATCGAGGTCCTGCGCATCGAGGCCATCAAGGAGCAGGGGACGGCGTGGGTCGCGGAGCGGCTGGGACGGCTGCGTGGCGCGCCGCTCTACTGCTCCTTCGACATCGACGCGTGCGACCCTGCGTATGCGCCGGCCACCGGTACCCCGGAGGTCGGCGGTCTCACGTCGTACGAGGCACTGTCGATCGTGCGGTCGCTCGCCGGTCACACCCTCGTCGGCGCCGACGTGGTCGAAGTCTCGCCGCCCTACGACGGCCCGGGCCAGATCACCGCGCTCCTGGCCGCCAATCTCGCCTTCGAGCTCGTCAGCGTCTTCGCACTCGGCCGATGAACCGCGCCGTGGCCGCAGGCCTCGGGCTCCTCGTGCTCGCGGCGGTGACACCCGCCCACGCGGTCGTCGCCACCGTGCAGGTCGACGGTGTGATCAGCCCCGTCACGCTGCGCGTGGTCGAGATGGCGCTCGCGCGCGCGCAGGCCGAAAAGGCGCAGGCGCTGGTGATCCAGCTCGACACGCCGGGGGGCCTCGAGCGCTCGATGCGCGCGATCTGTCAGCGACTGCTGAACGCCGAGATCCCGGTCATCGTCTGGGTCGGGCCGACGGGTGCGCGCGCCGCCTCCGCCGGCGTCTTCATCACGCTCGCGGCCCACGTGGCGGCCATGGCGCCCGCCACCAACATCGGCGCGGCCCATCCGGTGGCGGTCGGCGGCGGCAGCATCGACAAGGAGAGCATGAAGAAGATCGAGAACGACGCCGCCGCCTTCGTGCGGACGATCGCGCTCGAGCGCGGCCGGGACGCGGACTGGGCGGAGAAGGCCGTGCGCCAGTCGGTTTCTATCACCGAGCGTGAGGCGCTGAAGCTCAACGTCATCGACGTGGTGGCCGACTCGATTCCCGACCTGCTCACGAAGATCGACGGCCGCACGGTGAAGACGGCGAGGGGCACGGTGACGCTGGCCACGAAGGGCGCCGAGGCGAAACCCATCGAGATCGGGCTCCGCGACCGGTTCCTGAACATCATCACCGATCCCAATGTCGCCTACGTGCTGATGATGCTCGGCACGCTGGGGCTGATCTTCGAGCTGTCGAATCCCGGCGCCGTCCTGCCCGGTGTTGTCGGCGGCATCTCGCTCATCCTCGCGTTCTTCGCCTTCCAGAGCCTGCCCATCAACTTTGCCGGTGTTTTGCTGATCCTCTTCGCGATCGTGCTGTTCATCGCCGAGGTGAAGGTCGTCAGCCACGGCGTGCTGGCCATCGGGGGCATCGTGGCCATGGCGCTCGGCTCGCTGATGCTCTACGAGGCGCCGGAGGCGGGGTTCCGCGTCTCCTGGCTCGTGATCATCCCGACCGTGGCCGTCAGCGCCGGCATCTTCCTGTTCGCGCTCACGGCCGGCGTCCGCGCGCTGGCGAGGCGGCCGCAGCTCGGGGCGGAGGCGCTGGTGGGGGCCACCGGCACCGCGTTCGGGCCGCTGGCCGGAGAGGGACAGATCAAGCTGCAGGGAGAGATCTGGCGCGCAGTGACCGAGCGTCCCATCGCCGACGGCACACCGGTGCGCGTGGTCGGCGTCGACGGACTGACGCTCCGTGTGGTTGGGGCCGAGGCGGCCGAGGGGGGCTCACGATGATCTCCATGGATGGACTGCTGGTCGTGGTCGTGGTCATAGCCGCCGTGTTCTTCATCGGCTCGTTCGCGCGGATCCTGCGCGAGTACGAGCGTGCCGTCATCTTCCGTCTGGGCCGTAGCGCGCGCGCCGTCTTGAATCCGGGCGGGCACGGCAATGGGCCCGGGCTCGTGCTGATGGTGCCCTTCATCGACAAGATGGTGAAGGTCAGTCTGCAAACGGTCGCGCTCGACGTGCCGCCGCAGGACGTCATCACTCGCGACAACGTGTCGATCAAGGTGAGCGCGGTGATCTACTTCCGCGTGATCGATCCCGAGAAGGCGGTCATTGCTGTTCAGGATTATCTCTACGCCACCTCGCAGATCGCGCAGACGACGCTGCGCAGCGTGCTCGGCCAGGTGGAGCTCGACGATCTGCTCTCCGCGCGCGACAAGATCAACCAGCAGCTGCAGCGCATCATCGACGAGCACACGGAGCCCTGGGGTATCAAGGTCCTCAATGTCGAGGTGAAGCAGATCGACCTGCCACAAGACATGCAGCGCGCCATGGCCAAGCAGGCGGAGGCCGAGCGCGAGCGTCGCGCCAAGGTCATCAACGCCGAAGGCGAATTCCAGGCGGCCGCCAAGCTCGGGGAAGCGGCCGAGGTGCTGACGCGCTTCCCCGTCGCCGTGCAGCTGCGCTATCTGCAGACGATGCGCGAAATCGCCTCCGAGCGGAACACGACCACGTTCTTTCCGCTGCCGATGGATCTGCTCGGTCCCGTGCTCCAGGCGATGCGCGGCAAGGACGGCGACGACCGCAAGTGAGGTTGGTCGCCCCGGGGTTCGCGTGTAAGATACGGAAGCTTTCGGGGGGTTAGCTCAGTTGGGAGAGCGCGGCGTTCGCAACGCCGAGGTCGAGGGTTCGAATCCCTTACCCTCCACCAACAACTCTCCACCGCGCCGATCGGCACTTAGCGATCGACCCGTCGCAGGTGGGACGCCGGGGGACGCGGTGGGACGCTCCGAGTCATCGGACTCGAGCGTTCCGCCGTTGTCAACCATCAGTCTCGCGTCACCGAGCGACTGCGTTCGGCGACGCCCGCGAGCCGAGTCGATTGAAGTGGCGAACGAGCGCGATCGCATCCGCCTCGGACTTGACCGTCTGGGAGATCCGCCGGCCGGCCGCGGGACGGATGAGGACCCGAAACCGCTTCCGCCGCTTCAGGGACGAGTCGACGGCCCATCGTTGGTGGGGACCGAGCGAGCGTTGTGCCAGGCGTCCGATGATCGGCTGCTGCATTGCGAACCTTCATGCGGCCAGCGAGGCACATGCCTGTTAGTTTCGAAGATGTAGTCGCCGCGGTGGCCACGGTGATGCGAAACCCAGCGGATGTGGTGCATATCGCGCAATCGGCAAGAGGCAATGGTCGAGGGTCGCCGAGGACTCCATGACGCTGTTGCCGGCGGTCGTTGCACCCCTAGGCCCGAGGGGTCGCCGCGAGGCCAACTCCGTGTCAGGCAGATGCCGTACGCTTGGCACGAGTTTGACGGCCGGCCACGCTGCTTGCCGGAGAGGAAAGCGGTGCGGGAAAATTGCGTGCCGGCGCTTCCGGCTGGGCCCTCAAGCGGTGGGTGAGAGGTCCAGCCAGAAGCCTGGCGTCGCTGTTCTGGCGGATTCCCCAACGCGCTGGAGTGATGCGAACCCGCCGTCGCCTAGCGAGCGCCTCGTGCGACGGAGCATCGGTGCGCGCTCCGATGCTCACGGTCAGTTGCCCCGTCGCGCTGCCGCCCGACGAGCTGCGTGAGCTGCGGTCCTCGCAGCACCGGGCGAGCAGCACACTCGCTGCTGTCATCGACTGCTCCCAGGCCAGACATCGTCGGGACTGGACCGCGACCGACGAGCTGATAGTCCCGAGACTGGGCGACGACGGGCCGTGCTGATCGTGACGCTCTAGTGAATCAGATGCGGTCTGCGCAATTCGAGGAATGGCTGTTCGAAGCGTTCGAGCTCTGATCCGTGATCGCGCAGGTGCTTGGACTCACTCGCGACTTTCGGGCGTGCCGGCGGCGGACCCGACGAGCTGGCGGAGGACCGGCGATGGGACAGGGCGGAGAGCGGCGCGAGGAGGGAAGGAGCTTACGGAAGATCAAAAGCGAGTCCACGGCGACGCGGTGATCACGCAGTCTGAGACCAAGGTCCGATGGAATGGTGGCCGCACGCGGGCTACGGTCGCAATCAGGCGCGTCGGGGAGCGCGTCACGGCGAGCTCGTCACCCGATGCTCGAAGCGCTCACAGTGGAGGAGAGCTGTCATGAAAATCGTCCTGATCGCCGCCGCATGGCTGCTCGTCTCCAGCTCCGGCGCCGACGGAACTCCCTTCGTCGATGCCCCGAACCAGGTGATCAGTGGCGCCGCCACCGCCGAATGGTGCGGATCATCTCCATCGATCGCGGTGCGGGCAAGATGATGCTGCGCGGCCTCGACGTGCAGACACTGGGGATTGCCTGGGACCTCGTGGTCGACGAGAACTCGGGCTCGATGTCGGGCGCGGTGCTCTCGCAGGGAGGCGATCTGCTGTTCGGACGCTGCGCGGGGTCCTGATGCCGCGCCCGTCGGACACGAATCCGGCTGTCATCGTCGTGCTCGTGCGGGAGATCATGACCCGCCGCGTGGTGACGGTGATGCCGGACACCAGCCTCGCCGACGCGCGGCGCCTGCTCGACGCGCAGCGGATTCGCCATTTGCCGGTCGTGCGCGAGGACCGTCTCGTTGGCGTCGTGTCCGATCGCGACCTCCGGTCGGCTCAGGCCACCGGCGCACGCGCGGCGAATGTCGGCGACGTCATGACGCCGAGACCGATCACCGTTGGCCCGCGGGCGCGCATCGAAGATGCCGCACGGCTCCTGGTCTCTCACAAGATCGGCGGCCTCCCCGTGGTGGACGGCCACGAGCTGGTGGGGATCATCACGGGCGACGACCTGCTGCGCGCGCTGATCGCCGTGATCGAGACAGCCACGCTGGAGCGCATCAGCGTCGCGTTGGCGAGCGACGACGATGCGTGACGTGGTGATCGCAGCGGCCTGCCGGACAGCCATCGGGACGTTCGGTGGCAGCCTGAAGAGCCTGTCGGCGGTGGCGCTCGGGAGCATCGTTATTGCCGACGCGCTGAAGCGAGCGCGGCTGAGCCCGGAAGGCGTCGACGAAGTGATCATGGGCAACGTCCTGCAGGCGGGTCTCGGCGAGAATCCGGCGCGGCAGTGCAGCGTCAATGCGGGCGTGCCCGTGGAAGTCCCCGCGTTCACGGTCAACAAGGTGTGCGGCTCGGGATTGAAAGCGGTGGCGCTCGCCGCCCAGGCCATCGCCGTCGGTGATGCGGACGTCGTGGTCGCCGGTGGCATGGAGAGCATGAGCAACGCGCCGTACCTGCTCGCTGGGGCGCGCTGGGGACTTCGCATGGGCGACGAGCCTGTCGTCGACTCCATGCTCCGCGACGGGCTGCTCGATCCGTTCACCGGCGACCACATGGGGATCACCGCCGAGAACGTCGCCGAGCGGTTCGGCATCGGCCGGGCAGAGCAAGACGCTTTCGCCTCGGAGAGCATCCGCCGGGCGCAGGCGGCCATCGCGGCGGGCCATTTCGGCGAAGAGATCGTTCCGGTGGAGATCACCCAGCGCAAGGCCGCCTCGTTCATGTTCGATACCGACGAGCTGCCGCGCAGCCGGCCCGCGCCCGACGTGATGAGCACCCTGCGGCCCGCCTTCAAGAAAGACGGCACCGTGACCGCAGGTAATGCGTCGGGGATCAACGATGGGGCGGCCGCCGCGGTCCTCATGAGCGCCGAGCGAGCGGAGAGGCTCGGCCTGGCGCCGATCGCGCGCGTGCGCGGCTACGCGGCCGCGGGCGTGGAGCCGAAGCTCATGGGCATCGGGCCGGTGGCCGCGGCGCCCCGAGCGCTTGCCCGGGCGGGTTTGAAGCTGTCCAACATGGAGCTCATCGAGGCCAACGAAGCATTCGCGGCGCAGGCGCTGGCGGTCGCTCGCGAGCTTCACCTGCCGGCCGACATCACCAACGTCTCCGGCGGCGCCATTGCGCTCGGGCATCCCATCGGCGCCAGTGGTTGCCGGATCCTCGTCACGCTGATCTACGGGATGCGCCGCCTGTCACGGCGGTTCGGACTCGCGACGCTCTGCATCGGCGGCGGGCAGGGGATCGCGCTGGTGGTCGAGCGCGACCCGTGAGCCGGGCGCAGCACGCCGCCGGCCGTTCGGGCGGCGTGCTATTCCATGCTGTGCGCCTGCCTTACGCGGCCTACTGTTTCCGCAGCGTCACCCTGGCGGGGCTGAGGCCGTTGATGTAGCCGGTCATCTGGTTGCCGGTGACCGTGAGCCGTCCGGTCGCGGGCAGCGTCAGCACGATGTCGTTGCCGCTCACCGCGCCGATGACGTTGGCGACGTGATTCAACACCGGCCCGGTGACGTCGAAGCGCCCGGTAAGGGTCGGGCCGGTCTGCTGAAACCACAGCCCAGTTCGCCATCCCCGACATCCCCGAAGAACTGCGCTCCGATGCCCTGGCCGCGGTGGAATAGCGAGGTCCATCGGACGAAGGTCGCATTGTCGGCGGCCGCGGACGCGCGTACGGTCGCGACACACAGGAGGACACCGTGAAGACGTTCAGACCTCTCACGCTGGCCACCACCGTGCTCGCCACCGCGCTGGCGACGGTGGGGGTGACACGCGCCCAGACGCCGGCCGCCCCGCAGACGCAGCCCACGATGTCGGACGACGAGCACGCCGACATGCTGAGCGACCTCGAGCTCACGCGCGCCGCCATCCAGGTGCGACGGCAGGCGCTGGTGACGGCGGTGATGGACGACCTCAACGCGAAGGAGGCGGAGGCCTTCTGGCCGCTCTATCGCGACTACCGGGGGGCGATGGCCGGCGTCAGCGACCGCTACGTGAAGCTGATGACGAACTACCTGAATAGCCTCGACAACCTCACCGACAGCGAAGCGAACGGGATGCTCAAGGACTACATCAGCATCGAGCGGGCCCGGCTCGACGTGAAGAGCAAGTTCATCCCGCGCTTCAACAAGGTCTTGCCTGCGAAGAAGGTTGCGCGCTTTTTCCAGATCGACAACAAACTCGACGCGGTGATCGCTGCCGACATGGCGAAGCTGATCCCGCTGGCGAAGTGAGACCATGACGACATATCGCCGCTCGATCGCGCTCACGCTCACGACGCTAGCCACGGTGCTGGTGACGGCTGCCAGCGCCGAGGTCATCGTGTACCCCAAGGCCGGCCAGAGCGCGGAGGCCTTCCAGCAGGATCAGGTCCAGTGCCACCAGATCGCGCAGCAGAACACCGGCTTCAACCCTGCGCAGGCCGCGGCCGCGCCGCCGCCACCACCGCCGCAGCAGGGCGGCGCGGCGCGGGGCGCGGCGCGCGGTGCGGCGGTCGGCGCGGTCGGCGGCGCCATCGGGGGCGACGCGGGGAAGGGGGCCGCCATCGGCGCGGCCGCCGGTGCCGTCGGTGGGCGCATGCGGCAGAACCAGGCGAATCGCGCGAACGCGCAGATGGCCCAGCAGCAGCAGGCGCAACAGCAGAGCGGCATGCAGGCCTACGACAATTCCTACGCGGCCTGCATGGCGCAGCGCGGTTATCAGCCGAAGTAAGCGGCAATCATTGCGAGCCGCCGCTCGCCGCGCGGCGAGCGGCGGCAGCTGACGCGTCAGGCTCTGTGCAGCGTCGCGCAGCAAACAAACCTTTCAGCACGCTGGAGGAGCCGCTCTCAACGCCGGTTCGCACAAGGCTGCCGCGCGCCGATGCTATGGCATAGCCGTTGCGATGTTCGCACCGCCCGGAGGGCATAGCATGGTCCTGGCTGGAATCGTCGCGGGAGCGCTGATGGCCACCGGTGCGGCGGTAATGGCGATGGATTCGACGCTTGGCCGCCGCGCTGCGCACGCGGTCTACCGCTGGAGGCGTGGGCGGCGGAGAGCGCCGTCGGCCGGTCGCTGATCAAGATCTCGCCGGCTCGTGCCATCGTGGCGGCCAAAGACCGGTCGCAGCGGCAAGCGATCCGTCCTTTTCTCCGCCGAACCATCTCGCAGAACCTCCGGTATGACCGCGGTGGTGTGTGAGCGGCGGTTGGAGTCGTCGGTGTTCGCGGGCGCTCGCAGTGCCGGATGCTCGCGATGGTCGACGCTGACTTCTTCGCGCGCGACGACGAACCACTCGTCACAACGCACACGACAGCGCTTTCGGCCGCCCTCCGCAAAAACGTGCAAGCGCGACGAGCTCAGCTGGGGTCGCGCGCGATGATTGCCCGGCCCGGTCGGTATACAACCGCCGGTCTATTGACCGTTCAATGCAGATTCGCGATTGTGCTGGGCCATTGGGGGCTGTGGCCGTCTATGAGATATGAGGAATATGGCAGGCTCGGGGTGGTCCGAGCTGATAGCTCCGAGGCCGAGATTGCGAAGAGCACGACACCGGAGGAGATCGCCCGCAGACTCGTTCCGACATTGCACGGCGTAGCGGAGCGATCTCTCAATCGGGCCCCCATCGAGGCCGACGAAGGGCCGTTCATCTAAACGGCGCAGGGCCGAGCGGCGTCAGCCGCCCGACGACCGATTCGCAAGCATCGGCTGGCGCATCGTTCGCCGGCCGTGGGGCGCCAGAAACGCCGTCGCATCACCACGGAGCCGATGATCACGCATTCCGTCCGGCGAACGGGGCGCCTCCACGCGACGCTTTTCAGAACTCAGGATTTCCGGGCGGTGCGTGCGGGGCAACTCTTGTGATACCAGGTGGAACCGAGCTTCACGTGATTGCCGTTCTTGCGGATCTTCCGCTTGCACTTCGGACACGTTCCCATCGCGACCAACTCCTTTGGGTCAGCTCTCAATTCGGCGCTCGGAACGCCTCGGCGCTCGGAACGCCGTATTATAGCAGGGAGTCCCGGGAGGCTCCGTGAGCGACTGCGTCTTCTGCCGCATCGTTGCCCGCCAGACGCCGGCCGACATCGAATACGAAGATGACGCCGTGCTGGCGTTCAAGGATCTCTATCCCAAAGCGCCGGTTCATATCCTGATCATTCCGAAGCGCCACATCGGCTCGATCGCGGACCTCGAGGCCGCCGACGCCGACGTCATCGGCCGCTGCTTCACCGCGGCCCGCGCGATCGGCGAGGCGAAGGGCTTTGCCGACAAAGGCTATCGCATCAGCGCGAATACGGGTCCGGAGGGCGGCCAAGTCGTCTACCACGTGCACTTCCACTTCACCGCGGGACGCGCGAGAGCACACGGGGCCTAGATCTTCGCTTCGAGCGGTAGCCCGGCATTGGCCCAGCTGCCCAGGCCGCCCTTCAGGATGCGGACGTCCCGAAATCCGAGCTGCCGCAAGCGTTGCGCCACCCGGGCGCTTGTCAGCTCGTCAGGTCACGTGCAGTACGCCACGACGGTGCGCACAGGATCCACGGGCAAGCGGTCGCGCTGCAGATCGTCGAGCGGGGCGTGCAGTGAGCGCGGAATCTTCACCGGACTCTTCGCATACGCCTCGGCATCACGGACGTCGAGGATGACCGGCGGCTCTGCGGACTCGACGAGCCGAGCGACGTCCGACGGGCTGATCCTGAATCGATTGCGACGCCAGTGCTGCACGGCCACGGTTGCATACCCCACGGCGCTCGCCAGGAGCATGGCGGTCGCAACCATGCGCCAGGGAAGCCACGGCTCACGGGCCTGGCTCGCGGCGTTGTCTGTCATGACACGCCGAACGTCCGGCAGCTCGGGCAGGAGGCGATTCGCCTCGGCGAGCTCGATGCGCGCGCGTCGGTAGTTCCCCAGGAAGTATTGGCGCAGGCCTGCGTGCCAGGCGGCGTTGAAGCGGCTCGGATCGTCGCTCGGCACCGGCGTGCCCTGAAGGAACCTGGTGACGGCCGTCGACGGAATGACGAAGTTGAAGCCTTGGACCTGCGTGCTATCCGGATCCGACCCCACGGTCAGCGAGGTGAGAACCCCGACCACGTCGCCGGCGTCGTTCAGCGCGGGGCCGCCGCTGTTGCCCGGCGCGGCCGGCGCGTCGGTCTGAATCACCGGCTGATTCGCGCGGTCCTGACGAAATCCCGACACCGCCCCGCTCGTCACCGAGGCCTCCATCTTCGCGGTCGCGTTCAGCAGTTCGTGCCCCAGTACGACCGTCGGGAAACCGATGATGTGAATCCGGTCGCCGATCTGCAGCGAGCTCGAGTCGACGAGGTGAAGCGTCGGCATCTCCGCCGCGTCGAGCCGCAGCAGAGCGAGGTCCTGCCCCGACATCACGTCGTCCGCAACTGGGGGACTGTACTTCACGACCGTAGCGCGAAGCTGAACGCCGTTGGCTAGCATCACGCTGATCGACGGCCGGAGCGTTGGGACGCCCGTGGCGGTCGCGCCCTCGGGGCACGCCTCGCGAATGGCTTGTGTCACCCGTCCGCGCACGAGCACGTCGGGCGGACGATACGCGGCGGCAACGACGTGGCCGTTGGTGACGAGCCACCCGGCCGAGTTCACAAACCAGCCGGTCGCGGTCACGCGATCCGGCGGCGGAGTGATGTTGCGTGGCGGTGCCCCGCGTTCGCAGCGCACCGCCACGGGACCGCCCGTTTCGGCGACGACGAGCGCGACGCCGGGCTTCGCGCGGAGCAATGCTTCCTGGAGCGTCATTGTCTGCGCCGTCGTCGTCACGGGGATGGCGACCACTGAGAGCGCGGCGAAAAGAGCACGCATCGCGAGGAATTGTAGCGAACAACAAAAGGCCCCGAGAGTTTCCTCTCGGGGCCCCGGATGTTACGTCAACAGGTTGTTACTTCATTTCGGCCATCGCGGCTTCGGCCTTCGCCTTCGCCGTCGACATATCACCCTTCTTGCACGCCATCTCGGCCTCCTGCACCAGCGTCCAGGCCTTGCTGCCCGTCACCTTGGAGCCAGCCTGCGAGCGCGGGGCCTGGACTTCCTGACCACGCGGGGCCTGAACTTCCTGACCGCGCGGCGCCTGGATCTGACGCGCGCCGGCCAGCGAGCGTGGTGCCTGGACTTCCTGTCCCTTCGCCTGCTGACTCAGCATTGCCTTGGCCTTCGAGACTTCGGGCGGGCACGAAGGGGTCTGCGCCTCGACGGTTGCGGTGGCGAACGTCGCCATCGCGAAGGCGCTCATGAGGGCTGCAAACGTTCTGTTCATCGCGTTCCTTCCATTTGATGCTGGTGTTGAGGATCTCTGGCGCGACCCCCATTGGCCGCAGCCCGCTCTTCCTCTCCGTACGATCCCGGAACGCGCCATGCGGTTCCGAGATAATCGTCTTCCGCTATAAGCAAAGACGCTGCCAGTCCCGTTACTCCTAGAAAATCAGATGTTTATCTCTGTGAAAGGCGGAGTCGAGGGCGATGTGCCCCGAGTGGCGGCGGCGCGACCCCCGGCAATCTGCCCGGCGAGCCACGTCGGTCTGACCGTTGGGATGGTTCGACCAAGAACGTAGATGTGATAGGCTTTTAGCGCCTATGGCCCGGATGACGGTGTACGTGCTGTCGTTACTGGTCCTCATAGGGGCCGGTGGCTGCAGCGCTGCACGATCCGCTCCGAAAGCTGCGCCTGTCGCTTCGAGCCCCACACGTCATGTCCTGCCGAACGGAATTCCGCTCATCATCCAGGAGCATCGCGGTAGCGAGCTCGTCGCGCTCCAGTTGTGGGTGCGCGCGGGCGCGCGCGACGAGACGCCGAACGAGCTCGGCCTCGCACACTATCTCGAGCACATGCTCTTTCGTGGAACGACGTCCCGTCCGACGGGCTTCGTCGAGCGTGAGGTCGAAGCCGTGGGTGGCATCATCAACGCGGGCACGTCGTGGGACTACACGTATTACTACCTCACGCTGCCTCCTTCGCGTGTCGCACAAGGGCTGGAGCTGCTGGCCGACATCTCCATGAACGCGGCCCTCGATGCTGCGGTGCTCGACAAGGAAAAGGAAGTCGTGCTGGAGGAAATGCGTCTCGGAGAGGACAATCCGCGGCGCGTGCTCATTCGCACGTTGTACTCGCAGGTCTTCGAAGGTCATCCGTACGGTCGTCAAGTGATCGGCACGCCGGAATTGATCCGCGGTCTCACGCGC
Source organism: Candidatus Methylomirabilota bacterium (assembly GCA_035605575.1). GTDB lineage: Bacteria > Methylomirabilota > Methylomirabilia > Rokubacteriales > CSP1-6 > AR12. The sequence continues at coordinate 55,809 of DASTCJ010000019.1, forward strand.
GACACGCTCTCGGCGTTCTACCGGAATCATTACGCGCCGGAAACATTTGCCGTGGTCGTCGTCGGTCCCGTCGATCCCGAGCAGGTGCTGTCCACGACACGTGCAGCGTTCGGCCGTCTGCCTCGCATCGGCCACGGGCGGCTGCCCGCGGCGCCGCCGCCGCCCATGCGGCCCCAGCGCGTCGACATGCCGCGCGCCGGCGCACACGCGTATCTGGGGCTCGCGTGGCCGGCGCCCCGTCTGGACCACGGAGACGCGCCGGCCGTCGATCTGCTCGTGTCGATTCTCGGCGGCCAGCGCTCGTCGCGTCTCGTCCAGTCACTGCGCGAGCAGCGCGGCCTCGCCGTGTCCGTCGACGCGGGGTTCACGGCCCTCGCCGCCGGCGGCGCGGTCCTCGTGACCGCGCAGCTCGATCCCGCGAATCTCGAGCCGGCGGAAGCGCAGATCCTCGATGAGATCCGGCGCGTCCGCGATGCAGGCGTGACGCCCGCCGAGCTTCGGCGAGCGATCACGAAAGCCGAGGCCGCTCACGAGTTCGAGACCGAGACCGCGCAGGGCCGCGCGGTCGCTCTCGGACGCGCGGAGACAATCTGGACGATCGAAGAAGAGCTGGCATATGTGAGCCGGCTGCGCTCGGTCTCCGCGGACCAGGTACGCGCCGTGGCCCGGCGGTATCTCGATCCCGCGCGCTACACGCGGCTCGCGCTGGTGCCGCCCCGATGAGCCGCGTGCTCGCCGCCGTCGTGGCGCTGCTCGCGTTCGTCGTGCCGGCGTCGGCCGATGTGCCGGTGGCGCGCCGCGTGCTCGGCAACGGCATGACCGTGCTCGTGCGCGAGGATCCGGGCGTCGGCGTCGTCACCGCCTCGCTGCAGGTGCGCGCGGGCTCCCTCTTCGAGAGTGAGCCGACCGCCGGCATCACGAATTTCATGCAGCGTATGCTCGTGCGCGGGACCGACAAGCGGTCGGCGCTGGCCCTCGTGGAGGCGGCGGAGGACCTCGGCGGCTCGCTCGAGGCCTCCGGCGAGGTCGAGGCGGCCGAGTTGCGGGCGGCGTCCATCGCGCGGCACTGGGAGCCGCTGCTCGGCCTTCTCGCGGAGGTCGTCCTCCAGCCGAGCTTCCCCGCGGCCGAGCTGGAGCGAGAGCGCCGGCTGCTGCTGGGGCAGCTGCAGACGCGCGCCGACAATCCGTTTCAGCGAGCATTCGACACCGCCGTCCGCGATGTGTACGGCGCGCACCCCTACGCGTGGCCCGCGCTCGGACGCATGGAGAGTGTCCAGCGGATTTCCCGCGAGGACCTCGTGGCCCACTATCGCGCGACCTATCGCCCCGACCGCATGGTTCTCGCCGTGAGCGGCAACGTCCCGCCCGCGGCCGTGATTGCGACTGCGGAGCGGTTGTTCCGCCGGCTGCCGTCACCATCGGGCGTGCCGGCGGTGCCCGTCATGGAGCCGATGCCGCGCGGTGAGCCGCGGCTGGTCGAGCGCGATGCGCGGCAGGCTCAGGTCCTCATCGGCTTCCTGGCGCCGCCCGTCGTGCATCCCGATTACGCGGCCGTCCGTGTTCTCACGATGGTCCTTGGTGGCGGCATGTCGAGCCGGCTCTTCACCGAGCTGCGCGATCGGCGCGGGCTCGCGTACAGCGTCGGCGTGCTCACCACTGCGCGGACGGGGCCGGCGCTGTTCGTGCCGTATCTCGGCACGGCGCCCGTCAACGCCGATGCCGCGCTGGCCGGGATGCTGGCCGAGGTGCAACGCATTCGCGGCGAAGCGATCGACGAGCAGGAGCTCGCGCGCGCTCGCGCGTATCTGCTCGGCACGCTCGCCATGGATCGGCGAACGAACGCGCGCCTCGCGTTCCATCTGGCGTTCTACGAGTTGATCGGGGCGGGCTGGGACTGGCCGCAGCGCTTCGCGCGCGAGATCGAAACGGTGACGGTGGCCGATGTCGCACGGGTGGCCCAGCGGTACCTCGTGCGACCAACCGTGGTCGTGCTCCGGCCACCGAAGGCGGGCGGGAGATGATCCCGCTCAAGGACGACGTTCCGAGCCGTTCGCTCCCGATCGTGACGATCGTGCTGATCGCGCTGAACGTCGCCGCCTACGTCTATCAGTTGTCGCTCGGCCTCGCCGTCGACCAAAGTGGACGCGCCGCCGCCGAAGCCTTCGTCTTCGAGTTCGGCGCCACCCCGTGTCGGCTGACGGGCACGTGCGACCGCGGCGACTTTCCGAGTCCGTACGTCACCGTGTTCACGTCGATGTTTCTCCACGGCAGTCCGCTCCACATCGCCGGCAACATGCTCTACCTGTGGATTTTCGGCGACAACGTCGAGGACACCCTCGGTCACGGCCGCTTCCTGCTCTTCTATCTCCTCTCCGGAGTGGCGGCCGCCGCCGGCCAGACGATCACGAGTCCGACCTCGACGGTGCCGATGATCGGCGCCAGCGGTGCCGTGTCGGGCGTCCTCGGCGCCTATCTGCTGCTCTTTCCGTACGCGACGATTCTCACCCTCATGATCTTCGGGTTCTTCGTGCGCAGTGTTCATATCCCGGCCGTCATCGTGCTCGGCTTTTGGATCGTCCTGCAAGTCATCAATGGCTGGCTCACCGTGAGCGCCTCAGCGATGGGGCGCGGAGAAAGTGGAGGCGTAGCGTGGTTCGCTCACATCGGCGGGTTTCTGGCAGGAATGCTGCTTCTGTTGCTGTTCCGACCGCGCCCAAGTCGACGCCCGTGAAGGCGTCGGCTCCGGCGCCGGAAAAGGGGTCCTCTATAATCGAAGGCGTGCCGACGCGCATGCGCCTCGACCGCCTGCTCGCCGAGAAGGGACTCCTCGAGAGCCGTGAAAAGGCGCAGCGCGCGATCATGGCGGGCGATGTGCTGGTCGACGGGCAGCGCGTCGACAAGCCGGGCGCGCTCATCTCGACGGAGGCGGAGATCGAGATTCGCGGGCGCTCACCGTATGTGAGCCGTGGTGGCGAGAAGCTCGCGCATGCCCTCGATCATTTCAAGGTGAAGGTCGATGGACGGATCTGCATCGACATCGGCGCGTCGACCGGCGGCTTCACGGACTGCCTGCTGCAGCGCGGCGCGAGCCTCGTCTACGCCGTGGACGTCGGCACCGCGCAGCTCGACGTCAAGCTGCGCAAGGATCCGCGCGTGGTGGTCATGGAGCAGACCAACGCGCGCTCGCTCGATCCACGCCTCTTCGGCGATCAGCCGACGCTGGCCGTGGTGGACGTGTCGTTCATCTCGCTCGAGAAGGTCTTGCCGGCTGCGTTCAACGTGCTGGCGCCCCGCAGCGAGCTCATCACGCTGGTGAAACCGCAGTTCGAAGTCGGTCGCGAGCTCGTGGGCAAGGGGGGCGTCGTCCGCGATCCCGCCCAGCATCGCGCGGTGGTGCAGCGGCTGGCGCGCTACTCCGTCCTGCGCGGCTGGCACGTGCTGGGCGCGACCGCCTCGCCGCTGCGCGGTCCGAAGGGCAATCGGGAGTTCTTTCTCCACCTTTCGATGCACGGCAAGACGGCCGCCAACATCGACTCCATCATCGATCGGACCGTGGCGGCGCTTGCGTGAAGCGGATCGGTCTCGTTGCGAAGCCTGATGCCGCCGGCGCACCGGCGGCATTGACGCGTCTCATCGAAGCGCTCGGCGTGCGGGGTGTCGCTATCGTCCTGGAGAAGGAGACGGCGGGGCTCGTCTCCGCCACCCCGTTGCCCTCGGTGCGCAAGCCGGAGCTCGCCTCCCAGGTTGATCTGCTGATCGTTCTCGGCGGCGACGGCACGCTCTTGTCGATGGCTCGCGCCGTCGGTGACCTCGGCACCCCGATTCTGGGCGTGAACCTCGGCGACCTCGGCTTCCTCACCGCGACCACACTCGACGAGATGCTGCCCGCGGCCGAGGCGGCGCTCACGGGCGGTATGGCGGTGGACGAGCGAATGCTACTGTCTGCCCGTCTCGTCCGCGGCGGCAGCGTGATCGGCGAGTACGCAGCGCTCAATGACGTCGTAATCACGAAGTCCGCGATGAGCCGGATCATCAACCTGCGCGTGGCGGTGGAAGGCCAGTACGCGACGGCGTATCGGGCCGACGGGCTGATCATCTCCACGCCGACGGGGTCCACCGCCTACTGTCTGTCGGCCGGCGGGCCCATCCTCTTTCCCACCATGGACGCCGTGGTGCTCGTCCCGATCGCCTCGCACACGCTGACCAATCGGCCGATCGTGCTGCCCGGCACGCAGCAGATCGACGTCACGCTGATGACCGATCAGGAGGTCATGCTGACGGTCGATGGGCAGATCGGCGTCCACCTTCGCGAGCACGACACCGTCCGTGTGGAGAAGGCCGCGGTCCGGGTGCGGCTGCTTCGGTTTCCGCGTACCGACTTCTTCACCGTGTTGCGCACCAAGCTCAAATGGGGTGAGCGCTAGTATCCGTCGCAATACTCTTGAGCCGCCGCTCGCCTTGACCTAGAGTCGAGGCGGATGCTCCGCGAGCTGCGGATTCGAAACTTCGCGGTCGTCGAAAACGTCACCGTTGTCTTCGCCCCCGGCCTGAACGTCCTCACCGGCGAGACGGGCGCCGGCAAATCGATCCTGATCGACGCGCTGCTCCTGCTATGCGGCGCGCGCGCCCAGACGGACGTCATTCGCACGGATGCCGACGCCGCGACCGTCGAGGCCGTCTTCGAGCTGCCGAAAGATGGGCGCGCCGTCACCGTCTTGCGGGACGCTGGGATCGAGGCGGGAGAAGGCGAGGTGGTCGTCCGGCGGGAGCTGACGCGCGCCGGCCGGCACCGCGCCTTCGTCAACGACTCGGTGGTGACGGTGGCATTGCTCGAGCGCCTCGGCGAGCACGTGCTCGACGTGCACGGCCAGCACGAGCACCAGCGGCTGCTCGAGCCGCTGCGTCAGCTCGAGCTGCTCGACCGCTTCGCCGACGTCGAGGAGCTGACGGAGCGGGTCGCCGACCTCTTCGCCAAGTTCCGGGTGGTCCGCGACGAGCTGGAGCGCACGCGCCGCGCCGAGCGCGACCGCGTCCAGCGTGAGGACCTGCTGCGCTTTCAGGTGTCCGAGCTCGATGCCGCCCGCCTGCGCATCGGCGAAGAACACGAGCTGCGCGCCGAGCGGCGCCGCCTGCAGCACGCGGAGAAGTTTGCCGCCGGCCTGGCGGAGGTGACCTCCCTGCTCGACGATGAGCCGCAGTCGGTACGGAGCGGGCTTGCGCGCGCGCTTCGTGTGCTCGCCGATCTCGGCCGGATCGATGCCGGCTTCGCCGCCACCGCCGAAGGCCTGGAAGCGGCACGGATCCAGGTCGAGGATACGCTGGCCACCGTACGCGAGCTCCGCAAAGGGCTCGCCGACGAGCCCGGGCGTCTTGAAGCAATCGACGATCGCCTCGATGCGATCGGTCGCCTCAAGCGCAAGTACGGCGACTCCGAGGAGGCGATGCTTCGCCATCGGGACGACGCGGCCGCCGAGCTCGACCGCCTGGCCCGTCACGACGAGGTCATGGCCGCGCAGGAGCGGATGGTCGGGGAGCTGAGCGCCGAGCTCACGGCGGCGGCGGGGACCCTGTCCGAGCGCCGCAGCACGGCGGCCACCCGACTGGCCGCCCGCGCGGAGAAGCAGCTGCGCGCGCTCGGGATGGACCGCGCGGTGTTCCGCATTGCCGTCGAGCGCGCGGCGTCGGCGGAGATGAGCTCGCGCGGACTCGATCGCGTCGAGTTCGCGCTGGCCGCGAATCCGGGCGAGGAGCTGCGCCCGCTGGCGCGCGTCGCCTCGGGTGGTGAGCTGTCGCGAACCATGCTGGCTCTCGAAGCCGTGCTCGCTCGCGCCGACCGCGTGCCGACGCTGATCTTCGACGAGGTCGACGCGGGCATCGGCGCGCGCGTGGCGGCGACCGTTGGGGAGACACTGGCCGCGGCTGCGGACGGCCGCCAGGTGCTCTGCGTCACGCATCTGGCGCCCATCGCGGCGCTGGCGCAGCACCACCTCACCGTGACGAAGAGCGTGCGCGGCGGCCGGACGCGGGCGACGGTGGCCGCGCTCGGCGACGGCGAGCGAGTGGTCGAGCTCGCGCGGATGCTCGGCGGCGAGGGTGGCAGCGCGGCGGCGCTGCGTCACGCGCGCGAGCTGCTGGCCGGGCGGCGCAAAGCGCGGAGCGTATAATGAGGCCTCGATGATCGATGCGGTCCTGAAGAAGATCTTCGGCACCAAGCACGAGCGCGACGTCAAGCGCGCGATGCCGGTGGTGGCGCAGATCAACGCGCTGGAACCCAGCCTGCAAAGTCTCGACGACGCCGCACTCCGTGGCAAGACCGACGAGCTGCGCAAGCGGCTCGCCGACGGCGCCGCCGTCGACGATGTTCTGTCGGAGGCGTTCGCCGTGTGTCGCGAGGCGGCGCGGCGAACGCTCGGCATGCGGCACTTCGACGTGCAGCTCATCGGCGGCATGGTCTTGCACCAGGGAAAGATCGCCGAGATGGCCACCGGTGAGGGCAAGACGCTGGTCGCCACGCTGCCGGCGTACCTCAATGCGCTTGGCGACAAGGGCGTCCACATCGTCACCGTCAACGACTACCTCGCCAAGCGCGACGCGCAGTGGATGGGCCCACTCTTCCACGCGCTGGGGCTGTCGGTCGGCATCATCCAGCACGAGGCATCGTTCACCTACGATCCGGCCTACTCGACCGCGGACATCCGCATGACGTCGCTGCGGCCCATCGATCGGCGAACCGCCTATCACTGCGACATCACCTACGGGACGAACAACGAGTTCGGCTTCGATTACCTGCGGGACAACATGCGGTTCTCGCTCGATGAGCTCGTGCAGCGCCATCTGCACTACGCCATCGTGGACGAGGTCGACTCGATCTTGATCGACGAGGCGCGCACGCCGCTCATCATCTCCGGCCCCGCCGAAGAGTCGACCGAGCTCTACTACAAGATCGACCGGATCATTCCCCGGCTCAAGCGCGCGGCCACGATCGTCGAAGGCAAGCTGTCGGAGATCGAGGAGCAGCGTGATGGCGACTACATCGTCGACGAGAAGTCCAAGGCCGTCTCGCTCACGGAGCAGGGCATCGCCTCCTGCGAGCGACTGCTGAACGTCGACAATCTCTACGACCCACAGCACATCACCATGCTGCATCACGTCCAGCAGGCGCTGCGCGCCCACGCGCTCTACAAGCGCGACGTCGACTACGTCGTGAACGACGGTGAGGTGATCATCGTCGACGAGTTCACGGGCCGCATGATGCCTGGTCGCCGCTGGTCCGACGGTCTTCACCAGGCGGTGGAAGCCAAGGAAAACGTCCGGATCGAGCGCGAGAACCAGACGCTGGCGACCATCACGTTCCAGAACTACTTCCGCATGTACGACAAGCTGGCCGGCATGACCGGCACCGCCGAGACGGAAGCGGAGGAGTTCGCGAAGATCTACAAGCTCGACGTCACCGTGATCCCCACCAACCGGCCGTTGCTCCGCGTCAACGCGCCCGACGTCGTCTACAAGACCGAGCGCGAGAAATTCGACGCGGTCGCCAAGGACATCATCACCCGCAACGAGAAAGGCCAACCTGTCCTCGTCGGGACCGTATCGATCGAGAAGTCGGAGGCCGTCTCGAAGCTTCTCAAGAAGCGGGGCGTCAAGCACGAGGTCCTGAATGCCAAGTACCACGAGCGAGAGGCGGAGATCGTCGCCCAGGCCGGGCGCGCCGGCGCGGTGACCATCGCCACCAACATGGCCGGCCGCGGGACGGACATCCTGCTCGGTGGCAATCCGGATTTCCTGTCAAAGGAGATCTTGCGGAAGCGCGGGCTCGATCCCGCCACCGCGTCCGCCGACGAGCGCGCAACGGCGCTGGCGGAAGCCCGCCGGATCACCGAGCCGGAGCACGAGCGCGTCGTCGCCCTCGGCGGACTGCATATCATTGGCACCGAGCGCCACGAGTCGCGGCGGGTCGACAACCAGCTGCGCGGCCGCTCCGGCCGCCAGGGCGATCCCGGCTCCTCGCACTTCTATCTGTCGCTCGAAGACGACCTGCTGCGCATCTTCGGCAGCCAGCGCATCCAGCGGATCATGGAGCGTCTCGGGATGGAGGAAGGCGAGCCGATCGAGCACAGGCTCGTGACGCGCGCCATCGCCACCGCTCAGAAGCGCGTCGAGAACCACAACTTCGAGATCCGCAAGCACCTGCTCGAGTACGACGATGTCATGAACAAGCAGCGCGAGATCATCTATGGCATGCGCCGTCAGATTCTGGACGGCGAAAGTCAGGCCGAGACGATCGGCGAATGGATGGAGGATCTGGTCGGCGAGACCATCGACGGCTACGCGTCGGAAGCGGCGCACGTCGAAGACTGGGATCTCGGTGGCCTCACCGAAGCGCTGCATCGGCAATTCGACCTGAAGATCGCCCCCGCGCAATACGAAGAGGTGGTGAGCCACGAGGGGCTCGAGCACCTCGTCGGCGAAGCGGTGAAGGAGCGGTACGCCGAGCGCGAGCGCGAGCTTGGCGAGGACCTCATGCGCGCGCTAGAGCGCCACGAGATGCTGCTCGTCATCGACACACAGTGGAAGGACCATCTCCTGTCGATTGACCACCTGAAGGAAGGCATCGGGCTCCGCGGATACGGTCAGCGCGATCCGCTCACCGAATACAAGAAGGAAGCGTTCGACCTCTTCCAGGACATGGTGGAGCGGGTGAAGGGGGCGGTGGTTGAGCGACTGTTCAAGGTTCAGGTCGTCCGCGACGCGCCGATGGATCTGCCGGCGGTCACGGCCTGGGCCGACGCGCGCGAGAGCCGTGGCGAGCTTCCGTCGCAGGCGGGCGCCGCTGCCTCGATTCCGGCTGCGCGCCCGGCGCCGCGCCCAGCCGCCGTACCGCGGACACCGACCGGGGAGAAGCTCGGTCGTAACGATCCCTGCTACTGCGGCTCCGGGAAGAAGTACAAGAAGTGCCACCTGCTTCAGGGCGCCTGAGCGGCTGATCTCGCACGTCCCGTGGGGTCGTAACCGCCCTACGAGCCCTACCGGTCGCGGTTTTTTCTTTGGGTAGCCGAGGGCCGCGTGCCAAAATCCCGCATGCGCTTAGAGTCGATCACGGTCCACGGCTTCAAATCGTTCGGCGAAAAGACCGTCGTGAAAGTGCTGCCCGGCATCACCGGAATCGTTGGCCCCAACGGCTGCGGCAAGAGCAACATCGGCGAGTCGGTTCGCTGGGCGCTCGGCGAGCAGAGCGCCAAGTCGCTCCGTGGCGCCAAGATGGAAGACCTGATCTTTCAGGGCTCCGCCTCTCGGAAGCCGGTTGGCCTTGCCGAGGTCGAGTTGTCCTTTAGCAACGAAGGTGCGCTGCAGGTGCCGTGGAGCGAGATCGCCGTCTCCCGCCGGCTCTATCGCACCGGCGAGAGCGAGTACTACGTGAACAAGACGCAGACGCGTCTGCGCGACATCCTCGACATGTTCGCCGGCACCGGCGCCAACCCGCGCGCGTACTCCGTCATGGATCAGGACAAGCTGAATCACGTGCTCACCGCCAAACCGCACGAGCGGCGCGTTTTCATCGAGGAGGCGGCCGGTATCGCGCGCTACAAGCAGCAGCGCAACGAAACGCAGGGCAAGCTCGAGCAGACGCGCCAGAATCTCGTACGCGTCCGCGACGTGATGGACGAGGTCAAGCGCCAGCTGACCTCGCTGGAGCGGCAGGCGCGGAAGGCGCAGCAATACAAGACGCTGCAGACAGAGCGCCGCGATCTCGCCCTCACGCTGGTGGCCGCCGACTTCGCCGCGCTCACCGCGCAGGCCACCGAGCTCGGTGGCGAGCTCGGCACGCTGCGCGACAGCGAGCAAGCGCTGCGCACACGAGGCGCGGCGCTCGCCGCCCGGGAGGCCCGTCAGCGCGAGATCTTGCAGTCGAGCGACCACGCGCTGTCCGACCTGCGCCAGCGCGTGCAGAAGGTGCAGGGCGAGGTCGAGCGTCTCCTCGAGCGGCGCGAGCAGATGGGCGTGCAGATCCGCGAGCTTGGTGAGGAGGCCATCCGCCTCGAGGAAGACCTCCGCGTGTCGACCGAGCGACTCACGGCCATCGTCAGCGAGCGCGAGCACGGACGCCTCGCGCTCGTCGAGGCCGAGCGGCTCGCATCCGAGCGGGCGCAAGTGGCGCGCGATCTCGAGGCCGCGGTCGAGCGGCATCGCGCCAGCCTGAGCGGGGATCGCGATCGCCTCGAAGCGCTGCGGCTCGAGCAGGTCCGCGTGGCCGCCGAGCGCGTGGATCTCATGCGTCAGGCCGGCGAGCTCCGTGAGCGCCAGGCGCAGCTGGCCCGGCGGCGCGAGCGCCTCGCCCATGAGACTGCCGAAGCCGAAGCGGAGGCCGCTCGCCTGGCCGCCGACCGGGCTGTGCACGTCAACGCGCACGAGCAGGCGCTCTCCGAGCTGTCCGCGCTGGCCGGCGAGCGCGATCGGCTGTCAGCTCTCCTCGCGGAGCGGCAGGCGGCGCTCGCCGCGGCGGAGGCCGCGCTCGCCGAGACGCGCCTGGCGCTTGCGTCGCGCAGCTCCGCGTTCGAGGCGCTCGACGTGCTCGAGACCGCACGTGAGGGCTATGGCGCTGGCGTCCGAAGCGTGTTCGAGGCCAACGGCCGGTTGAGCGGCGTCCGCGGAACTGTGGCCGATCTGCTCGACGTCCCGTCGGGCCTCGAGCGCGCCGTGGCGGCGGTGCTCGGCGAGCGGCTGCAGTGGGTCGTTGTCGATCGCTTCGAGCACGCTCGAGCCGCCGTCGAATATCTCCAATCGACCCGCTCGGGATCGGCGACGTTTCTGCCGCTGGAGCACCTGCCGACGCCTGGCGGTCCGCCGCCTGACGACAACGGCGTGCGGTGGGCGGCGCGCAGCGTCACCGCCACGTCGCCCGATCTCATTCATTACCTGCTTGGCCACGTCGGCGTCGTCGATCATCTCGACCACGCCGAGTCGCTGTGGCGCCGCAACGGCGTGGTCGCCACCTACGTCACGCCGGCGGGTGAGGTGCTCTCGCCAGCTGGACGTCTACGCGGCGGTGGCGAGGACGACGAAGGCGCCGTCGAGCACTCGCTGCTGGCGCGCAAGCGGCAGCTGCGGGAGCTGGAGGACGAGGTGCGATGGCTGACCGCGCAGGTGGACGAGCGCCAAGGCGTGGCGGCCGCGCTGGCCGCCGAGGTCGGCACTCTGCGCGCGCGCATCGGCGGTCTCGAGCAGGACGTGCAGACGCGGCACGCCGAGCGGGTGGCGAGCGAAAAGGACCTTGAGCAGTCGGTGCGCGAGCACGAGCGCGTCCATCGCCATCTCGAGACGATTGCGACCGAGGGACGCCAGGTGGCCGCCGAGGCGGACGAGACCGCGGCGCTGCTGACGCGGCTCGAGCAGCATGTCGAGGCAGCGCGCGAAGCCGAAAGCCGCCACGAGGCGGCCATGGCGTCGGCGCGGGCCACCATCGACTTCGCGCAGGCGCGCGAAACGCAGCTCATGAGCGAGCTCACCGCCTGTCGAGTCGACACGGCGTCGGTCACCGAGCGCGCCGAGGCGCTGACGCGTGAGCTCGCGCGGCTGGAGGAGATGCACGCCGACTTCACGGACCGCATCAGCCAGGGATGTCAGCGCCAGACGCAGGTCGCGGAGCGCCGGACATGGCTGACTGACGAGCGGGAGCGTACCGACGGCGCCGCCCAGGAGGTCGCCGTCGACCGCGACCGCCTGGAAGAGGAGGCTCGGGCGGCGGGTGAGCGCCACCAGGTGTTGCTCGATGAGCTGGGCGCCGTCGAGTCCGAGAGTCGCGCCCTCGGTTCGGAGCTCTCGGCGGTGACGCGACGCGCGCACGAGGTCGAGCTCAAGGCGACGGAAGGGCGCGTGCGGCGGGAGGAGCTTGCGCAAGAGGCGTGGCGCGCGTATGGCGTCGACGCGTCGGCGCTGCTCGCCCAGCACGATCCGACGCGCGAGCTCGACGGTGTGCGCGAGCGTCTGGCCGACCTCGACGCCAGGCTCGGTGCGATCGGACCGGTGAACCTCGTCGCCGACGAGGAGTATCGCGAGCTCGACGAGCGGCTGACGTTCCTGCGCACCCAGCACGACGACCTCGTCGGCTCGATCAAGGATCTCGAAAAAGCGCTGCGCGGCATGACCCGGACCGCACAGGACCGCTTCGCGCAGGCCTTCCAGGAGATCAACGGCCACTTCAGCAAGATCTTCGAGCGGCTGTTCGAGGGAGGTCGGGCCGAGCTGCGGCTAGTGGAGGCCGACGAGGGAGGCGATCCGCTCGACACTGGCGTGGAGCTGATGGCCCAGCCGCGGGGCAAGCGTCTCCAGGTGGTGTCGCTGATGTCGGGCGGCGAGCGGGCTCTGACGGGTCTCGCGCTGCTGTTCGCGATCTTCTACTTCCGCCCCAGTCCGTTCTGCGTGCTGGACGAGGTGGACGCGCCGCTCGATGACGCCAATATCCACCGGTTTTTGCGCGTCCTCCGGGAGCTGACGAGCCAGACGCAGTTCCTGGTGATCACCCACAATCGCAAGACGATGGAGGCCGCCGACATCCTCTATGGCGTCACCATGGAGGAGCCCGGGCTTTCGAAGGTCGTCTCGGTCAACCTGGCGACGGCCACTGCGCACGCGGGTTGACGTGAAACGGGCAGGGTTGCGCTAGACTCGTTTTGCGTCATGGCGGCGGTCGGGGCGTTCCTTCGTGAATTGCGTGTCACTCGCGGGCTTTCGCTCGACGATCTGTCCCGCGCCACGCGAGTCGCGCGTCCTTACCTGGAAGCCCTCGAAAACGACGCCTTCGCCTCGCTGCCGGCGCCGGTCTTCACGCGCGGCTTCATTCGGGCGTACTGTCAGGCTGTCGGCGCGTCGCCGGAGGATGCGCTTGCCCGCTTCGACGGCCGGGAGGCGCGCGAGCCGGCGCCGGGCACGGCGCCGACCCGCACCGCTGTTGCCGCGGCCCTGCCGTCGACCGCTGGCGATCCGCGGACGCGGAGCGCGATCCTCGTCAGCTTCGTGCTCCTCGTCATCCTCGGTGTCGCACTCTTTGCCGTCGCGCTGGTGACGCAGCCCGCGCGCGAGCAGCGCGCCGAACGGTTGCCGCCGTCATCGCGCGCGGTGCCGGCCCCGAGCACCCCGCCGGTGGCGGCGATCACGCCGGCGCCGGACGCGGGCACGCGCCCGATTCCGTCGGCGGCAGTGAAGCCGCCGCCCGTCCGGACGCCCGAGCCCGTGCGGCCGGTTCCTCCGAGCCCGCCGGTCGCGGCGGCTCCGGTGCCGCCGATTGCTTCCGTGGCGCCGGCGCCCGCCAGTGGACCGCGGCCGTGGCTGCCGCAAGTCCAGAGCGCAGTGACCGGCGTGTCGACGCCGTACCGGCTCGTGGCAAAAGTGAGCGAGCCGACGTGGATCCGCGTCCGAACCGAGGACGGCCGTACCAGTGAGGAGACCGTTCCGGCCGGTGCGGTGCGAGAGTGGGTCTCCAACCGGCCGTTCATCGTCACGATCGGTAACGCCGGTGGCGTCAGCTTCGAGCTCAACGGCCGCTCGCTGCCGTCCTTCGGCGCCAGCGGCACCGTCATCTCGGGTCTGGTCCTGCCTCCCGAAGGAGGCCGCGCCCAGTAGCGCCCTCCGGTCGTACACTGAGGCGCATGGGACTGTTTTCTGGCTTCAAGGAGCGTCTCAAGGACGGCCTCAAACGCTCGCAGGAGTACCTGTCGAACGGGCTGTCGTCGGTGCTCGAGCCCGGTCGCCCGATCGACGAGGCTCTCTACGAGGAGCTCGAGGAAGTCCTGATCGCGGCCGACCTGGGCGCCACCCTCGCCGCGGACTTCACCAATCGCGCGCGCGAGGAAGTGGTCTTCGGCACCGTCACGCGTGCCGACCAGTTTCGCCCGCTGTTCCGTCGCTTCCTCGTCGACACGCTGAGCCCGGCTGCGCAATCGATCAACCTCGACGCTCGCCCCACGGTGATCCTCATGCTCGGCGTGAACGGCGCCGGCAAGACCACGACGTGCGCGAAGCTCGCGGCCTCGTTGAAGGCCGACGGCAAACAGGTGCTGCTCGCGGCCGCCGACACGTTCCGCGCCGCCGCCATCGAGCAGCTGGAGACGTGGAGCGGGCGCATCGGGGTGGAGCTCATTCGACAGGCGTCCGGATCCGATCCGGCGGCGGTGGTCTTCGATGCCGTGAAGGCGGCGCTGGCGCGAAGCGCCGACGCGCTCATCATCGATACCGCCGGCAGGCTGCACACCAAAACGAATCTCATGGACGAGCTCGCCAAGCTGAAGCGTGTCATCGAGCGGCAATGTCCCGGGGCTCCGCACGAGTCCCTCATGGTCCTCGACGCACCGACGGGACAGAACGGCTTCGCCCAGGCCCAGATGTTCCACGAGGCGATCGGGCTCACGGGCGTGTGCCTCACCAAGCTCGATGGCACCGCTAAGGGCGGCATCGTCGTGCGAATCGTCCGCGAGCTGAAGCTGCCGATCAAGCTGATCGGTGTCGGCGAGCGCGTCGACGATCTGCAGGCCTTCGATCCCATGGCCTTTGTCGACGCCCTCGTGCCAGAGACATGACACGCACGCCGCACCTCGGTCAGGTGACGCACGGTTCGAGCGGCACGAGCAGCGGTCGCTGCACATGACAGACGAGGTGTTCATGCGGCGCGCGCTGGCGCTGGCGGTCCTGGGGCGCGGGCTGACGTCGCCGAATCCACTGGTGGGCGCCGTGGTCGTCCACGAGGGCGAAGTCGTCGGCGAGGGGTTCCACGCCCGGGCCGGCGGACCGCACGCCGAGGTCGAGGCGCTCCGGGCGGCCGGACCCCGCGCGCGCGGCGCGACGCTCTACGTTACCCTCGAGCCCTGCAATCATCACGGGCGCACGCCCCCGTGCGCGCCTTTCGTCCAGGCCTGCGGCGTGCGACGCGTGGTCGCGGCCATCGGGGATCCGAACCCGTTCGTGACGGGCGGCGGAGCCGCCGCCTTGCGCGCCGCCGGTATCACGGTCGAGACGGGACTTCTCGCCGGCGAGGCGGCCACGCAGAACCGCGCCTTCATGACCGCCATGCGCGAGCGGCGCCCGCACGTCACGCTGAAGGCCGGCATGACGGCCGACGGCAAGATCGCCGACGTACACGGCAGCGCGCGCTGGATCACTGGCGAGGCGGCGCGGGCGGAGGCTCATCGCCAGCGGAGCGAAGTCGACGCCATCGTGGTCGGCATCACCACCGTCGTCCGGGACGATCCGGCGCTGACGGTGCGGCTCGAGTCGCCGTGGCCCCGGGAGCCGTATCGCGTCGTTCTCGATACGCACGCGCGCACACCACCGCGCGCGCGCGTCATCACCGGCGCCACGCCGTCGCGCGCGCTCATCGCGGTCGGCGAGCGAGCGCCGGCCGCCCGGGTGGCCGATCTCGAAGCGGCCGGCGCGGCCGTCCTGCGCTGCCCGACGCACGCCGCGCGCGTCGCCGTCGACGCGGTGCTGGCGCAGCTCTTCGCCCGCGATGTTCGCGCGGTGCTGCTCGAGGGCGGCGGCGAGGTCCACGCGGCATTTCTCGATGCAGGGGTGGTCGATCGCGTGACGCTCTATCTGGCGCCGTTGCTGCTGGGCGGTCGTGAGGCACCCGGCGTCGTCGCCGGCGCCGGCGGCGAGCTGAAGTCGGCCGTCCGCCTCGGTCCCTTGAGCGCGCGGCTCGTCGGGCCCGATCTCCTGATCGAGGCCGACGTGGTGCGCGAGCCGCACTGACGTGTTCACCGGCATCGTCGAGGACGTCGGGACAGTGCGCGAGGTGACGCGCAAGGGCGATGTCATACGGCTGGTCGTCGGTGCGGGGGTCGCGTGCGAGGGCAGTGACCTCGGCGCCAGCCTCGCCGTGAACGGCGTCTGTTTGACCGTGGCCGCCCGGACCGCGGGCGAGCTCGTCTTCGAGCTCGGACCGGAGACGCTCGCGCGGACCGCGCTCGGCCGCCTCGCGGCCGGCGAGCGCGTGAACCTCGAGCGGCCCCTGCGGTTCGGCGGCGCCCTCGGCGGTCACCTGGTGCTCGGCCACGTCGATGCGGTCGGGACAGTGCAGGCCGTAACCCGTGTAGAATCGACCGCACGGGTCCGGGTCGCCCTGGCGGACCGGACCCTGGCGCCGTTGCTGATCCCACAGGGCTCGGTGGCGGTGGACGGGGTGAGTCTCACCGTGGCGGCCCTCGACGGCACAACGTTCGAGGTGATGCTCATCCCACACACGCTGGCGGCCACGACGCTCGGTGCGCTCGTGGACGGACAGGCGGTGAACATCGAGACCGACGTGATCGGCAAGTACGTGGTCCGATCACTCGCTCTCAGGGGGACTGCATGAGCGGCTTCGCGACGATTGAAGAGGCAATCGAGGAGATCCGGGACGGTCGCATCCTCGTGGTTGTCGATGACGAGGACCGTGAGAACGAGGGCGACCTCGTGATGGCCGCCGACAAGGTCACCCCGGAGGCCGTGAACTTCATGGTCACGCACGCGCGCGGTCTCATGTGCGTGCCCATGCTCGGCGAGCGCCTCGATGTGCTGCGCCTGAGCATGATGGTGACCGAGAACACCGCGCCGATGGGCACCGCGTTCACCGTCAGCGTCGACGCGCGCCGCGGGATCACCACCGGCATCTCTGCCTACGATCGCGCCGTGACGATCCGCACGCTGGTCGACCCGCAGATGACTGCGGCCGACCTCGTCGCGCCTGGCCACATGTTCCCGCTGCGCGCGATGGAGGGCGGCGTGCTCCGGCGTGCCGGCCACACCGAGGCGGCGGTGGACCTGGCACGGATGGCCGGCTGCTATCCGGCCGGGGTCATCTGCGAGGTGCTCGACGAGAGTGGCAACATGGCGCGGCTACCGCAGCTGCTCGAGCTGGCGCGGCGCCATCGCCTGAAAGTCATCACCATCAAGGATCTGATCGAGTACCGAACACAGAAGGAAAAGCTCGTTCGCCGTGTCGCCAGCACGCGCCTGCCCACGGATTTCGGCGAGTTCACCGCCATCGCCTATGAGGCCACCGTGTACAGCCGTGTGCACTTCGCGCTCGTGATGGGGCAGGTGGCCGGCGACGACCCCGTACTCGTGCGCATGCACTCGGAGTGCCTCACCGGCGACGTCTTCCGCTCGCTGCGCTGTGACTGCGGACCGCAGCTGAATCTCGCGCTGGCGATGATCCAGAAGGAAGGCCGCGGCGTCGTCGTCTACCTGCGGCAGGAGGGTCGCGGCATCGGGCTGCACAACAAGATCCGCGCGTATGAGCTGCAGGACCACGGCAAGGACACGGTGGAGGCCAACCAGGCGCTCGGCTTCAACGCCGACCTGCGCGATTACGGCATCGGGGCGCAGATCCTCGTCGACCTCGGCCTGAAGAACCTGAGACTGGTCACCAACAATCCTGCCAAGCGGGCGGGCCTCGAGGGCTATGGGCTCACGGTTCTCGAGCGCGTCCCCGTCGAAGTCGCTCCGAATCCGGAGAACCGGAAGTATCTCAGCACCAAGCGTGACAAGCTCGGGCACCTGCTGTCCTCGCTCCCGGACTGACATGGCCGGCCGTGCGCCGTCTCCGCCTGCAAGCCTGCGGCCGCGCCCTGGCGCGCGGTTCGCGGTCGTCGCCGCGCGGTTCAACGAGGCGATCACCAAGCGGCTGCTCGACGGCGCGCTCCGCGCGCTGGCGGCGGGCGGCATGGCGGAGACGGCGGTGGACGTGCACTGGGTGCCCGGGGCGTTCGAGCTTCCGCAGGCAGCGGCGCTCGTCGCCCGGACCGGCCGCTACGCGGGCGTGGTGTGCGTGGGCTGCGTCATCCGCGGACAGACGCCGCACTTCGACTTCATCGCGGGTCAGGCGGCCGCCGGCATCCAGCGCGTGGGGCTCGACACGGGCGTGCCGACCACGTTCGGTGTGATCACCGCGCTCACCGAGGCTCAGGCGCTCGAGCGCGCCGGCGGCGATGTCGGCAATCGGGGCGCTGAGGCCGCGGAAGCGGCCCTCGAGATGGTCGCCTTCGCGCAGCGTATCGGAGCGACGGGGCCGGCGCCGCGCCGCCGAGGCGGAAAATAAATGGGCAAGCGGCGCAAGGCTCGCGAGCTCGCGCTGCAGTTCCTGTATCAGCTGGAGCAGAACGGCGCCATCGATCCCGGGCCGTTCGAGGCCGAGTTCTGGGCGCGTCACCCGGTCGACGCCGAGGGCCGCGAGTTTGCCGCGGCACTCGTCCGGGGAACGAAGCGGCAGCAGGCCGAGATCGACAAGCGCATCGCGGAGTGCGCGGAGCACTGGGACATCGATCGCATGGCGGTGGTCGATCGCAACATCCTTCGGCTGGCGGTGTACGAGCTCCTGTTCGAGCCCGGCGTGCCGGGTAAGGTCGCCATCAACGAGGCCATAGAGATCGCCAAGAAGTTTGGCACCAGCGAGTCGAGCCGCTTCGTCAACGGAGTTCTGGACCGCATCCACCGCGAGCTCCGTCCCGCCTCCTGAGCGCGTGAAGTACGCGATCGTGTCGGACGTTCACGCCAATCTCGAAGCCCTGCGCGCCGTCCTCGACGACGCCGACTCCCGCGCGGACGCCGTGCTCTGCCTGGGTGACACCGTGGGTTATGGCGCCGATCCCGAGGCGTGTGTCGAGCTCCTCGCCACGCGGGCGCGGGGCATCGTGGCGGGCAATCACGAGTACGGCGTGGCCGACCGGCTCGATCTCACCTGGTTCAATCGCTGGGCGCGCGCCGCTGCGGAATGGACGCGCGAGCGTCTCGACGACGACCACCGCGCCTGGCTGGCTGGACTGCCGCTCACAATCGAAGTCGATGACGCGATGCTCGTGCACGCCTCCCCGGGTGATCCCGACGCGTGGGACTATCTCGTCACCGCCGAGGACGGCTGGGGTGTCTTCGGAGAATTCGCCACGCGCTGGTGCTTCGTCGGTCACTCCCACGTGCCCGCGATGTGGTCGCTCGGCTCCGCGGGGCCCGACCACGACCCGCGTCCGGCGACGATCCTGAGCGAGCGCGGCCGGCGTTACATCGTGAACGTCGGCAGCGTCGGGCAGCCGCGCGACCGCGATCCGCGCGCCTCCTATGCGCTGTGGGACGTCGAGGCCGGGCGTGTCGAGATCCGCCGTGTCGTGTACGACGTCGCGGAGGCGCGACGGAAGATCGAAGCAGCCGGGCTGCCCCGCTTCCTGGCCGATCGGCTCGCCGCCGGCACATGACGCGATGGACCACCCTGGGCCGATACGCGGCCATCCTGGCCGCGGCGGCCTTCTTCACCGCGCTGTCATTCCCACGCACGGACTGGTGGCTCACGCCGTGGGCGCTGGTGACGCCGCTGCTCGTGGTCGCCGTGTTCACGCCGCCACGCGCCGCCTTCTGGTGGGGGCTGCTCTACGGCGGTGTCTTCTTCCTCGTGCTGCTGCGCTGGCTCAACTTCACGTTTCGCGTCTACAGCACGATTCCCGGGCCGCTCGTCCTGCTACCGACGATGCTGCTCGCCGGCTACTGCGCCTTCTGGATCGGTGGCGTGGCGTGGTCCGTCTCCCGCGTCGCCGCGCGGTGGTCGATCGCCCGAGCCCTCGTGCTGGCGCCATTCATCTGGGTCGCCGCCGAGTGGCTCCGCGGTCATCTCTTCGGGGGCTTCCCGTGGGGGACGCTTGGTTACTCCCAATATCTAGAGCTCCGGGTGATCCAGATCGCGGAGCTGGGCGGCGTGCACGCGGTGTCGTTCCTGCTGGTGGCGGTGAATGCGGCGCTGGCCGGCTGTCTGCTCCTCACGTGGCGCCGCGCCGTGGCCGGTTCGGTCGCGGCCGGCCTGCTCGTTCTCGCCACGCTCGGTTTCGGCGACGCACGGCTGCACGACTCGACGGCGCGGCCGACCACGCGCGTGACGCTCATGCAGCCGTCCATCGAGCAGCCGGTCAAGTCGGAGCCGCAGCACACGGTCGACACGCTGTCGATCTACTTCGCGCTCACGCGGCAGGCGGCCGGCGAGCGGCCTGATCTCCTCGTCTGGCCGGAGACGGCGCTGCCGTCGATCCTGCGAGCCGACCCGCAGCTCGTCGCGTCGCTCCGCGCGCTTTCCGCCGAGCTCCACACGCCGCTCGTGATCGGCTCGCTCGACGCCGAGGGCAATCCGCCGCGCTTTCGTAACTCCGCGTTCGTGCTGACCGAAGAGGGCATCGTCGGGCGGTATGATAAAATCCACCTCGTTCCGTTCGGTGAATTCGTGCCGTTGTCGGGAGTGATCGGTTTCGTCCGGGGCTGGGCGGAGTTCATTTCCGAGCTGGAGTCCGGCACCCGTACCGTCGTGTTCCAGGGCCCGCCAGCCCCGTACGGTGTGGTGATCTGTTACGAGGGCATCTTCCCCGATCTGGTCCGGGATTTCGTGAGGAATGGCGCGCGGCTGATGGTGAACATGACGAATGACGCATGGTTCGGCCGCACGAGCGGGCCCGAGCAGCATCTGGGCATGTACCCGTTTCGTGCTGTCGAGCACCGCGTCTCGGTGGTGCGCGCGGCGAACACCGGAGTCTCCGCCTTCATCACGCCCAACGGACACATCTTGCGTCGCATGAATCTCTACGAGCGCGGACTGCTCACCGAGAGCGTTCCGCTGCGGGTCGGCAAGACCCTCTACACGCGTCTCGGGGACTGGCCGGGCTTGCTCGCCCTGGCCATCTCGGCGGTGGCGCTCGCGTTGACGCGGCCGGCTTCACGCGTCCCGGAGAATCCTGATGCTCGGTGAGGTGAAGCGCGACGTCGGCGAGTTGACCCGCCGAGTCGACGAGCTCCGGGGGCATCTTTGACCTGGCCGCCAAGGAGCAGCGGCTGGCCCGCATCGACACGGAGATGGCCGCCCCCGCCTTCTGGGAGGACAACCGCCGCGCGCAGGAGCTGATCCGCGAGCGGACCGACCTGGCGCGCACGATCACCCGGACGACGCAGCTCGCCACGCAGGCGTCGGATCTCAACGTGCTGCTCGAGCTCGCGACCGAAGCTGGCGACGACGGCTCGCTCGACGCCGAGATCGCCGAGGGTGTGGCCCG
Source organism: Candidatus Methylomirabilota bacterium (assembly GCA_035605575.1). Lineage (GTDB taxonomy): Bacteria > Methylomirabilota > Methylomirabilia > Rokubacteriales > CSP1-6 > AR12. The sequence goes on from DASTCJ010000019.1 coordinate 76,856, forward strand.
TCTCAAGAAAGAGCTCGACGAGTTCGAGCTGAAGATCATGCTGTCGGGGCCGCACGACAGCAAGGCGGCCATCGTCTCCATCCATCCTGGCGCCGGGGGCACCGAGTCGCAGGACTGGGCGCAGATGCTCATGCGCATGTATCTCCGCTGGTGCGAGCGCGAGGGCTTCAAGGCGGAAGTCGTCGATCTGCTCCCCGGTGAGGAGGCGGGCATCAAGTCGGCCACCATCGAGGTCACCGGCGAGTATGCGTACGGGTACCTGAAAGGCGAGGCCGGCGTGCACCGCCTGGTGCGGATCTCGCCGTTCGACGCCTCCAGTCGCCGGCAAACGAGCTTCGCCTCGGTCGCCGTCACACCCGAGGTCGACGACGTCGAGGTGACGATCCGTGAGGACGAGATCCGCGTCGACGTCTTCCGCGCCTCCGGTCCCGGCGGCCAGGGCGTCAACACCGCCGACTCGGCGGTGAGAATCACACATCTGCCGACGGGCATCGTCGTGCAGTGCCAGAACGAACGCTCGCAGCTGCGCAACCGCGACACGGCGCTCCGGATCCTGAAGGCGCGGCTCTTCGAGCTGGCCGAGAAGAAGCAGCGCGAGGAGATCTCCGAGCTGACCGGACAGAAGAAGGAGATTGCCTTCGGCAGCCAGATCCGGTCGTACACGTTCCATCCCTACCAGCTCATCAAGGACCACCGCAGCGGCCTCGAGATCGGCAACATCGAGGCGGTGATGGACGGCGATCTCGAGGCGCTGATCAAGGCGTATTTGATGTCGGGGCGGGGCAGCAAGACGTGAGCGAGCGCGAGGACAACGACCTCGTCCGCCAGCGGCGCGACAAGCTGGAGGCCCTGCGCGCCCGGGGCGTGGATCCGTTCGGCGCGCGGTTCGCCGCCACGCAATGGGCGGGGCCGCTCGCGGAGAGGCTCGACAAGGCCGGCGACGACGAGCTGAAGGCCTTCGGGCCCGTGAGCCTCGCTGGACGGCTGGTCGCCATGCGCGACCACGGCAAGACGGCCTTTGCGCACCTCATGGATCGGACCGGCCGCATCCAGCTCTATGCACGCGCCGACCAGCTCGGCGACGATTACCCGGCCTTCACGTCGCTCGACGTCGGCGATTTCATCGGCGTCACCGGCGAGATGTTCCGCACGCGGACGGGCCAGCTCACCGTCGCCGTGAAGAGCTTCACCTTCCTCGCCAAGTCGTTGCGGCCGCTGCCCGAGAAGTGGCACGGGCTGAAGGACGTGGAGACGCGCTATCGCCAGCGGTACGTCGACCTCGTGGTCAATCCGGAAGCGCGCGAGATCTTCGTGCTGCGCAGCAAGATCGTTCGCGCCCTCCGGACGTTCCTCGACGCGCGCGGCTTTCTCGAGGTGGAGACGCCGATGATGCAGCCGATTCCCGGCGGCGCCATCGCCCGGCCGTTCAAGACGCACCACAACGCCCTCGACATGGATCTGTACCTGAGAATCGCGCCGGAGCTCTACCTGAAGCGTCTCGTCGTCGGGGGCTTCGAGCGCGTGTACGAGATCAACCGCAACTTCCGGAACGAAGGCGTGTCGACGCAGCACAACCCCGAGTTCACGATGCTCGAGTTCTACCAGGCGTACGCCGACTATCAGGATCTCATCGAGCTGACGGAGGATCTCTTCACGGAGCTCGCGCAGTCGCTGCTCGGTCGCCTGACGCTCACGTGGGGCGAGCACCAGATCGATCTCGCGCGGCCCTGGCGTCGCCTGCCGTTCTTCCAGGGTCTCTCCGAAGCCCTGGGGACCAGCGTGACGCCGCGTAGCGACGTGGCCGTCGTGGCGCGGGCCGCCGCCGACAAGGGCATCCAGAGCAAGGGCGGCGCCGCCTGGGTGCTGTGGAAGGACGTCTTCGAGGAGCTGGTCGAGCCCACGCTCGTGCAGCCGACCTTCGTGACCGACTTCCCGATCGAGCTCTCGCCGCTGGCGAAGAAGAAGCGCGAGGACCCGCTGCTGGTCGATCGCTTCGAGCTGTTCGTCGGACGCCGGGAGCTCGCCAACGCCTACAGCGAGCTGAACGATCCCATCGATCAGCTCGCGCGCTTCCGCGAGCAGGCCGCGCTGCAGGCACGTGGTGACGACGAAGCCCACTGGCTCGACGAGGATTACGTGCGCGCCCTCGAATATGGCATGCCGCCCGCCGCCGGCGAGGGCATCGGTATCGACCGGCTCGTGATGCTGTTCGCCGATCAGCCGTCGATCCGCGAGGTGATCCTGTTCCCGCACCTCCGACCGGAAACTCCGTGAGGGGCGGACTGCCCGTCGAGCTGTTCCTCGGGCTGCGGTATCTCCGCTCGCGCGGCAGCCGCACGAACCTGTCGCTGTTCGTCTGGATCGGCGTCGGTGGCGTGTTCCTGGGCGTGGCCGCGCTGATCGTCGTGCTGGCCGTGATGACCGGCTTCCAGGATGGGATCCGCGACCGGATCATCGCCGCCAACCCGCATCTGCTCGTGTTCCAGAGCGGCACGGCCGGGCTCGCCAACGCGGAAGCGGTCGCCGGGCGCGTGACGACAGTGCGCGGTGTTCGTTCCGCCACGCCGTTCGTGCTGCAGCAGGCGCTGTTCACGAGCCCCGCCGGCGAGGCGCACGGCGGGCTGGTACGAGGCATCGATGTCGGCGCCGCGGCGGTCCGCTCCACACTCGCCGCGCAGCTGCGCAGCGGGAGCCTCGATCCGCTCATCGGCGGCGAGGCGGCGATCCTGCTCGGCGCCGAGCTGGCGCGGCTCCTCGGCGTCGTCCCCGGCGACCCGGTGACGGTCATTTCGCCCAAAGGCGCATTGACCGCCGTCGGCATGGTGCCGAAGATGCGGCGATACACGCTCGTCGGCACGATCGAGGCCGGCATGTACGAATACGACGCGTCCGTGGCGTACCTGAGTCTGGCGGCGGCGCAGGATTTTGCCGGCCTCAGCGGTGCCAGCGGCATCGAGGTGAAGCTCGACGATCCCTTCGACGCCAAGCGCGTCGGTCGCGCCGTCCTCACACGCCTCGGCTATCCGTTCTGGGTGCGCGACTGGATGGACATGAATCGCAATCTCTTCGCCGCGCTCCAGCTCGAGAAGCTCGCGCTGTTCGTGATCGTCACCATCATCGTGCTGGTGGCGGCCTTCGCCATCATCGGCCATCTCGTGCTGCTCGTGGCGGAGAAGCGCAAGGAGATCGGCATCCTGAAGGCCATCGGCGCGACGGCGCCGTCCATCACCGCCGTCTTCTTCTCGGTCGGCATGACCATCGGCGTCGTCGGGACCGTGGCCGGGAGCATCGTCGGCCTGGCGATCATCTGGATTCAGAACACCTACAAAATCATCAAGCTCGCCGGCGACGTCTACCAGATCGACTATCTCCCGATGAAGCTCTCCCCGGGTGACTTCGCACTCATCATCAGCGCCACCCTGGTCTTGTCGTTCCTCGCGAGCGTCATCCCGGCTCGGCGTGCGGGCTCACTCACCCCCGTCGACGTGCTGAGATATGAATGACCGCGGCGGTGTAGGGCGACCGGAAGACGCATGATGTCGGAACCCCTGCTCGTCGGCCTCGATCTCGAGCGCGAGTACCGCACGGGTCCCGAGGTCGTCCGCGTCCTGCGCGGCGCCTCCGTCGAAGTGCGCGCCGGCGAAGTGGTGGCCCTCGTCGGCGCCTCCGGCGTCGGAAAGTCGACCCTGCTGCATCTCCTCGGCGCGCTGGACCGCCCGAGCGGAGGCCGCGTCCTGTTCCGCGGCGAGGATCTGTTCGCTCGTAGTGAAGCAGCGCTGGCGCGCTACCGGCGACAGGAGGTCGGGTTCATCTTCCAGTTCTACAACCTGCTCGGTGACCTGAGCGCGCTCGAGAATGCAATGATCCCCGCCCTCCTCCAGCGCCGTCCGCACGCCGAGGCGCGCGAGCGCGCGGCCGCCGCACTGGCCGAGGTCGGACTCGGCGATCGGCTGCGCCATCGTCCGGGCGAGCTCTCGGGTGGCGAGCAGCAGCGCGTTGCCGTCGCGCGGGCGCTGATCAACGGGCCGAAGGTCATCCTTGCGGATGAGCCCACCGGGAATCTCGATCCGAAGACGAGCGCCGTGATCTACGACCTCTTCCTCCAGTTGCAGGGCGAGCGCGGGATCTCGTTCTTCGTCGCGACGCACAATCCCGACCTCGCGCGGAAGGCCGACCGCGGGTACCGGCTCGTCGACGGGCTGGCGAGGGAGATTGATCCGACCGATCGTTAATAAGAGGATGCACTGGCCGCTGCAACATACGGCCTGTTGGCCGGGGATTCGCATGAGGTATGCTGCAGGGTGGCGCTCGTGAAGAAAAAGGCTAGCGAGCCTCTAGCGCGCAGGGCTATACTGGGTGCGGGTTCGGAATAACTAGGCGTCGGTTAAGCGAAAACGGGTCACCGGGGCGGTCCGAAAGGGGTGGGGGACTCCAGTGTTTGAACGGTTCACCGAACGGGCGCGAAGGGTCATCATCCTTGCTCGCGAAGAGGCAGGCCGCTTCCGGCACGACTTTGTCGGCACGGAGCATGTGCTGCTGGGTCTTATCCGCGACGGGGAAGGTATCGCCACGGCGGTCCTGCAGCGCCTCGGGCTGCGTCTGGAGACGGTGAAGGCCGAGGTCGAGCGCGCGCTCGCCGGCTTCCCGAAGACGCTGACGTTCGGTGAAGTTCCCTTCACACCCCAGGCAAAGCGTGTGCTCGAGCTGTCGATCGAAGAGGCTCGCCAGCTCGGCCACAATTACATCGGTACGGAGCATCTGCTGCTCGGTCTGATGAAGGAGGGGCAGTCGATCGCCGCGAAGATTCTCGAATCGCTCGGCGCGCGACTGGACGAAGTTCGACAGGAAACGCTGGCCCTGCTCGGCGACCAGTACTATCCGCGCCCAAAGAAGCGCTCGCAAACGCCCGTCCTCGACGAGTTCGCGCGGGACCTCACGCAGCTGGCGCGCGAGACGAAGCTCGATCCCGTGATCGGCCGCGAGCAGGAGATCGAGCGGGTCATCCAGATCCTGGCGCGGCGGACCAAGAACAATCCGGTGCTCATTGGCGAGCCGGGCGTTGGGAAGACGGCGATCGTCGAAGGGCTCGCCCAGAAGATCATCTCGCACGACGTGCCCGACGTTCTGGCCAACAAGCGGCTGCTCCAGCTCGACCTGGGCGCGCTCGTCGCGGGCACCAAATACCGCGGCCAGTTCGAAGAGCGGCTCAAGGCTGTCATGAAGGAGATTCGCCAATCCGAGAACGTGGTGCTCTTCCTTGACGAGCTTCATACGCTCATCGGGGCGGGCGCGGCCGAAGGCGCCATCGACGCCAGCAACATGCTGAAGCCGGCACTGTCGCGCGGCGAGATCCAGACGATCGGTGCCACCACCCTCGACGAGTACCGCAAATACATCGAGAAGGACGGCGCGCTCGAGCGCCGTTTCCAGCCCGTCATCGTCAAGGCGCCCTCGGTGCCCGAGGCGATCGAGATCATCCGCGGCCTGCGCCACAAGTACGAGGCGCACCATCGCGTCAAGATCACCGAGCAGGCCATCCGCGCTGCCGTGACGCTCGCCGATCGTTACATCACTGATCGGCAGCTTCCCGACAAGGCCATCGACGTCATCGACGAAGCGTCCTCGCGCACACGTCTGATGGCGCTCACGCCGCCCGCCGAGCTCAAGGAGATCGAAAAGGAGCTCGAGCGCGTGATCCGCGAGAAGGACATGTACCTCGAGGCCCAGGAGTTCGAGAAGGCCGCCTCGCTGCGCGAGAAGGAAAAGATTCTCCGCGGTCGCGAAGAAGAGATGAAGCGGGACTGGGAGAAGAACAAGGGCAAGGGCACGCAGTCCGTGGGCGAGGAGGACATCGAGTTCATCGTCTCGCGGTGGACGGGCATTCCCCTCAGCAAGCTCGAGGAGAAGGAATCGGCCAAGCTCGCGCGCATGGAGGAAGCGCTCCACGGTCGGATCATCGGCCAGGACGACGCGGTGAAGGCCGTGTCGCGTGCCATTCGCCGCTCGCGGGCCGGGCTGAAGGACGCCAAGCGTCCCGTCGGGTCGTTCATCTTCCTCGGCCCCACCGGGGTCGGCAAGACAGAGCTCGCGCGCACGCTGGCCGAGTACCTCTTCGGCGACGAGAACGCGCTGATCCGGGTGGACATGTCGGAGTACATGGAGAAGTTCTCCGTGTCGCGGCTCCTGGGCGCGCCTCCCGGCTATGTCGGTTACGAAGAGGGCGGGTTCCTCACGGAGAAGGTTCGGCGGCGCCCGTACTCGGTCGTGCTCTTCGACGAGATCGAGAAGGCGCACCCTGACGTGTTCAACATGATGCTCCAGGTGCTCGACGATGGCCGCCTGACCGACTCGCTCGGTCACGTGGTGGACTTCAAGAACACCATTCTGATCATGACGTCGAACCTCGGCACCAGCCTCATCGGCAAGCGCATCACGCCCGGCTTCATGCAGGAAGGCGACGAGGCGACGTACGAGAAGATGAAGGATCGCGTCATGGAGGAGATGAAGCGGGCGTTCCGGCCGGAGTTCATCAACCGGATCGACGACATCATCGTCTTCCACGCGCTGTCGCTGCCGCACATCCAGCAGATCATTCGGCTCATGATCGACAAGATCAACAAGCAGCTGACGGAGAAGGGCATCGAGCTCATCCTGACTCCGGCGGCCGAGGCGGCGCTGGTCGAGAAGGGCTACGACCCGCAGTACGGCGCGCGTCAGCTGCGGCGAACGATCCAGAAGCACATCGAGGACCCGCTGGCCGAGGCCATCGTTCGCGGACAGGTGCCCGAGAGCGCACGGATCGACGTGGACATCGCCGGAAACGACTTCGTGTTCCGGGAGGCCCGCGCGGCCGACGCTCCGCTCGAGCTTGCTGAGCGCTAAGCTATCGCCAACGTCGCGAGTTTGAGGCGCGGTGACCACTCGGGGGCGGGTGCGTTCAACCGTGATTTCGGTGCTCGCGGCCTGGCTGGCGATGGTCGGCCTCACTGAGGCCCAGCAGCCCCCCATTCTCGTCAAGGAGCTCACCGTCGAAGGCAATCGCCGCGTGCAGGAAGCGGTGATCCTCGGCCGCATCAAGACCACGCTCGGTGGTCCGTTCAATCCCTCGCAACTGTCGGAGGACGTGCGATCGGTCTTCGGCCTCGGGTTCTTCGATGACGTCCAGGTGAAGGTCGAGGACTTCGAGGGCGGCGTGAAGGTCGCCTTCATCGTGACCGAGCGGCCGTTCGTGCGTGACGTCGACTTCGTCGGCAACAAGAAGGCCACCACGGCCGAGCTGCAGGACAAGATCGACCTCAAGCTGGGCACCGTCTACAATCCGGTGGAGGTCCAGCGCGCGCGCGAGCGGATGAAGGATTTCTACGAGGACGAGGGCTACTTCGAGGTCCAGATCACGCCGGACATCGAAAAGTTCGCCGACGGCGACGTGAAGGTGGTCTTCAACATCAACGAAGGCCGCCAGATCAAGATCGATCGGATCGTCATCCACGGCAACAAAGGACTCACCGACAAGCAGATCAAGGCGGCCATGGCCACTCAGGAGCGGCAATACTTCATCCTGCGCGGCACCGTCCAGCGCCAGCGGCTCGAGGACGACGTCGAGCGCATCCTCGGCCTGTACAACGACCACGGGTTCATCCACGCGCGCGTCGAGTCGCACGACATCACCGTCGATCGCGAGAAGGCGCGGGTGATCATCAATATCGTGGTGGTGGAGGGAGCGCAGTATCTGGTGGGCGGCATCGCCCTCACCGGGGTGACGCTGCTGCCGGAAAGCGAGGTGCGGCGGCAGGTCAAGCTGAAGGAAGGCGACGTCTTCTCGCGCGGCCTGCTTCGCGAGTCGGCCAAGGGGATCGAGGAGCTGTACTCGAACCTCGGGCGCGCGTCGGTGGAGGTCAACCCTCGCATCGAGCCTCAGGCGAACAATCGCATCGCAATCACCATCGATATCGTCGAGGGGCCAACCGTCTACGTCGAGCGGATCAATATCGCCGGGAACGTGCGGAGCCAGGACAAGATCCTGCGCCGCGAACTCCAGATGGCAGAGGGGGAGATCTTCACCCTTCGCAAGCTGCAGCGCTCGCGGCAGCGGCTCGTCAACCTGGGCTACTTCGAGAAGGTCGAAGTCACCACCGCTCCTGGCACTGACAAGACGAAGATCCTCATCAACGTCGACGTGACGGAACGACCAACCGGCATCTTCAGCATCGGTGGCGGCTACTCCTCGCAGGACAGCCTCCTCGGTACCATCGACCTGTCGCAAAACAATTTCCTCGGTCGCGGGTGGCAGGCGTCCGTCCGGCTGCGCCTCGGCGCCAACACGCAGCAGGGCGTCGTCAGCTTCACCGAGCCCTGGCTGTTCGATCGGCCGCTGGCGGCCGGCTTCGACCTCTTCAACGTCCGCCGCCAGTACACCGACTACGACTACGAGCAGCTCGGTGGCGACATCCGGGTGAGCCATCCGTTCCAAGAGTACTGGCGGTGGGCAGGGATGTACCGGCTCTCGCAGGACACCATCTCGAACATCGATAGCACGGCCGACAGCGCGCTGCGGGACGAGAAGGGCACCACCATCACCTCACTCGTGCAGGGCTCGCTGTCGCGCGACAGCCGGGACAACATCCAGACGCCGTCACGTGGAGGCACCTTCACCCTGGTCACCGACGTGGCGGGCCTGGGCGGTGACCAGCAGTTCATCAAGGTGGTCAGCAGCATCACGAAGTTCCAGCCGATCTGGTTCGGGCACATCTTGTCGGGCCGGCTCGAGGGTGGCTATGGGTTCGGCTGGGGTAACGAGGACCTGCCGCTCTTCGAGCGGTTCTATCTCGGCGGCTCGAACTCGATCCGGTCGTACAAGGCACGAGAGATCTCGCCAAAGGACGATCAGGGCGAGCGCATCGGCGGCACGTCGGAGGTTCTCGCCAATGTCGAATACATCGTGCCGCTGCCGTTCAACGTCCGGGCGGCGGTGTTCTTCGACGTCGGCAACGTCTATGGCTTCACCGAGAAGTTCGATCTGACCGACCTGCGCATGGCGATCGGCGCCGGTCTCCGGTGGCTGTCGCCGTTCGGACCGATCCGGGTCGATTACGGATTCAACCCGAATCCACCCTCGGGCGACAGGTCGGGCGCGTTCAATTTTTCGGTCGGGTCGCCATTTTGAGGAGGGTGCGAATGAAGTCAGCGCTCCAGGCAGTGCTCGTCTCGACGGTCATCGTGGCCACCGCCGCGAGCGGCGGCGCGCAATCGACCGCGCCGCCCACGCCGGCCGCCACCACGACCCCGGCGTCGCCCGCGAAGATCGGCTATATCGACGTCCAGCGCGTGCTCGCGCGCTCGGCGGCGGGTGTGGCCGCCCGTGAGCAGCTCGAGAAGGAGCGCGCGGGAATCCAGAAGGAGATGGACGGTCGGCGGCAAGAGCTCGAGAAGCTCCGCGACGAGATCGACAAGAAGGGGCCGCTGATGACGGCCGACGCCCGGCGCGACAAGCAGGAGCAGTTCGATCGCAAGCGCCGGGACGCCGCGCGCGCCGCCGACGACTTCCAGAAAGAGCTCGAGAAGCGAGAGGCGACGCTACTCCAGAAGGTGCTGCAAGAGATGGGCGGCGTCATCGAGCGCGTCGGCAAAGAGAAGAACTACTACATGATCGTCGAGAAGCGGAACGCGGGCGTGCTCTACGCGACGACCGATGCCGACCTCACCGACGAGGTCATCCGGGCCTACGATCGCGAGGCCGGGAACAAGAAGAAGTAGAGCGGATGACCGGCCGCGACGGATTCACGCTCGGCGAACTCGCCACCGCCCTCGGCGCCACGCTCGAGGGTGACCCGCGGCGGGTGGTGACCGGGGTGGCGCCGCTGGAGACGGCCGGGCCGGATCACGTTTCCTTTCTGACTCACGCCCGTTACGAGGACACCGCGAAGGCGTCGCGGGCGGGCGCCTTCATCGCCGACGCGAACGTGGTCGGCCTGCCCGCGCCCGTGCTCCGCGTCCGCGCGCCCCAGCAGGCGCTGGTGGACGTCCTGAACCTCTTCCACCCGCCGGCTGCCCTCGTTCCCGGCGTGCACCGCACGGCCGTGATCGCCCCTGACGCGTCGATCGATGCGACCGCCTCCATCGGCGCGCTGGCCGTGGTGGAGGCGGGCGCCCGCATCGGCCCGCGCGTGCGCGTGAGCCCGCTCGCGTACATCGGAGCTCGCGTGGAAATTGGTGAGGAGTCGACGGTCGGCGCGCACGTCGCGCTGCTCGCCGGCGTGCGCCTCGGCCGACGCGTGATCGTGCACGCGGGCGCCGTGCTCGGAGCCGATGGGTTCGGTTTCGCCTTCGACGGCGCACAGCACCGGAAGATCCCGCAGACGGGCGGCGTCGTCATCGAGGATGACGTCGAGATCGGCGCCAATACCACCATCGATCGCGCCACCTTCGGCGACACGATCGTCCGGCGCGGCACGAAGATCGACAATCTCGTCCAGATCGGCCACAACGTCGAGATCGGCGAGCACTCGATCCTCGTCTCGCAGGTGGGCCTCTCGGGGTCGGCGCGACTGGGGCGCGGCGTCGTCCTGGCCGGCCAGGTCGGCGTGGCCGATCACGTCGTCATCGGCGAGGGCGCGCTCGTGGGCGGCCGGGCCGGCGTCGCGTCCGACCTCGAAGCCGGCGGAAAGTACCTGGGCACGCCGGCCCGACCGATGCTCGAGGCCAAGCGAATCATGGCCGCCGAGGGCCGCCTGCCCGAGCTGGTGCGACGCGTGCGCGCGCTCGAGCGCGCGCTCGCGAAGCTCACGGGGCAGCCGCTCGACGACGAGGGAATGGCGCGTGAGTGAGATCCATCCGACGGCCGTCGTGGACAAGTCGGCCGCCGTCGGCACGGACGTGCGGATCGGCGCCTTCTGCGTGGTGGGGCCGGAGACGACGCTCGGCGACGCCGTCGAGCTCGGCCATCACGTCATCACCGAAGGGCGCGTCGCGCTCGCGCCCCGTGTGAAGGTCGGTCACGGGAGCGTCCTCGGTGGCCTTCCTCAGGATCTGAAGTTCAAGCCCGGCACCCCGTCCGGCGTGCGCGTGGGCGAGGGTACCGTGATTCGCGAATACGTCACCGTGCATCGCTCGACGCACCCCGAGGGGTGGACGGAGATCGGCCGGGACGGACTCGTGATGGCCATGAGCCACGTCGCGCACGATTGTCGCCTCGGCGACGGTGTCGTCGTCATCAATTACGCCGGCATCACGGGGCACTGTGAGGTCGGCGACCGCGCCACCATCGGCGGCCACACGGGCATGGTTCCGTTTACCCGCGTCGGCGCCTACGCCTATGTTGGCGGCTTCGCCAAGGTCAACGCCGACGTCCCGCCCTATGTCATCGTCGATGGCCAGCCGGCCACCGCGCGCGGCATCAATGTCATCGGCCTGCGGCGCGCCGGCATGACGCCGGCGGACCGGCGATCGCTCCAGGACGCATATCGCATCCTCTACCGCAGCGGGCTCGCACCCGGGCGCGCCGTGGCGCGTATCCGCGAGGAGCTGCCCGTGAGCGAGCCCATCCGAGTGCTGCTCGACTTCATCGAGGGCGCGCGCCGCCATGGCATCGTCGGCGCGCCCGGCGACGGCGCGGCCGCCGTCGAGGAGGTCACGAGCTGATGGCCCTCAACGGACCGCGTCTGCGGGCGGGAGTGGTCGGCGCCGGCCACATGGGCCAGTACCACGTGCTCGTCTACGCCGAGCTGCCGGACGTCGAGCTCGTCGGGGTGGCCGACGTCGACGCCGAGCGCGGGCACGCGGTGGCGCGTCAGTACGAGACGCAGGCTTTCACCGATCACCGTCAGCTGATCGGCAAGGTCGACGTGGCCAGCGTGGCCGTTCCCACCGAGCGTCACTTCGCGGTCGCGCACGATCTCCTCGAGGCGGGCATCAGCGTGCTCGTCGAAAAGCCGATGACGGCGACCGTGGAGGAGGCGCGCCTGCTCTTCGAGACGGCCCGGCGGACGGGCGCCGTCCTGCACGTCGGACACGTTGAGCGCTTCAACGGCGCCGTGGACGAGCTGCGGCAGATCGTGCGCGCACCGATTCTCGTCGAGTCGCGCCGGCTGGGGCCATTCGCGCCGCGGGTCCGGAAGGACACCGTGGTGATGGACCTGATGATCCACGACATCGACATCGTGCTGGGGCTGGTCGATTCGCCGCCGCTCCGCATCGCCGCCCAAGGGGCGGTCGTGCACTCGTCGGTCACCGATGTCGCCACCGTGCAGATCCGGTTCGAGTCGGGCGCCATCGCCACCATCACGGCCAGCCGGGCCACCGAGGAAAAGATCCGGACCCTGGCCATCACCCAGCCCGATGCCTACATCCTGCTCGATTACACGGACCAGGATATCCGCATCTATCGCCGAGCCGCGCAGCAGTACACGCTGAACCGCAGATCGATCCGGTACTCGCGCGCCTCCCTCGTCGAGCACCTGCAGGTGCATCGCGACAATCCGCTCAAGCTGGAGATCCAGCACCTCATCGGTGCGCTGCGCCGGCGGCGCAGCGGCGAGAACGTCCCGCTGAATCTCGCCGAAGATCTCACGTCGCTGGCCATGGCGCTCGAGATCGAGCGGATGATCCGTGACGGGGTGCCCGAGATCGCCTGGCCGAAGGACCTGCCGTGGAGCGGTCGCTCGGACTGATGTGCGGCGCCGGCGAGGTGCCGGCGCTGATGGCCAGGCACGCGCGACGGCAGGGCTGGCGCGTCATCGCCTTCGCCTTCGCCACGCCGTCGGCCGGCGTCGTCGCCGAGGCCGCCCGCGTCGTCTCTGCCGAGATGCGCGAGATGGGGCCCGTGGTGGCCACCCTGCTCGAGGAAAAGGTCACGGGCGTGCTCCTGTCCGGGAAGTTCTGGATGGGCGATTTGCTGCGCGCCGAGGCGGTGGACGAGACACACCGCGCCATGGCGGCGCGCGCGGGCAGCCTGCTCGATGGCAACGTGAAGGCGGCGCTGCTGTCGACGCTGGCAGGGATGCGCATCGAGCTCCTCGATCAGCGTCCGTTCCTCGGCGAAGCGCTGCCGGCCGAGCGCGTGCTCGGCGCGCGCACGCCGTCGGACGCGGAGTGGAGCGACGTCAAGCGCGGCCTCGAAGTGGGCCGCGTCATCGCGGGGCTGAGCGTCGGCCAGACCGTGGTCGTGCGACGCGGCGCCGTCAGCGCGGTGGAGGCCATCGAAGGGACCACGGCCGCCGTGCGACGCGGGACGGCGCTCAGCGGACCGGGCGCGGTGGTGGTGAAGGTGGCCGCTGCTGATCACGACTTCCGCTTCGACGTGCCGACCATCGGGCCGGAGACCATCGACGCCGCCGCCGAGGGCGGCGCCACCGTCGTGGCCTTCGCGGCCGGCTCCGTCTTCGTCCTCGAGCGCGAGGCGACCACCCGCCGTGCCGACGCGGCGGGGATCGCGCTGGTGAGCGCGCGTGCCGACGGCGCCTGAGCGTGCGCGCGTGATCATGCTCGTGGCCGGCGAGGCGTCGGGCGACTTGCACGGCGCCACCCTCGCTCGCGCGCTCCGCGCCCAGCGACCGGGCATCCGGTTGTACGGCATGGGCGGCCGCGCGATGGCCGCCGAAGGTGTCGAGCTCCTGGTGAATGCGACGGGGGACGCGAGCGTCGGCGGCACCGAGGCCGTGGGAGGGGTGCCGGCGCTCTATCGCGCGTATCGTCGGCTTCGCGCGTCTCTTGCCGGTCCCGCGCGCCCCGATGCGCTCGTCATCATCGACTTCCCCGAGTTCAATCTGCGTCTGGCGCGCGCAGCGCGGCGGGCCGGCGTGCAGGTGATCTATTTCATTCCGCCGCAGGTGTGGGCGTGGCGGCCGTGGCGCATGCGCCTCATGCGCCGCGTCGTCTCGCTCGTGCTCGCGGTGTTCCCCTTCGAGCCGCCGCTGTACCGGCGCGCCGGCGTGCCCGTGGCCTTCGTCGGCCATCCGATCGTCGACGCGCTGGCCGCGGCGCCGTCGCGCGACGAGGCGCGCAAGCAGCTGGGAGTCGACGGCGCCGCGCGCGTCGTCGGTCTCTTGCCCGGAAGCCGGCGCCTCGAGGTGGCGCGCGTCATGCCGCTGATGCAGCGGGCCGCGGAGCTGATTGCCGCCCGCCATCCGGAGGTCCGGTTCGTCGTCGCCCAGGCGCCGACGGTCGAGCGTGCCACGCTGGAGGCCGGCGGCGCCGCCGGCTTCACCATCGTGCCGTCGAGCACGTACGCCGTGATGCGCGCGGCCGATCTGCTGCTCGTCACCTCCGGTACGGCCACGCTCGAGGCGGCGCTGCTCGGCACGCCGATGGTCGTGTGCTATCGGCTGTCGCGCCTGACCGAGCTGCTCTTCAGTCCGCTCGTGCGCGTGCCGTGGATCAGCCTCGCCAACATCACGCTCGGCCGCGCCGTGGTGCCCGAGCTCTACCAACGCCGGTTGAGCGCGGAGTCGCTGGCGCACGAGGCGTTCGCGCTGCTCGACTCGGAGACCGCCCTCGCCGCGCAGCGCGACGCCTTCGGCGAGCTGGCCGGGCAGCTCGGTGCGCCGGGCGTCGGCGCTCGCGCCGCGCGTCAGGTGCTCGCGCTGGCGGCCTCGTGAGCGCGCTCGGAGCAGGGATGCTGCCGGTGGCGGCGGCGCTCGCCGTGCGCGCGCTCGGCGTGACGTTCTCGGTTCGCGCCGAGGGCGTGGACGCGCTCCGACCGCTGTGGCGTGCCGGGCGGCCGCTGATCTATGGCGTCTGGCACGGGCGCATCCTGATCGTCCCCTGGCTCACCGCGCGCTTTCGGCGGACGGAGGGCGCGCGCAACGTGCGGGTTCTGGCCAGCCGCTCTCGCGACGGCGAGCTCGTGGCGGCCTTCGTGCGGCGCTTCGGGCTCGAGGTCGTGCGCGGCTCCTCGTCACGCGGCGGCGCCGCTGCCCTGCGCGCGCTGGCGCGCGCGCTCCAGGCCGGCGACGAC
>DASTCJ010000018.1:0-4538 GCA_035605575.1 Candidatus Methylomirabilota bacterium
GTACCGACGGCATCATTCATCTTATTCCCGCGACGGCATGGGTTACCGGATTCGAGTACCAGATCTCGGCGTCGTGGTCGATCGCGGCGTACGACAGCGGCGTGCGCATCGACCACACCCTGGTCCTGCGATCCGGCGTACACGCTGATGCTCAAGAAGAGACCGAGCAAAGTGACCGCTGCCTTCATCGGACCTCCAGAGCGACTTTCGACACGCCTGGGACGGCGAAGCGTCGCACGGACGTAGTGAGAGAGCACGAAGTCGGGAAAGGCTTGCTCTTTGCTCTCAAACGCCGCGCTGATCGCAACCTTGGCTCTCGCCGCGCGTTCCTCTCGGGTAAAGTCGTGTCTGCTGTAAGTTTTCATAGGAAACGAACGGCAGAAAACTACCGGCGTGGCTATTCGCTGCGGAGCGCTACGTTGGGATCGACCGCCGCGGCCCTGCGGGCCGGCAAGTAGCAGGCAAAGAACGCGGCACAGATCAACGGAATCGGCGTCACCACCAGCATCCACGGATCGACGATGGCGACGTCCAGCTCGAGATACGCGCGCGCGATCGCCCGGCCGACGAGGCCAATCGACAACCCGAAGATGAGCCCGTCGAGGACAGGACGATAGCCGTCCACGAGCACCATGCGCTTGATCTGTCCGGCGGTGGCCCCCAACGACATCCGCACGCCGATCTCCCGCGTGCGGTTTGCAATGATATGCGACTGGATGCCGTAGAGGCCCGCCATGGCGAGAAGCAGCGTGATCGCGCCGAGGCCGACCGCCGTCATGCCGAGCCCGCGCAGGACCTGAAACGGTCCGGCGAGCACCGATCGTCCCGTCCCGATGGTGTCGACCGCCACGTCCGGATCGGCACGCCGGATGGCCTCGCGCATCGCGCCCACCGCATTCGTCACCGATCCGGATGCCCGCGCGACGACCGTGATGAGCGGCTGGTAGTGCTGCGTCAGCGGCACGTAGGCCAGTGGCCGCGGATCCGCGAAGATACTGCCCACGTCCGTATCGGCGGCAACGCCGACGATCGTGGCCGTCGGGGACCGCGTCTGGCCGACCGCCATCTCCCGCCCGACGACGTCGGCGGTACCGAACATCTGCCGTGCCGTGAATTCGCTCAGGACCACGACGCGTGGCGCGGCCGGCCCGTCGCGATCGTCGAAACCGCGTCCACGAAGGATCTCCACCCCCAGCGTTCGGAACATCGAAGGGGCCCCGGCGATCGTCGTCACCACCTGCGGGTCCATTCGCGCGGCGCTCGTCTGTTCCAGTGGTGAGATGGACAGACGCAGCGTACTCGGCACGCCGAAGGGCAATCCACTCGACAGTGAGGCCGCCTCGACCGACGGATGGCGCCGCAGCTCGTCGAGTACCCGGTCGAAGATGCGCCGTGCGCGAGGCTCGTTCCACTCCGGCGTGTCGAAATTGAGAACGGCGACGCCGATTCGATCCAGGTCGATGCCGGAATCATGGCGCGCCTCCGCGATCGAGTACTTCACGAACATGGTGGCGATGATGAAGAACCCGGCCGCGATGGCGACCTGCCACCGCAGGAGAAGCCGCTGGCGCCGGCCGCGCTGCGGTCCGGCGGCCGATCCGCCGGCGAGCGCGCCGCGAACGTCGAGCGTGCGCGTCAGCTGAATCGCCGGCTCGAGGCCGAAGACGACGAGCGCGATGAGGAGCGACGAGACCGCGATCGTCAGCGCCGGCACGTTCAGCGCGGGATGAAACGACAGCGTGGTACGGCCGCCGAAAGGCATGGCGAGGCTGAACTCGGTGTCCATCACGACGCGCAACAGCTCGAACATGACGTAGGACGCGAATGCGCCGCCGGCCGCCAGCATCACGCTCTCGAGACACTGTTCGCGCACGAGCCGCCACCTCGATGCGCCGAGGGCGCGCCGCACGGCGAGCTCGCGCAGCCGTGTACTTCCGCGGGCGAGCACGAGGTTGCCGAGGTTCGTGCAGGCGACGACCAGCACCAACCCGACGAGCGCCACGAGCGTCATCCCGAACCGGCGCACGGCGGAGTCCTCGTCGTCGGAGATCGCCGCCATGGTCTTTGCGCGCCACGGGCGATCCGTGGCGCCGACGCCCTTGCCACCTAATCGCGGCGGAAAAAACTCGTCGAGCCGCTCGGCGATGGTCTGCATTTCCGCCGATGCCGCCGCGATCGTCACCTCCGTTGCGAGGCGGCCAAAGACGGTGAGCCGTCGATCGTCTCGTGCTGTGGCGCGCGGCGCCGCCGTCCGGGGGGACTCCTGCAACCGTGACTCGGTACCGAGTGGAATCCAGAACTGCGTGCCCACCAGCCATCCGCGAGGACCGCTGAACGAGGCCGGCGCCACGCCGATAATCTCGAAGGGTTCTCCGGAGATCGCCACGGTGGCGCCGACGATCCGCGGATCGGACGCGAACCGCCGTCGCCACAGCGTATCGCTCAGCATCACCACACGTCCGCCGCCGGCATCGTCGCTCGGCTGAATCGTGCGTCCGAGCTTGGCGCCCACGCCGAGCGTGGCGAAGTACGATCCGCTCACCGACTCGCCGATGACCATCTCCGTCACGGACGGCAGGGCAAGGCGGCGAACGAACGTGGCGGACGCGGCGACGTGGGAGAACGACGTCTGGGCGGTCTGCACATCGCGGAAGTCCGGCTCCGACACCGTGCCGGTCAGCAGCCGTCCGCTGTACGGGGTGACGATGACGGCGACGCGATCGGGCTCGTGGATGCCGAGGCCGCGCAGGAACACCGCATCGACGATCGAATACACGGCTGTCGTGATCGCGACGCCGACCGCGAGCGAGAGAATCGCGAAGGTTGTGAAGAGAGGCGTCGCGCCGAGCCGCCTGAGCGCGAGCCTGATGTCGCGGCCCACGGCTGTCGAGGGTAGCACGCCCGGCTACCGGCCGATCACGACCTTGAAGCCGCCGCCGGCGTAGAAATGCCCTCCGTCGTCGGAGAACACCGAATGGCCGATGTTCGCGTACACGACGACGTTGCGCACGCCGTCGATGATGCCGGCGTTCACCAGCACGAGCCGATCTCGCTGGAAGTCGATGCTCGATTCGGTGCGCAGCTCGATCATCGCGGCGACCTTCCGCGTGAACGACCGGCCGAACGCGAAGCCGAATCCGGATGCGAGCTCCCGCGATGGGGACGGCGACGTGCGGCACTGGAGCTTCAGTGCCTCGGCGCCCGGAACGCTGGATCGTGCAACGGTTTTTCAACGGTGAGTGGACGCTGAAGACAGAGGCGGCTGTGCTGAACGTGGCCGGGGGGCGAATCGCGTACCGGTTCCATGCGCGCGATCTCCACCTGCTCATGGGACCTGCTGCACGTCGAGGAGCCGTACCTTTTCGAGTCTTCCTCGATGGGCAGCCGCCTGGCGCAGACCATGGGAGTGACGTAGACGACCAAGGTAGAGGCACCGTCACCGACCAGCGCTTGTATTAGCTGATTCGACAATCGGGACCGATCGTCGATCGCCAGTTTGAGATCGAGTTCCTCGATTCCGGTGTGGAGGCGTTCGCGTTCACCTTCGGCTGACGGAGGTCTTTGCCGGAGCCGTCGATCGAAAAGTCATTGGGCGCTCTCGCCAACCTCGACTAGATCGCCGTAAGTGATCGGAGCACATTAGAAGGTCTGACACAATTCCGGCGAAGATCGACTGGACGCGCCTCCGCAAACCACTGAATCGAAATCGCATAGGTTTCGGAAGGGAGTGGGCCTTTTAATCCAGAGCGACCAAGTGGGCGATACGGTTCACGCCGGTCACTCGCCCGTTTGAGGGAGGGCAGAGTTACGGCGTCTTCTCGCGAAGCCAGACGGGAGTCTTACGGCCTCAGGAAGTCTGTGCCCCAGACAAGCGCGGCGCCCAGGTGCCCCGGCGAGCGCCACGAGAGTTGCCGCCGCGAAAAGCGCGCCCCGGTACACGAGTAGCCATCGGCGGGATTCAACGTGGCACGACCTTGACGTCACCGCCGCGCCCGCCGTCGCGACGGCTGCCGCGACGCCGATCCATCTATGCCACGCTAGCGAAGGCGTGGCCTCTACGAACGGAACCGATGCGAGCACCCAGCCAGCCAGCACAGTGAGGGCACTAAAAAGCGCCCCGGCGCGAAGGTTGGCGACGGCAACTGCTCGCCAGCTCTGGCGCCGCGTCCAAATCGCGACCAGCTCGGACCCTGCCGCCGCCAGCACCAACCCGATCGGAAAGTGAACGAGCAGCGGGTGAAGTTTTCCCACGAGCAACATGTGTTCGTTGATCTCCTGCCGAGCGTCGAGCTTCGGCCGCGGTTGCGTGATAGGGACCGAGGCTCGCGTGGAAATATTCCGAGCCGGGTCGAATAAAATGCAGCGGGCCTCCGCGCGCGAGCACGGACGCCTAAAGAATCAACGAACGGCGCCAATACTTGCTCTGTTCGACGCGGTTCAGATCGCGGTTTCGAAGGGCCAACACGATCGCGTGACCTGCTGCTTAAGGAAATGCACACGATCGTCGATAGATGCTGGAAGCTCCCGAAATATTGGTG
>DASTCJ010000085.1:0-8191 GCA_035605575.1 Candidatus Methylomirabilota bacterium
TCGACCGGCACCGGCCAGATCTTCACGTTGATACCGAGCCTCTCGAGCGTGTCGATGTACGCGCGATAGAAGTCGGCGACCGCCTGCGGACGCAGCGCGATGCTGCGGGTGGCGCCGCCGCTCGTGCGCGCGACGAGCCGATGGTCGATGAAATCGAACTCCACGTCGAAGCTGCGCGTTCCGTATGGAATCGCCGAGGTATTGAGGCCGCGCGCGCTGACGTAGAGGGCGACGTGCCACCAGTGATTCTCGGCCGGCGCGAGCGCCAGCCGTGTCTTGCCGACGATCTGCATCCACATATGGAGCGTGTCGAGGGTGTCCTGCCATTCCGGGAGCATCAGGCGCGGCCAGACGGCCGAATCACCCACCATTGCGGCGTCCCTCCGTGACCGATTATCGCCCCGTCGCACGCGCGACTTTCGCCCGGAAATGTGAGAGCATTTCGGCCGCCGATGAACCCGAAGACGCTCGGTCGCGCCGTCGTGGCGCCGCTGATGCTGGCGGCCGCGGGCGCGCTCGCCGCGTCGTTCGACGGCACCTACACCGGCACGCTGTCGTGTCCGGCGTTTCCGAAGCAGCCACCACTGCGCGTCGATATCGCGGTCACGGTCAGCGGCGCGATGGCCACGTACGAGCAGACGGCGAAGCCCGGGACGGAGACGGACGTCGGTGCCCAGGAGGCCGGCAACGGCAGCGTCTCACCGTCCGGCGAGATCGTGCTGAATGGAGGGTGTCGGGGCGGCTTCTCCTGCGTCACCGAGTACCGCGGCGATTTGAGCAACATGCCCATTCACCTCAAGGGTAATCAGCGCTGGTGGTTTCGAAGCGGCGAGCGCGAACGCGAGTGCGAGGTCCAGCTGACACGCCGATGAGCAAGCTTTTCGCCATCGCACTGGTCATCGGCGCGTGTCTGGCGCCCATCGCCGCCCTTGCCGCGCCGGCGCCGGCCCCACCGCCGTCCGGTCGCCAGCAGGAGCTGACCGTCGACGCGCTGTCGGTGGTGCGGCTGCGCACGCGCGCCGTCTCGAACGCGCGCTCCGCCGAGATGCTCGGCACCCAGCGCGAGGGCACCGGCGTCGTCATCGACGGCAGCGGGCTCGTGCTGACCATCGGCTATCTGATCCTCGAGGCCGAGACGATCGAGCTGTCGACGGCCGACGGACGCAGCTTTCCCGCCGCCGCCATCGCGTACGACGCGGTCACGGGCTTCGGCCTCGTCCGCGCCTTCGGGAAGCTCCCGGTCAAGCCGGTCACGATCGGCGAATCGTCGAAGGTGGCGATGCGCGAGCCCGTGTTCATCGTCGGCTTCGACGGCGTCGCGCCCGGCTACGTCGTGTCACGGCGGCGGTTCGTCGGCTACTGGGAATACCTGCTGGAGGACGCGATCTTCACGGCGCCGGCCACCGTCAACTGGCAGGGGGCCGCGCTGCTCGACCGCGAGAAGCGGCTGCTCGGGATCGGCTCGCTCGCCGTTCCCGACTCGATCGGTGACGGCAGCGGCGTGGCCGGCCACATGTTCGTCCCGATCGATCGGCTCAAGCCCGTGCTCGCCGATCTCGTGGCGCGCGGTCGCGCCGCGGGCCCCGCGCGACCGTGGCTGGGCGTCTCGACGCAGGAAGTGGAAGGCAACGTCATCGTGACGCGCGTGGCGAGCGGCAGCCCGGCCGAACAGGCGCCGATCCGGGTCGGCGACGTGATCGTCGCCCTGGGAGGGCAGACGCTCAAAGGGCAGGCCGATTTCTACACGCGTCTCTGGGCCAGCGGCGATGCCGGCCGGGAGATCGCGCTCGACGTGCTGCGCGACGGACGCATCCAGCGCATCACCGCGAAGTCGATCGACCGCGACGCGTACTATCGGCCCAAGCCAACCTACTGATCCGCGCGGCCGCGCGGCGGAGATCGCCGCTCGCGATCGGCGACCCGTCCGTATAATGCGCTCAACCGTGGAGACCGACCGGATCCTGCTCGGCAAGGGCGCGAAGCCCGTTCACCTGCTCGCGCGATACGCCAATCGCCACGGGCTCGTGGCCGGCGCCACGGGCACCGGCAAGACCGTGTCCCTCATGGTGATGGCCGAGGGATTCTCGCGGCTGGGCGTGCCGGTGTTCATGGCCGACGTGAAGGGCGACGTCGCCGGCCTCGCCATGCCGGGCACGATGAACGACAAGGTGCGGGCGCGCGTGGAGCAGACGGGCGTCGACGGCTACACGAACGAGGCGTGCCCCGTCGTCTTCTGGGACATCTACGGGAAGGCCGGCCACCCCGTGCGCACGACCGTCAGCGAGATGGGTCCGACGCTGCTCGGACGCATCCTGCAGCTGAACGACACGCAGAGTGGCGTGCTGGAGATCGCCTTCAAGCTCGCCGACGATCGCGGGCTGCTGCTACTGGACATGGACGACCTGCGTGCGCTGCTCAACTTCATCGGCGAGCACCGCCAGGAGATTTCGAGCACGTACGGGCTCGTGAGCGCGCCGTCGCTCGCCGCCATCCAGCGCGCGCTGCTGACGCTCGAGCGCGAAGGCGGTCAGGCGATGTTCGGCGAGCCGGCGCTGGAGCTCGCGGACCTCATGCGCACGGATCTGAGCGGACGCGGCGTCGTCAGCATCCTGGCCGCGGACCAGCTCATCTTGAAGCCGCGTCTGTACTCGAGCTTTCTGCTGTGGCTCCTCTCCGAGCTGTTCGAGAACCTCCCCGAGGTGGGCGACCTCGATCGGCCCAAGCTCGTGTTCTGCTTCGACGAAGCCCACCTGCTGTTCGACGACGCGCCGCCGTCGCTGAAGCAGCGCGTCGAGCAGGTCGTGCGCATCATCCGCTCGAAAGGCGTGGGCGTGTACTTCTGCTCGCAGTTTCCCGACGATGTCCCCAACGACATCCTCGGTCAGCTCGGCAACCGCGTGCAGCACGCCTTGCGGGCCTACACTCCCCGCGACCAGAAGGCGGTGCGCACCGCGGCCGAGACGTTCGTGCCGAACCCCGCGCTCGACGTGGCGGGCGTCCTCTCGCAGCTCGGTGTCGGTGAAGCCCTCGTCTCGACGCTGCAGGACAAGGGCGTGCCCTCACCGGTCGAACGCACGGTGATGGCGCCCCCGCGTTGTCGCATGGGCGCCATCACGCCGGACGAGCGCAACGCGGTGCGCGCGCGCAGTCCGGTCGGCGCCAAATACGATCGCACCGTCAACCGCGAGTCCGCGTACGAGATGCTGACGCGCCGGGCCACGCCCGACAGCACTCCGGCGGCGCGGCCGGGCCGAACGGCGCCGGAGCCGGAGTCATCACCGCCCGCCGGAAAGACGGAGGCCCCCGCGCAGGGCGGTGGCCTTGGCGACATCCTCTGGGGCACCAAGCGCCGCCAGGGAATGGTGGAAGCGCTCGCCAAACAAGCCGCGCGCACGGTGGGCAGCGAGATCGGCCGGCAGATCCTGCGTGGCGTGCTCGGTGGTGTGCTCGGCGGCACGCGGCGTCGCTGAGCGCACGACCGCCGCGATGCGGCCCGCCGGCTATCTGTACAAGCACGTCGTCCCGCGTCCGGAGTGGCTGAAGGCCCCGCTCGTGCACGACGTCCGCTCGCTGAGCGGATGCATCTCGAAGCCCTTCGCGGACTACGTCGACTACTGGAAGCACAACGGCTTCTGGCTGTTCGATTCTCCGGCGGTCATCGAGGCCATCGCGGCCCAGGCGTCCATCGAACTGTCAACGCTGCGGCTCTTCTACTACGAGATGTACGAGCGGGAGTTCGACGCGGAGACGAAGGCATGGTCGGCGCTCGAGCCCACCGCGGATTTTCCGACCGCCGCCGTGCCGCCCCGCACGGCCGAGCTACAGGGCTACGACGTCACGACCTTCTCGTGTCGGACGACGCCGGAATGCTCGCCGCTGTCGTGCAACGGCCTCGCCGCCACGCTGCCCGTGAATCAGCATTGCCTCTTCGACACGTTCGCCGATGCGCAGCTCGCGCTCGAGTGCGGGGCCTTCGATCATTCGGAGCCGGGACCATTCCGCATCAGCGCCGTGTACGTTGTTCCGCGCTGACCGACCTCGCTCAGCGTCCCTCCAGGTCGGGCGTCCCGTCGTCGCGATTCCACACGCGGATCAGGTGCCGCTGGCGCTCGGCGCCCGGGATATCGCGGAATTCCGTCCGGCAGTGCGCGAACAGCCGGTTGTTCAGGTACTGGAACTCGCCGCTCTCGATCCTGAATTCCGTCCAGTGCGCCGGATCGTTCACGATGCGGCGCATCGCGGCGAGCGCATCGCTGCCGACCTCGTCGAGGCGCTCACCGGCCAGATCGTACCCGTTCACGATGTAGTCGTCGTAATACCGGGCGCTCAGCGTGCGGCCGTCGAACGTGAATACGGGATGCGTCGCGAACTTCGCCTCGTCGGGACCGTGCTCTGCTTGACGGTCCCAGCGGAACGGCTGGTAGAGGCGCGGCAACAGATCGGGATGACGACGGCGTAGCTCGTTGTGGGCGGTGAGCAGGCTCGTATAGCGGCTCCTGCCACCGTCGTGCGCCGACTGCAGGCAGAAGAGCCCGACGAAGGCCGGCGTGCGCGCGAGCCACGGGCCATCGGTGTGGAACGGCTGCGAGAGGTTCGTGAGCGAGCGGCGCACCCCGTACTCGAGCGCCTTGCCGGTATCGCGGACGTCGTAGAGAAAGACGCCGTGCTGCTTCTGCGCGACCACGCGCCCCAGCAGCGACGCGAGCAGCCACGCAATGGCGCGGCTCTCGTCCACGGTGTAGCGCTCGACGGGCACGCGATCGACGATCGCCATCCCGATGCCGTTCACCAGCCGCGCGTGGACGTCCCGCATGACGGCGGCACACGTCGGCAGAGCGAACGCGTCCACGCGAAGGCTCTCGGTGGGAGCCGGCGCGCGGCGGAGCTGCTCCACGGCGACCTCGAGCTCGTCGACGGCGGCGGTGGGCAGAGGCACGTGCCAGTCGCGCGACGTGATGCGGTCATGCGTCCACGCGGCGTCACCGGCGACGTTGTTCTCGAGCATCGGAGCGGCGCGGGCCGTCATCGCCCGCAAAGGTACCACCGCTCGGTCAAGCGAGAATTCGAAAGACCGGATGCCGAGGCGCGACCCGAGCGAGCTCGGCGTCGGGCGAATCCGCGCGGGCGCCGTGGAAGAAGCGCGCCGTCTCGAGCGCCCACCGCTCGAGATACGCCCGGAGAATCGGCGGCTTGTCCCGGTCCCGGACTTCCTCCACGCGGACGAGCTCGGTCGTGCCGGCGAACGTGAGTCGCGCCGTGCGGCTCACACGAAGGTTGCGGACCCACTCGGTCTCGCCGCGCGGCGCGACGAGATAGCGCTGACCGGCGTGGCGCAGCGGATTCACCGGAATGCTCCGCCACTCGCCGGTCTTGCGGCCCTGCACCGACAAGACCTGCGCGCCGCGGAAGTTCAGACCAAGGCGACCGGCAAGAAGACTCAACAGCGGATTGAAAACTCGCGCCGTGAAGAATCCCGGCCGGGCATAGGTCATCGCGGCCTGCATGATACTCGCGGACGGAGCGAGCGAGGAGGTCGGCGCTCCGGTGCGCTACCCACCAGAGCGCCGGCCAGTCCACCGCGTCGCGGACCGGGCTCGCCGGCGTTGCGTTCCGGCGGTAGGCTGCCTCCTGCGATGCCTCCGACTCGACCCAGCGCCTGGCGGGCCGTTGCGGCCGCCACGGCGCTCAATGCCCCGCTGGGATCGCTCTACGCGTTCAGCGTGTTCCTCAAACCGCTCGAAGCGTTGCTCGGTCTGAGCCGCGCCGATCTCGCGCTGGTCTTCGCGCTCGCCTCTGCCGGCTTCGGCATCGGGATGAACGTCGCGCCGCGCGTGTTCGGCGTGGCGTCGCCGGCAATGCTCGTGCTCGCGTGTGCGGGCGCGAGCGCGCTCGGCAGCGCCATCGCGGCCACGGCCCACGGGCTCGTCCAGCTCGCCGTCGGGTACGGCATCTTCTTCGGGCTTGGCGGCGGCGCCGCGTACATTCTGACGCAGCAGGTCGTGAATCTGAGCCTGACGCGGCGGCACGGGCTCGTGAACGGCTACATCGTGAGCCTCTGGCCGGCGGGCGCGATGATCGCCGCGCCGCTTTTCGGCTGGTCGATCGCGAATTACGGAGTGCGCGCCACGCTCGGCGGCCTGGGTGCGGTCGTCGCTATCACCGGAGCGTTCAGCGCGTGGCTGATCTCACACCCGGGTCTCACGCTCACGGCGGCGGCGCGCGTCGAGCCCGATGCGACGGAGCGACGTCGCACGGTCTTCTGGCGCCTCTGGCTCACGTTTTTCTTCGCAGCGTCGGCGGGGCTCATGGTGCTGAGCCAGGCGGCCGGCATCATCACCGCCTACGGCGGCACGACCGCGGTCGCGATCTATGGCACCACCTTCGTCGCCGCCACCGTTGCCGTCGCACGCCTCGGCGGCGGCTGGATGGTGGACTACCTCACCATCCCGCGCGTGGCGGTGGTCGCCCACGCGATCTCCGTCATCGGCAATGTCGCGCTGACGCTCTGGCCGGGCGCGGCAGTGTCGGTGCTCGCACTGACGCTCGTGGGCGTGGGCTATGGCATGATCTCCGGTCTCACCGCCGCCGCCGTGGCCGTGTACTGGCGACATGCGCTCTACGGCCGGATCGCGAGCCGCATCTATCTCGCCTGGTGCGCCGCGGCCATCGTGCTTCCGATCACCGCCGGCAAGCTCTTCGATCTCACGCACGGCTACGGCGCCGCAATCCTTATCGCCGCCGCTGGCAACGTGCTCGGCATCGTCGTGTCGCTCGGATTGCCGCGTCAGCAGCCGGCGCGCGCGGTTGCGATGAGGCCCGCGTGACCTACCAGGGGAGGATCGCCGGCTCGTAATCCTCGATGCGCTCCTTCACGACCATGAGGGGCTCGATGCCGTAGAGTCGCCGTGCGTTGTCGCCGAGCAGCTTGCGCTGCGCGCCGACCGGTACCTGCAGGTCGCCCATGTGGTGGAGCGCATCCCAGGCGTCCTCGGCGTCGTGGTGCGGATAGTCGGAGGACCAGATGGCCACGTCCTGGAAGACGTCCCACAGCCGATAGACGAGCGTCTCGTCGGATTCAAACCCGATGAAGCAGCGCTCGTTGAAGACCTCGATGGGATCGCGGACGAGCCGGTTGTCACGCTGGAACGCATAGAGGTTCGAGAAATTCGAGCTCCGCGCCAGGATCAACGGCAGCCACGACGCGTTCGACTCGAGCACGGCGGCCTTGAGCCGCGGAAATTTGTCGAACCACCCCGTCTGTACGACCACCGTCACCCACGTCATGGCCTCCATCAGGAAGCCGAGCGTCTCGGACGCATCGATGGCGGGATCCATGGCCGCGGTGATGTTCGACACGAACTGGCCGGGTGAATAGACGACCGCCTCGTCGGTGAAGAGCAGGCCCTGGCCCGAGTGGCCGCGGGCCTGAGACATGCGCTGGCCCCACTCGGGCGTGAGCGCTTCGCGCGAGGGGAACGTGTGCATGGCGAGCACGACGCCGGTGGCCTCGAAGGCGCGCCACAGCGGGTCGAACTCCGGCAGCGTCGGATAGCGACCGTTCCAGAAGCACGGACGCACGGCGGCCGCCTTGAAACCGAGCGCGGCCACGCGCCTGAGCTCCTCGATCGATGCCTCGACGCTCTGCAGCGGCAGCACCGCGCACGGAAACAGCCGGCGTCGATCCGCGGCGCAATAGTCGAAGACCCAGTTGTTGTAGGCCTGGGCGAGGATGGTTGCCGCCTCGGCGCTGCGAACGAGCGCGAGACGCACGAACCACGTCGGGAACAGCATCACCTGATCGGTGCCGAGGGCGTCCATGTCGCTCAGCCGCGCGTAGGGATCGCGACAGCCGAGCAGCCGCCCGAACTTCTCCTTCCATTCCGGCGTGCCCGGCGTCAGCCGGCCGACCTCCTTCTTGTCCCAGCGCGCCCAGCCGACCTCGGCGGCGTTCGAGCGCTCGCGCGCGGCGGGCACCACGCGGCCGTTGATGTGCAGCAGGTCGGTGTCGGTGTGAAAGTAGAACTGCGTCTTGATCCAGCTCCGGTTCTTCGCGGGGACGTACTCGTCCCACACCGCCGGCGGCTCCACCACGTGGCTGTCGCAATCGAACACCGGAAAGTCCTTCCCTGCGTGCGTGCCCATGCTCGACCTCCTCGCGCCGCGGTCATTCTACCTTCCTCGCGTGTCGCGT
>DASTCJ010000126.1:0-17693 GCA_035605575.1 Candidatus Methylomirabilota bacterium
CAGCGTGTCGAGTCATGCGATCGAGCGCGGCGTGCGACAGCTCGGCTCTCTCGGCGCCGGCAACCACTTCATGGAGATCCAGGTTGTCGACGAGGTCTACGACGCGTCGACGGCGGCGCGCTTCGGGCTACACCAGGGCCAGGTCACGCTGATGATCCACACGGGATCGCGCGGACTCGGACATCAGGTGTGTACGGACTTCCTGAAGGTGACCGGCGCCGCGCTCGGCCGCTACGGCATCAGCGTGCCGGATCGGCAGCTGGCGTGCGCGCCAGTCGACTCACCGGAGGCGAGCGCCTACCTGGGCGCGATGCGCGGAGCAGCCAACTTTGCGTTCGCAAACCGGCAGGTGCTGGCGGAGGCGGCGCGGCGTGTGTTCGAGCGCGTGCTCGGTGTCGGTCCCGCCGCACTTCGCATGTCCGTCGTCTACGACGTCGCTCACAACATCGCCAAGGTGGAGGAGCACGAGGTCGACGGCCGACGGCGTGCGCTGCTGGTTCACCGCAAGGGCGCGACGCGCGCGTTCCCCGGACAGCCGGTGATCGTGCCCGGCGACATGGGGCGCTACTCGTTCGTGCTGGTGGGGACCGAGCTCGCCATGCGCGAGACGTTCGGCTCGACCTGTCATGGCGCCGGGCGCGTGATGAGCCGAACGGCGGCGGTGAAGGCCGCGCGCGGGCGGCGGATCGGCGAGGAGCTGCGGGCGCGTGGCGTGGTGGCGCGCGCGGGGGGTCATCAGGCGCTCGCCGAGGAGATGCCCGAGGCGTACAAGGACGTGAAGGATGTGGTGGAGGTCGTTCACCGGTTCGGCATCTCATCTCGCGTGGCGCGGCTCACGCCGCTCGGCGTCATCAAGGGCTGATGCGGAGCGTGGTAAACTCATCCGGATGTCGCGAAAAATAAAGGACAAAGCCCTCGCGCTGCTCGCCGCCGAGCAGGGGACCGTCCGCAAGGACTGGGGCGGCCGCGTGTCGATCGCGCTCGTGTACCCGAACACCTATCCGGTCGGCATGTCGAACCTCGGGTTTCAGACGATCTATCGGCACCTCAACGCGCTGCCGGACGTCGTCTGCGAGCGCGTGTTCCTGCCGGAGCCGGCCGACCTCGACGAGATGCGGCGCACGTCGACGCCGCCGCTGTCGCTCGAGTCACAGCGGCCGCTGACGGACTTCCAGCTGATCGGCTTCTCGGTCACCTACGAGGGCGATTACGTCAACGTCCTGCGCTTGCTCGCCATGGCGGGCATCCCGCTCCGCGCGGCCGAGCGGCGACCGCACGACCCGCTCGTGCTCATGGGCGGCGTGTGCGCGTTCTCGAATCCCGAGCCGGTGGCGCCGTTCATGGACTTCATCGTCGTGGGCGAGGGTGAGGAGCTGGTGGGCGAGCTGATGCAGGCCTATCGCGACGGTTATCGGGATCGCGAGACGTTCCTCGACGGTCTCGTCGGCCTGCCGGGCATCTATATCCCGGAGCGGCACGAGGTCAGCTACGACGGCGAGGGCAGGCTGGCCGACGTGAAGCCGCTGCGCGGCGCGCCGGCCATCGTCGTGAAGCGACGGCTGCGACAGGTGGACGAGTTCCGCACGATCGCGGCCGTGAAGACACCGAACGCCGAGTACGGCCACATGGCGCTCGTCGAGGTCGGCAAGGGCTGCGGGCGCGGCTGTCGCTTCTGCCTGGAGGGCCAGGTCTATCGGCCGGTACGGCACCGGAGCGTGGCCGCGCTGCGCGAGACGGTCGAGCAGCTGGCCGCGCAGGGTGAGAAGCGCATCGGTCTGGTCGGCGCCTGTGTGTCGGATTATCCGTGGATCGGCGACCTGCTGAAGGTCGTCGAAGACAACGGAATGGAGCTCTCGATTTCCTCGCTGCGTGCCGACAGCCTCACCGACGATCTGGTCGCCTCCCTCGCGCGCGGCGGTCACCGCACGCTGACGATGGCGCCGGAAGCCGGCACCGAGCGCCTGCGCCGGGCCATCCGCAAGACGATCAGCGACGAGCAGCTGCTGGCGGCGTGCGATCTCGTGCGCGCGCGGGGGATTCCGAATCTCAAGACGTATTTCATGATCGGTCAGCCGACGGAGACGGCGGAAGACGTGGCGGCCATTCCGCAGCTCGCCCGCCGCATGCTCGAGCGATTGCGGGTGCTCGATCCGAGCGGCCGGCCGTTCGGCAAGCTGACGCTGTCGATCTCGTCGTTCGTGCCCAAGCCCTGGACGCCGTTCCAGTGGGCGCCGTTTGCTGGCGCCGGCTCACTGTCGGCCAAGCTGGACGTGATCAAGCGCGGCGTGGGGAGCTTCTCGAACATCCGCGTGCTGCACGAGAATCCCCGCGAGGCGGCGCTCCAGGCGCTGCTCGCGCGCGGCGACCGCCGTGTCGCCGACTTCCTCGAGCTGGCGGCCGGCCTCGACGGCGACTGGCGACGCGCTCTCCGCGAGTGGGGCGGCGATCCCCACTTCTACACCACGCGCGCGCGTCCGGTCGACGAGCGGCTGGCGTGGGATCATTTCGACGTGGGCGTGAAGAAGGCGGGGCTGCTGCGGGAATGGGAGCGCGCGCAGGCCGAGGCCGAGCCGGCGGGCGTGGTGTGATGGCGACGCGCGACCTCTACGGCCGCCCGCTGCGGAACCTTCGTATCTCGATCACCGATCGCTGCAACCTCCGCTGCGGCTACTGCATGCCGGAGGAGGAGTACGTGTGGCTGCCGCGTGAAGCGATCCTCCACTTCGAGGAGATCAGCCGCCTCGTGGACGTCTTCATCACCCTCGGCGTCGACAAGGTGCGGCTGACCGGCGGCGAGCCACTGCTCCGCCGCGACGTGGCGGCGCTCATCCGGCTGCTCGGCGCCAAGCGCGCGCTGCGCGATCTCGCCATCACCACCAACGGCGTGCTGCTCGCCGAGCATGCGGCGGCGCTCCGGGCCGCCGGTCTCCGTCGGGTCACGATCAGCCTCGACACGCTGCACGCCGATCGGTTCGCGGCCCTCACGCGGCGTCAGACGCACGCGCAGGTGCTGGAGGGCATCCGGAGCGTTCCGCGCGCCGGCTTCACCGAGACGAAGCTCGACACGGTGGTGATCCGCGGCATCAACGACGACGAGCTCGGGGACCTGATCGAGTTCGGCAAGACCGTTCCCGCCGAGGTGCGGTTCATCGAGTACATGGACGTCGGCGGCGCCACTCGCTGGTCGATGGATCAGGTGGTCAGTCGCACCGAGATGCTGACGCGTCTCGAGCAGCGCTACGGTCCGATCACGCCGGTGATCGAGGAGAGCACGGCGCCCGCGGATCGCTATCGGCTGCCCGACGGCACCGTGTTCGGCATCATCGCGTCGACGACCGCGCCGTTCTGCGCCGACTGCGATCGCAGCCGTCTCACCGCGGACGGGATGTGGTACCTCTGCCTGTACGCGCTCGCCGGCGTCGACCTGCGCGGGCCGCTGCGCGGCGGCGCGTCGACCGACGAGCTCGCGGAGCTCATCACCGGCAGCTGGCGGGCGCGCGCCGATCGCGGCGCCGAGGAGCGGCTGGCGCTGCGCGATCGCAGCCCGCTGATCCAGATCGGCGGCCTCAGGCGCGATCCGCACCTCGAGATGCACACGCGCGGAGGCTAGCATGGCGACTGGCGACGACGGGACGGTCGACGTCCGCGAGCGCGGGGCGAATCAGCAGGTGTCCGAGCGCCGGCTGTTCATGCAGCTACAGGTGCTTACCGGCTGTGTCGACGTCAAGCCGCTCGTGCGCGCGCTGGAGGCCAGTCGTCAGGAGTGCGTGCTCTACCAGGACGTGAACGATCCACGGGGGATCGGCGTCCTCGGCATGAGCGAAGATCCGGCGACGTTCGCGGGCGCATTCCGGGATCTGCTGAACACCGAGACCTTCGTGGGCCTGCCGATCCGCTCGGAGTTCACCATGCTCGGCCGCACGTACTCGTCGGGCTTCGAGCCGGATCTCGACGACTGGCTGCTGCGCCGGCCGCGGCGCACCGTGCTCCATCCCGGCTGGCCGTGGGCCATCTGGTATCCGCTGCGCCGCACGGGGACATTCGCGCGATTGTCCCCGAAGGAGCAGGGCGAGGTGATCCGCGAGCACAGCGTGCTCGGACGCGCCTACGGCGATGCCGACCTCGCCCACGACGTGCGCCTCGCCTGTCACGGTCTCGACGTTCACGACAACGACTTCGTGATCGGTCTCATCGGCAAGGCGTTGCATCCGCTCTCCCACCTGGTCCAGACGATGCGGAAGACCGCGCAGACCTCGCAGTATCTCCAGACGCTCGGCCCGTTCTTCATCGGCCACGTCGTCTGGCAGAGCAGCGCGCGGACCTGGGAATGACCCATCGGCATCCCGGACGATGACGACGGTCAATGTGCGCTACATCGTGGATGACGTCGAAGCGGCCATCGCGTTCTACATCGAGCACCTCGGATTCACGCTCATCGGGAAAACGCTGCCGGCGTTTGCCGACGTCAAGCGCGGCGAGCTCCGGCTCTTGCTGAGCGGGCCCACCAGCTCCGGCGGACGGCCGCTGCCCGACGGTCGCCGACCGGCCCCGGGCGGGTGGAATCGTATCCATTTGATCGTCGAGGATCTTCCGAAGGAAATCGCTCGACTTCGCGCGGCCGGTGTCACGTTCCGGAGCGACGTCGTCACCGGCCCCGGCGGGTCGCAGATCGTTCTCGACGATCCCAGCGGTAATCCGATCGAGTTGTTCCAGCCGCGCGGCGCTTAGCGGAGCGCCGAGATCGCGTTCCGGCTACGCGAGCGGCGCGGGTAGGTCGGAGCGGCCCATCAGAAAGGTGTCGACGCCGCGGGCGGCGGCGCGGCCCTCGGCGATCGCCCACACGATCAGTGACTGGCCGCGCTGCATGTCGCCGCACGCGAACACGCCGGGCACGCTCGTCATCCACTGACCGTCGCGCCACACCGTGCCGCGCTCGGTGAGCTTGACGCCGAGATCGGTGAGCATGCCGGGCTTCTCGGGGCCGACGAAACCCATCGCGAGCAGGACGAGGTCCGCGTCGAGCGCGAGCTCCGTGCCCGGCACCGGACGGAAATCGATGCGGCTGCCCTCGCGCACCATGTCGACCTTCACCGCTTCCAGTCGCTTCACGCGCCCGCGCTCACCGAGAAAGCGCCGGGTGGAGACCGCGTACACGCGCTCGCCGCCCTCCTCGTGGGCGGAGGAGACGCGGAAGATGTTCGGCCACTGCGGCCATGGATTGTCGGGCGCGCGCGTGTCGGGGGGCCTCGGCAGCAGCTCGAACTGGTGGACAGAGACGGCGCCCTGGCGGTGGACGGTGCCGAGACAGTCGGCGCCGGTGTCGCCGCCGCCGATGATGACGACGCGCTTGCCACTGGCGGTGATGAAGGCATCGTCGGGCACGGCGTCGCCCTCGCAGCGCTTGTTCTGGAGCGTCAGGTACTCCATGGCGAAGTGGATGCCGCCGAGCTCGCGGCCGGGAATCGGCAGATCGCGCGGCGCGCAGGCACCGCCGGCCAGCACGATCGCGTCGAACTCACGCCTCAGGTCGGCCACCGGCACGTTCACGCCGACGTGGGCGTTCGTCTGGAACACGACGCCCTGCTTCTGCAGCAGCGCGAGGCGTCGCTCGAGGAAGCGCTTCTCCATCTTGAACTCGGGGATGCCGTAGCGCAGCAGCCCGCCGACGCGGTCGGCGCGCTCGAACACGATCACCGAGTGGCCGGCGCGGTTCAGCTGCTCGGCGGCGGCGAGCCCGGCCGGCCCCGAGCCGACGACCGCTACCTTCTTGGCGGTGCGCGTCGCCGGCATCTCCGCCGTCACCCAGCCGCGCTCGAACGCGTGCTCGATGATCGACACCTCGACGGCCTTGATGGTCACCGGGTCGTCGTTGATGCCGAGAACGCACTAGCCCTCGCACGGCGCCGGACACAGCCGGCCCGTGAACTCGGGGAAGTTGTTGGTCGCGTGCAGCCGCTCGATGGCGTCTCGCCAGCGGTCTTTGTAGACGAGGTCGTTCCAGTCCGGGATGAGGTTGCCGAGCGGGCAGCCTTGATGGCAGAAGGGGACACCGCAGTCCATGCAGCGCGCGCCCTGCTTCTGCAGCTCCGCGTCCGGGTAGGGGAGATACACTTCCCTCCAATCGCGGAGCCGCTCGGCCACCGGCCGCGTCGGCCACTTCTTGCGCTGGATCTCGAGAAAGCCGGTGGTCTTACCCACTGGTGGCTCCGACGAGCTCCGCGAACGTCGGCTCGCGCCCCTCCGCCCGCGCGCGATTGCGCGCGGCCTGCACGCGCTTTTCGTCCTTCGGCGTGACCTTCACGAAGCGCGGCCGCATGGCGCGCCACTTCGCGAGGATTCCCGCGGCATGTGCCGAGTGCGTGTAGGTGACGTGGCGATCGATGAGATCGCCGACCACCTGCACGTCGGCCGGCTGGTCGAGCGACTCGAGGTCGACCATGTCGCGGTTGCACCGGCGGTGGAAATCGCCGTCGAGATCGAGCACGAACGCGAGGCCGCCCGACATTCCGGCCGCGAAGTTCCGTCCGGTGCGACCGATCACGACGACGCGTCCGCCCGTCATGTACTCGCAGCCGTGATCGCCGACGCCCTCCACCACGGCATGCACGCCGCTATTGCGCACGGCGAAGCGCTCGCCGGCCACCCCGCGCACGTACGCCTCGCCGCTGGTGGCGCCGTACAGCGCCACGTTGCCGATGATGATGTTCTGTTCGGGCACGAACGTCGACCGCGCCGGGGGATGCACGATCAGCCGGCCGCCGGAGAGGCCCTTGCCCCAGTAGTCGTTCGCGTCGCCCTCGAGCGTGAAGGTGATGCCGCGGGGCACGAAGGCGCCGAACGACTGCCCGGCCGAGCCCGTGAAGTGGACCCTGATCGTATCGTCCGGCAGTCCGGCGGCGCCGTGGCGCAGCGTGACCTCGTAGCCGAGCGTGGTGCCGACCGTGCGGTTCACGTTGCGGATCGGCAGCGCCATCTCCACGCGCGCGCCGTGATCGATGGCATCGCGACAGGCAGGGATCAGCGTGGTGTGGTCGAGCGACTTCTCGAGCCCGTGATCCTGCGCGGTGACGCACCGCCGTGCGACCTCCGGCGGCATGGCCGGCTGATAGAGGATCGAGCCGAGGTCGAGACCACGAGCCTTCCAGTGATCGACGGCCGGCGCCACGTCGAGGCAATCCGAGCGACCGATCATGTCCTCGATTTTGCGGAAGCCGAGCCCGGCCATCAGCTCGCGCGCTTCCTCGGCCACGAACCGGAAGAAGTTCACGACGTGCTCGGGCTTGCCGGCGAAGCGCTTGCGCAGCTCCGGATCCTGCGTCGCCACGCCCACGGGGCAGGTGTTCAGGTGGCAGACCCGCATCATGATGCAGCCGAGCACGACGAGGGGCGCCGTCGAGAAGCCGTACTCCTCGGCGCCGAGCAGGGCGGCGATGACGACGTCACGCCCGGTCTTCATCTGGCCGTCGGTCTGCACGACGATCCGATCGCGCAGCTTGTTGAGCACGAGGACCTGCTGCGTCTCGGCGAGTCCGAGCTCCCACGGCACGCCGCCGTGCTTGATCGACGTGAGCGGCGAGGCGCCGGTGCCGCCGTCGTGGCCGGAGATCAGGACCACATCGGCGTGGGCCTTGGCCACGCCGGCGGCCACGGTACCGACACCGACCTCAGCCACGAGCTTCACGTGGATTCGCGCTCTCGGATTGGCGTTCTTCAGATCGTGGATGAGCTGGGCCAGATCCTCGATCGAATAGATGTCGTGGTGCGGCGGCGGGGAGATCAGTCCCACGCCCGGCGTCGCGTAGCGCACCTTGGCGATCCATGGATAGACCTTGTGGCCGGGCAGCTGTCCGCCTTCGCCGGGCTTGGCGCCCTGGGCCATCTTGATCTGGATGTCATCGGCATTGACCAGGTACTCGCTCGTCACGCCGAAGCGACCGGAGGCGACCTGCTTCACCGCGCTTCGCCGCCAGTCGCCGTTCGGGTCGGGCACGTATCGAGCGGGGTCCTCGCCGCCTTCGCCGGTGTTCGACCGCCCGCCGATCCGATTCATCGCGATGGCGAGCGTCTCGTGTGCTTCCTGGCTGATGGAGCCGTAGGACATCGCGCCCGTCGCGAACCGCTTCAGGATGGACTCGACGGATTCGACCTCGGCCAGCGGCACCGGCGGTCCGGCGGGCTTGAGCGTGAAGAGCCCACGCAGCGTCGCGCGATGGCGGCTCTGGTCGTCGACGATCTTCGAGTATTCCTTGAAGGCGGCGTAGCTGCCGGCCCGCGTGGAGGCCTGGAGCTTCGCGATCATGTCGGGATTCACCTGATGGTGCTCGCCATCGCGGCGCCACTGGTATTCGCCGCCCCAGTCGAGATCGGGACGCTCCACCGGACGCTCGGGATAGGCCTCGGCGTGACGCCGCCGCGCCTCCTCGGCGATCACGTCGAGGCCGATGCCGCCCACACGCGACGCGGTACCGGCGAAGTAACGGTCGACGACGGCGCGGTTGAGGCCGACCGCTTCGAAGATCTGGGCGCCGCAGTAGCTCTGCAGCGTCGAGATCCCCATCTTCGCCATCACCTTCAGGATGCCCTTGTTGAGGGCCTTGATGTAGTTGCGCACGGCCTTGGCGTGGTCGAGTCCCGTCAGCACACCGTGGTGGATGAGGTCGTCGATGCTTTCGAATGCCACCCACGGGTTCACGGCGCCGGCGCCGTAACCGATGAGCAGGCACATGTGGTGCACCTCGCGCGCGTCTCCCGTCTCGATCACGAGTCCGCAGCGCGTGCGGTCGCCCTGCCGGACGAGGTGATGATGCACGGCGGCGGTGGCGAGCAGGCTCGGGATGGCGGCCAGCTCGGCGGTCACGCCGCGGTCGGAGAGGACCACGATGTTGTGGCCGTCGGCGATGGCGCGACTGGCCCGTCGCTGCAACACCTCGATGGCGTGCTCGAGCCCGGCCGCGCCCTCGGCGACGGGGTAGAGCATCGGCAGCGTGATCGCCTTGAAGCCGAGCCCGCGGATGTGCGCGAGCTTGGCCAGGTCCTCGTTCGCGATGATGGGATCCTTCAGCACGATCTGCCGGCAGGAGCCCGGCTCGGCCTCGAGCAGGTTGCCCTCCGGCCCGATGGTCGACTCCATCGCGGTCACGAGCTCCTCGCGGATCTGATCGAGCGGCGGGTTCGTCACCTGCGCGAACAGCTGCTTGAAGTAGTCGTAGAGCGGCCGCGGACGATCGGAGAGAACGGCCAGCGCGGTGTCCGTTCCCATGGACCCGATGGGCTCCTCGCCGTTCTTTGCCATGGGCGCCAGGAGCAGGCGGAGATCCTCGTGCGTGTAGCCGAACGCGATCTGCCGCGTGAGCACGGTGGCGTGATCGGACTCCGTGACCGGCGCCGCGGCCACGTCCTCCAGGTGAACCTGGTTCTGGAGCAGCCAGTCGCCATAGGGGTGCTCGGCGGCGAGCTCCGCCTTGATCTCGTCGTCCTCGATGATGCGACCCTGCCCGGTGTCCACGAGGAAGATGCGGCCCGGGTGCAGTCGCTCCTTGACGAGGATCTGCTCGGGCGGGATGTCGAGCACGCCGACCTCGGAGGCCATGATGACCAGGTCGTCCTTGGTGACGTAGTACCGGGACGGCCGCAGGCCGTTGCGATCGAGCACCGCGCCGATGACGGTGCCGTCCGTGAACGCGATGGACGCCGGTCCATCCCACGGCTCCATCAGCGACGAGTGGTAGTCGTAGAACGCGCGGCGCTCCGGGCTCATGGACTCGTGGTGCTGCCAGGGCTCCGGGATCATCATGAGGATCGCATGCGGCAGCGAGCGGCCGTTCATCACGAGGAACTCGAGCACGTTGTCGAAGGTGGCCGAGTCGGAGAGTCCCTCGCGCGTGACGGGCAGGACCTTGGCGAGGTCGTCGCCGAGCACGCTCGACTTGCAGAGCGCCTCGCGCGCGCGCATCCAGTTGATGTTGCCGCGCAGCGTGTTGATCTCGCCGTTGTGCGCGATGTAGCGATAGGGATGGGCCAGCGGCCACGACGGAAAGGTGTTCGTGCTGAATCGCTGATGCACGAGGGCCAGCGCGGACTCGACGTCGGGATCCATCAGATCGGGGAACATGGCCTGGATCTGGTCCGCCGAGAGCATGCCCTTGTAGATGAGCGTGTTGCTGCTCAGGCTCGGGATGTAGGTGAGCCGCTTCTCGGAGAAATCCATGACCTCGACCGCGTGCTCGATGCGCTTTCTGACGACGTAGAGCTTGCGCTCGAACTGGGCGTGGTGGCGCGTGCCCTCGCCGCGGCCGATGAAGATCTGCTTGATGTGTGGCTCCACGCCGACGGCGCTGGCGCCCAGGTGGCGGTCGTGCGTCGGGACGTCGCGCCAGCCGAGCAGCCGCTGCCCCTCCTCCGCCACGATGGTGGCGATCAGGCCCTGGACCTTCTCGCGCTGGACGATGTCCCGCGGCAGGAACACGAGACCGGCGCCGTAGTCCTTCGGACCGGGCAGGGGAATGCCGAGGCGTCCACACTGCTTGCGGAGGAACTTGTCGGGCATCTGCAGCAGGATGCCGGCCCCGTCACCGGTGTTGGCC
Organism: Candidatus Methylomirabilota bacterium; assembly: GCA_035605575.1. Taxonomy (GTDB): domain Bacteria; phylum Methylomirabilota; class Methylomirabilia; order Rokubacteriales; family CSP1-6; genus AR12. The sequence continues at coordinate 10,584 of DASTCJ010000126.1, forward strand.
TCACAGCCGCAGGCGCCCCGATGCAGGAGGTTGATGAGCACCTGCAGCGCCTGGCGCACGATGGCGTGCGAGCGCACGCCCTTGATGTGGACGACGAAGCCGACGCCGCACGCGTCGTGCTCGTGGGCCGGGTCGTACAGCCCCTGCGCGGAAGGCGGGCCGGCGAGCGATGGCGGCGCCTGCTCGTTCATGCTCCTACCCCTTTGTGAAGAGTTGCACGATAGTACTCGTCTCGTCAGTATTAGTCATCAGGGAAAAGACGTATGGTGGGTATCAGAATCTCTAATGGTGTAGAGTGACCGCGTGCACCTCGAGACGCTGCGGCTCTACTGCGACGTGGTCCGCCTCCGCTCCTTCTCCAAGGGCGCCGAGCAGAACTTCGTGTCACAGTCGGCGGCCAGTCAGGCGGTGCAGCAGCTCGAGAGCCAGGTCGGCGCCGTGCTGATCGATCGCACGCAGCGGCCGTTCGTGGTGACGGCCGAGGGTCGCTCGCTGTACGAGGCCTGCCGCTCGATGCTCGAGTCGTGGGAGAAAGCCAAGTCGGACCTCGCCGCCGTCAAGGCGCGAGTGGACGGCACCGTGCGCGTCGCCGCCATCTATTCCGTCGGCCTGCACGACGTCAGCCGGCCGATGCAGCAGTTCTCTTCGCTCTATCCGGACGCGCGCGTGCAGCTCGAGTGCCTGCATCCTCACAAGGTCGTGGAGGCCGTGCTGAGCGGCGAGGCGGACATCGGCATCATGTCGTATCCGCCCTCGGATCGCGCGCTCGCGGTCGTGCCGCTGCGCAAGGAGCCCATGGCGGTGGTGTGTCATCCCAACCATCGCTTCGCGCGCCGCCGACTCCTGCAGCCGGCCGATCTCCACGGCGTGCCCTACGTTGCCTTCGACCGCGCGCTGCCCATCCGCAAGGCCATCGACCGTGCGCTCCGGCAGCGCGGCGCGCGTCCGAACATCGTCATGGAGTTCGACAACATCGAGACGATCAAGCAGGCGATCATCATCGATGCCGGCGTCAGCATTCTGCCGCGTCACACCGTCGAGAAAGAGGCCGGCGTTCGGACGCTGGCGGCGGTAGGCTTGGGCGTGCCCGACCTCGCGCGGCCGGTGGGCATCATCCATCGGCGACAGAAGCCGCTGACACCGACGGCCACGCGATTCATCGAGATGCTGAAGGACGCGAGCGTTCCGGTCGCTCGCGCGCAGGAGGGATCGTGATGGATCATCTCGAGGACGACGATCAGGTATTCGAGGACGACGAGCTCTCCGACATCGGCGGCGCCTTTCTCAACGACACCATCGCGGCCCTGGAGCCGGCCGAGCCGATCTGCCTGCCGGAGACGGCGACGGTGGCCGAGGCCATCGGCCGCATGCTGGAGCGGCGCCAGGCGGGCGTGCTCATCGTCGACGAGGCCGGTCGGCTGACCGGCATCTTCACCGAGCGCGACGTGCTGACGCGTGTGGCCGGCGTCCCGCGCGACGCCGCGCGCACGGCGCTCCACGAGGTTATGACACCACGTCCCGAGGCGCTGTCGGCGACCGATCGGATCGCGTACGCCGTGCACTCGATGAGCGTGGCCGGTTATCGCACCGTGCCGCTCGTCGATGCGCAGCATCGGCCGGTCGGCGTGGTCACCGTGAGCGACGTCATCCGGTGGCTCGCGCATCTGCATCCGGAGGCCGTTCTGAACCTGCCGCCCGGCGACGGGCTCAAGAACCCCCACGCGATCGATGCGGGATAACCGTCCATTAACCTTGCCGAAAGCGGGGGGCTTCGCTAACATGAATCACGCCCCGTCGAAGGGGGGCGACCTCGGCGTGAATCCCGTCCCGGTCATTGCGGACGGCGTATGCGTCCGACGTGACGAAGGTCGACGACCACCAGAGGGGAGAGGATAGCTCGATGAGCGAGACGGCAGCGCCAGCCACCGGGACGAAGGCACGACGCGAGCTCGATCGCGCTGTCATCCGGTTCGCCGGCGATTCCGGGGATGGCATGCAGCTGACCGGCGAGCAGTTCACCACGGAGTCGGCGTGGGCGGGCAACGATCTCGCGACCTTGCCGAACTTTCCCGCCGAGATTCGCGCTCCGGCCGGAACGCTGTTCGGTGTCTCGAGCTTCCAGCTGCAGTTCGGCAGCCTGCGCGTCTACACGCCCGGCGACCGGCTCGATTGTCTCGTGGCCATGAACCCCGCCGCGCTCAAGGTGCATCTTCGCGACCTGAAGACGGGCGGACTGCTCATCGTCAACACGGCGGCGTACGACAAGCGGAATCTCGACAAGGCCGGCTACAACGCCAACCCGCTGGACGACCCCGCACTGGCCGAGCGTTACCGCCTGCACAAGGTCGACATGACGGGCCTCACCTACGAGGCCATCAAGGACCTGCCACTGAACACGAAGGAGAAGGACCGGACGAAGAACTTCTTCGCCCTCGGCCTCGTGTCGTGGATCTACACGCGCCCGCTCGAACCGACTCTGGACTGGATCGGGAAGAAGTTCGCGAAGAATCCGCAGTTCGCCGAAGCCAACACGCGCGTGCTGAAGGCCGGGCACGCGTACGGCGAGACGGCCGAGATCTTCTCCGAGCACTATCAGATCGAGCCGGCGGAGATGGCGGCCGGCGTCTATCGCGCCATGACGGGCAACCGCGCGCTCGCGTGGGGGCTGCTCGCCGCCGCCGAGCGTTCGAAGGTCCCGATCGTCTACGGCGCCTATCCGATCACGCCGGCATCGAGCATTCTCGAAGAGCTCGCGATGCACAAGCGCTTCCGCATCCGCACCATCCAGGCCGAGGACGAGATTGCGGCGGCGACGGCCGCCATCGGTGCTTCGTTCGGCGGGGCCATCGGCGTGACCGGCTCGAGCGGCCCTGGCATCGCGCTCAAGGGCGAGGCGATTGGTCTGGCGGTGACGGCCGAGCTGCCGCTGGTGATCTTCGACATCCAGCGTGGCGGTCCATCGACGGGCCTGCCGACGAAGACGGAGCAGGCGGATCTGATGCAGGCGCTCTACGGCCGCAACAGCGAGTCGCCCGTCGTCGTGCTCGCCCCGGCCACGCCCGGCGACTGCTTCTACGTCGCCTACGAGGCGGTGCGCATCGCCGCCAAGTACATGTGCCCGGTGTTCGTGCTGAGCGACGGCTTCCTGGCCAATGGCTCGGAGCCCTGGCTCATTCCCGATCCCGAGACACTGCCGCCGATCGACATCCACTTCCGCACCGAGAAGGAAGGCTTCTTCCCGTATCTGCGCGATCCGGCGACGCTTTCGCGTCCGTGGGTCCGCCCCGGGACGCCCGGGCTCGAGCATCGCATCGGCGGCATCGAGAAGCAGGATGTGACGGGGAACATCTCGTACGATCCGGACAACCACGATCACATGGTTCGCATGCGCGCGGAGAAGGTCCGGCGCGTGGCGCAGGAAATTCCGCCAACCACCATCAACGGCCCGGCCACCGGCGATCTCCTCGTCGTCGGCTGGGGCGGCACGTATGGCTCGATCACGGCGGCCGTGGAGCGCGCGCAGTCGGACGGGCGGTCGGTCGCGTCGATTCACCTGCGTCACCTCAATCCGCTGCCGCCGGACCTCGGTCACATCCTGCGCGAGTACCGCAAGGTGCTCGTGCCGGAGATCAACAGCGGACAGCTCGTGCGCGTGCTGCGTGCCGAGTACCTCGTGGATGCCGTCGGCTTCAATCGTGTGCGCGGTCTGCCGTTGGCCAGCGAAGAGATCTACGAGGCCATCATCCAACTCATCGGGAGTCCAGCATGAGTGCCCAGGGGGCAGGGGCGGCGGCCACGCCGGCGCCCAAGTACACGAAGAAAGATTTCGAGTCGGACCAGGACGTTCGATGGTGCCCCGGGTGCGGTGACTACGCCATCCTGAGCGCGGTGCAGAAGTCGATGCCGGATCTCGGCATTCCGCGCGAGAACATCGTGTTCATCTCCGGCATCGGCTGCTCCAGCCGGTTTCCGTACTACATGAACACCTACGGATTTCACACGATCCACGGACGCGCGCCCGCCATCGCCACCGGCCTGCGCGTGGCCCGACCCGATCTGAAGGTGTTCCTCGTCACCGGCGACGGCGACGGGCTCTCCATCGGCGGCAACCACATGCTGCACGTGCTGCGCCGCAACGTGAACATCACGATCTTGCTGTTCAACAACCGGATCTACGGCCTCACCAAGGGCCAGTACTCGCCGACCAGCGAGCTCGGCAAGGTGACGAAGTCCACGCCCATGGGCTCGGCCGACCGACCCGTGAATCCGCTGGCGTTCGCCCTCGGCTGCGGCGCCACCTTCGTGGCCCGCACGGTCGATCGCAACATCGCGCACATGGACGAGATGCTGAAGCGTGCGGCCGGGCATCGCGGCACCGGGTTCCTCGAGATTCTCCAGAACTGCAACGTGTACAACGATCTGGCGTGGAACGTGATGTACGACAAGGAGTCGCGCGCGCTGCACGAGCTCCGGCTCCAGCACGGCAAGCCGCTCATCTTCGGACCGCCGGACGCGCGCAAGGCCGTGATCATGGACGGCGTGCTGCCGAAGGTCGTGGACGCCGGCAGCGTCCCCGAGAGCGCGCTGTGGATCCACGACGAGCGCAACGTGAATGCCGCCAAGCTCCTCGCCGGTCTCTTCGCGCCGGATTTCCCGGTGCCGATCGGCGTGCTCGAGGAGATCGAGGCACCGATCTACGAGGACGTCATGCTGCAGCAGGAGCAGCGCGCGATCTCCGAGCGCGGACCCGGCAGCATCGCGAAGCTGCTCACGTCGGGAGATACCTGGAAGATCGGCTGAGCGTTCCGGGCAGGCGATTCCCACCCTTGCCGGTCCGCCGCGTCGGGACCGGCAACTTCTTTTTCGGCGACGCAGGGACCGAGTGATGGGACTGAGCGGGATCGTCCGAAGCGAGCTCGAGCGGATCCTCGGCGCCGACGGTGTCTTCACCTCGCGCGAGGCGCGGCTCACCTACGACGCGGACATGCACACGCTCTACAAGGGCGAGCCGGACGCCATCGTGCTGCCGCGGTCCACCGAGCAGGTCCGCGACGTCGTGCGACTCTGCCGTCGGGAGCGCGTTCCGGTCGTGCCGCGCGGCTCGGGCACCGGGCTCATCGGCGGCGCCATGGCGCCGCGCGGCGGCGTGATGGTCTCGACGACGCGCATGACGGCCGTCCTCGAGATCGACCTGCCCGACCGCACGGCCACCGTCCAGCCCGGGCTCATCAACCTGTGGCTGACCAACGCGGTGCGCGAGCGCGGGTATTTCTTCGCGCCCGATCCGTCGAGCCAGATGGTGTCATCGATCGGCGGCAACGTCTCGACCAATGCCGGCGGACCGCACTGTCTGAAGTACGGCATCACGACCAACCATGTGCTCGGTCTGGAGTTCGTCATCGGGACGGGCGAGGTCGTCCGTGTCGGCGGCAAGGCCGCGGATCGGCCGGGGTACGATCTTCCCGGCACCATGGTTGGCGCCGAGGGCACCTTCGGGCTCGTCACCGCGGTGACGGTTCGCCTGCTGCATCTTCCCGAGGCCGTGAAGACAGTGCTCGCCGCCTTCGCCACCGTGGTGGACGCCTCCGAGGCCGTCTCGGCCATCATCGCCGCCGGGATCGTGCCGGCCGCGCTCGAGATGCTCGACGAGGCGATGGTCGGCGCCATCAATGCCGCCGTCGGCAAGGTCTATCCCGACGGCGCCGGCGCCGTGCTGCTGATCGAGCTCGATGGTCCGCGTGCCGAGGTCGAGATCCAGGGCGAGCGCATCGCGGCCATCTGCCGCGAGCGGCAGGCGCTCTTCGTCACCGTCGCCCGCGACGAGCTGGAGCGCGCGCTGCTGTGGAAGGGCCGCAAGGAAGCTGCCGGTGCTATCGGGCGTATCGCGTCGGCGTACCTGCTGCAGGACGCAGTCGTGCCGAGGTCGAAACTCCCGGCCATCATGCGCGAGATGGTGTCGATCGGCGCACGCTACGGCCTGCTGATCGCGAACGTCTTCCACGCCGGTGACGGAAATCTGCACCCGATGATCTGCTACGACGATCGCAAGCCGGACGAGTTCACGCGCGCGCAGGAAGCCAACGAGGCGCTGCTGCGTGCGTGTATCGCGCTCGGTGGCAGCGTCACCGGCGAGCACGGCGTCGGCATGGACAAGGCGAAAAACCTGCCGCTGCAATATGCGGAGGCGGACCTGAACTTCATGTACCGCCTGCGGCGCGTCTTCGATCCCGACGGGCTCATGAACCCCGCCAAGCTGCTGCCGTCGCATCCGGCGTGCGGCGAGGGCTTCCGGCCGACGCGCCCGCTCCTGCCCGACGGCACGTGGGTCTGAGGGCGTGAGCGTCACCGCTCGCTCGCTCGCCGGCGCGCTGCTGGCCGTGCTCGGCGCCGACGGATTCCGCGACGACGCCGCGACGCTGGCGGGCGCCGCCGTCGACGGCCTGGCGCCACGCTGGCTGGCCGCGCCCACGACGGTTGAGCAGCTCGCGCAGGTCGTGGCCCTCGCCCACGCCGAGCAGCTGTCCGTGATCCCGCGCGGCAACGGCGGACATCTGGACCATGGCTGCCCGCCGCGACGCGTGGATGTCGTCCTCGACCTGCGCCGCCTCGACACGGTGATCGAGCACAATCCCGACGATCTGACGGTCAGCGTGCAGGCGGGGATGACGGCCGGTGCGCTCGCCACCCGGCTCTCATCCCATCGCCAGGCGCTCCCGCTCGACCCGCCCGGGTTCCGAGCACGAACGCTTGGCGGCATCGCGGCCACGCAGGCGAGCGGGCCATTGCGCCTGCGCTACGGCACTATGCGCGACCTGCTTCTCGGCGTGCGCTTCGTGCAGGCCGACGGCGTGCTGACCTGGGGTGGCGCGAAGGTCGTGAAGTCGGTCACCGGGTATGACGTGCCGAAGCTGATGGTCGGCTCGCTCGGCACGCTCGGCGTCCTCGTCGAGCTGACGCTGCGACTGCATCCCGTGCCGGACACCGAGGCGACCTGGCTGGCGACTTTTTCGTCGACGGAGGCGGGCCAGGACTGCGTCGCCATGGTGCTCGACTCGTCGCTGCAGCCGAACCGGCTCGAGATGCTCGACGAGCGCTCGCTTGCCGCCTGTG
>DASTCJ010000149.1:0-20973 GCA_035605575.1 Candidatus Methylomirabilota bacterium
TCTCGCGGCCCAGCTTCGGCATGTGACGCGTTCTTCGCGCAAAGGAGAACGATGAACGACGCGCGCTGGCAAGACGTCTTCCGCACCCACGTCGACTCGAGCTTCATGGAGCTTCTTCGCCGTGATAATCCGCATCTGATGCCGGCGCCGTCCACGAGCGCCTCGGTGACGCCGTCCGAGGTGCCCCACGGCACCACCGTCATCGCCGTCCGCTACCGTGACGGCGTCATCATGGCCGGCGACCGGCAGGCCACCGCCGGCTATCAGGTGGCGAGCCGGCGCATCGAGAAGATCTTCAAGTCCGACGATCTGTCCGGCGTCGGCATCGCCGGCGCCGCCGGGCCCGCCATGGAGATGGCCAAGCTCTTCCAGACAGAGCTCGAGCATTACGAGAAGGTCGAGGGAGACAACCTGTCGCTCGAGGGCAAGGCCAACAAGCTGGGCCAGATGATTCGGATGAACTTGCAGGCGGCCATGATGGGCCTGGCCGTGGTGCCGATTTTCGCGGGCTTCGACGAGAAGTCCGGCGTGGGGCGTCTGTTCAAGTACGACATCACCGGTGGCCGCTACGAGGAGACCAACTACGACGCCCAGGGCTCCGGCTCCAAGGACGCTCGCGACTCGCTGAAGAAGCTGTGGAAGCGCGACATGGGGCGCGACGACGCCCTGCAGGTGGCGCTCCAGGCCCTCATCGACGCCGCCGACGAGGACGTCGGTACGGGCGGCCCGGATTTCGTGCGCGGGATCTTCCCGACGGTCAAGACCATCACCCGGAGCGGCTTCGGGGACGTGGCCGACGACGAGGTACGACGCGTCTGCGAGCAGATCCTCGATGACCGCAAGCGCACCGGAAACGGGGGCTAACGATGCCGCTGCCGTATTACGTCAGCCCCGAGCAGATGATGAAGGACAAGGCCGAGTATGCCCGCAAGGGCATCGCACGCGGCCGGTCCATCGTCACGCTGGAGTTCCGGGACGGGATCCTCCTCGTTGCGGAAAATCCGTCGACACTTCTCCACAAGATCTCGGAGATCTACGATCGCATCGCGTTCGCCGGCGTGGGCAAGTACAACGAGTTCGAGAACTTGCGCATCGCGGGTATCCGTCACGCCGATGTAAAGGGCTACTCGTACAGCCGCGGGGACGTGACCGCGAAGGCGCTCGCGAATGCGTACTCCCAGGCGCTCGGGAACATTTTTACCCAGGACATCAAGCCGTTCGAGGTCGAAGTGCTGGTGGCCGAGGTCGGCGACGCCAACGGCGGGCGCAACGAGATCTATCACATCCTCTACGACGGCACGATCGAGGACGAGCGCAACTATGCCGCCATGGGCGGGCAGGCCGACGAGATCCGCCGTTTCCTCAAGGACCACTTCCGCGAGGCCCTGGGCCTGGACGAATCACTGCAGCTCGGGGTCCGGGCGCTGACGGTGACGCAGAACAAGACCCTCACCGAGCGCGATCTCGAGGTGGCCGTCCTCGATCGCACGAAGGAGCGCCGGAAGTTTCGCCGCATTCCACCCGAAGCGCTGAGTCAACTGCTGGGCACAGCGCGGTAAGGCATGCTAGGCTGAGGCCAGATGAAGCGCCGGATCTTCGGTCTCGAAAACGAATACGGCCTGACCTGCACGCTCAACGGTCAGCGCCGCCTCTCGCCTGACAACGTCGCGCGCTATCTTTTCGAGAAGGTCATCCCGGGCGCGCGCAACGCGAATGTATTCCTGGAAAATGGCGCACGGCTGTACCTCGATACAGGTTTCCACCCGGAGTACGCGACGCCAGAGTGTGATGACGTCGCCGAGCTGGTGATCCACGACAAGGCGGGCGAGCGGATCGTCGAGGATCTGCTGCACCAGGCCGAGAAGCGGCTGCGCGAAGACGGGATCTCCGGCAACATCCTCCTGTTCAAGAACAACACGGACTCCGCCGGCAACTCGTACGGCTGCCACGAGAACTACCTGGTCAGTCGCGACGTGTCGTTCCAGCGGCTCGCGGAAGCATTGATTCCGTTCTTCGTGACGCGCCAGATCTTCGCCGGCGCCGGCAAGGTGCTCCAGACGCCGCGCGGCTTCCACTACTGCCTGAGCCAGCGCGCCCAGCACATCTGCCAGGAGATCTCCGGCGCGACGACGTCGTCACGCTCGATCATCAACACCCGCGACGAGCCGCACGCCGATGCCGAGCGCTATCGCCGCCTGCACGTCATCGTCGGCGACTCGAACATGTCCGAGGTCGCGACCTATCTGAAGATCGGCACGACGGCGCTCGTGCTCGACATGATCGAGGATGGCTTCTTCGACAAGGACTACTCGCTCCAGTCGCCGGTGCAGGCCATCCGCGACATCTCGCACGACCCGACGCTGAAGGAGACGATCAAGCTCAAGGACGGGCGCTCGATCTCCGCGCTGCAGATGCAGCAGGAGTACCTGGAGTACGCGACGCGCTACGTGGCCGCCATCGACGCCGACCCCGCCTCCAAGGACGTGCTCGCGCGCTGGACCGACATCATCGAGAAGCTCGAGACCGATCCGATGCAGCTCGACCGCGAGCTCGACTGGGTCATCAAGCGGCAGTGGATCGAGAGCTACATGACGCGCAACCGGCTGTCGTGGCGCGATCCGAAGATCTCGCTGATGGATCTGCAGTACCACGACATCCGGCCGGATCGCGGGCTGTACTACAAGCTCGTCGGCAAGGACATGGTCGATCGCATCACCGACGACGAGACGATCGAGGCCGCCAAGCACACCCCGCCGCAGACGACGCGCGCGCGGCTGCGCGGTGAGTTCATCCGGCAGGCCAACCTGAAGGGCAAGGACTACCGCGTCGACTGGGTCTATCTGAAGCTCAACGATCCCGAGCGTGAGACGATTCTCTGCAAGGACCCGTTCCAGTCTCACGACGAACGGGTCGAGCGCCTTATCCGATCGTTCTGAACGCCTACCTGGCCTTTCGTCTCGCCAGGCTCCTTCTTCTTCTCGCTCTCGCCGCTGTCTTTGCCGTTCTCGCCGCCGGGCGCCCCGTGTCGCGCCGGCTGCGCGTGGCCATCGTCGCGCTCGTCGGCGTCGCCGCCATCGGCTACGTGAACTTCGGCTTCTTCCATGCGGTGCCGCGCCAGCAGATCCATTACTGGGACGCGTTCCACTACTTCGTCGGCGCCAAGTACCTCCCCGAGCTCGGCTACGCGCGCCTCTACGAGGCGACGTACGTGGCCGGCCGCGAGCTCGGCGCGTTCGCCGGGATCGAGCGCCTCCGCGACCTGCCGACGTACCAGGCGCGCGACGTCCGCTCCATCGACGCCGCGGCCGTGCGTGGGCGCTTCAGCGACGCCCGCTGGCGCGCCTTCAAGCAGGATCTGTTGTTCTTTGGCCCGCGAATCCCCGACTGGCGTCGACTGCTGATGGACCACGGCTACAACGACCCGCCCCCGCGCGCGCTGCTGCTGCACGCGCTCGTCCGCTGGCTGCCGGCCACGCCACTGACACTGGCGGCGGTGACGTCGATCGACTACGTGTTGATCGCGGGCGCGCTCACGCTGGCCGCGCGCGCTTTCGGCCCCGTCGCCGGCGCGCTGACCGCGGCGTCGCTGCTCCTGAGCTTCTTCGCACGCTTCGATTACGTCGGCGGCTCTATCGTCCGCTGGGACTGGATCGCCGCCGTGATCGCGGGCGCGGCCGCCTTCGCCCGCGGCGCCGGCGCCACCGCCGGCGGCCTCTTCGCCTACGCGGCGATCGCGCGCATCTTTCCCCTGCTGCTGTTCGTCCCGCTCGTCGTCAAGTGGTGCCAGGCGCACCGCGCCCGCGCCACCGACCGCACGCTCGCGCGCTGCCTCCTCGCCGCCACGCTGGTCATGGTCACCGCGGCGGCCGTCGTCGCCGTGGCGGCCGAGCCGCTCTCCGTCGGCGAGTTCGTCGCCAAGATCCGCCGGCACGGCGACAGCGCGTTCACCAACCACGTCGGCCTCGGCACGTGGCTGGTCTTCCACGCGGCGCCCTGGAACGTCTACGCCGACGGCATGCGCTCCGTCGATCCGATCGCGCTCGCGGCCGCCCGGCCAGCCGGGTGGATCGTTCCGCTCGTTTCGGGACTCTATCTGGCCGCGGCGCTGCCGCTGATACTGCGGGCGCGCCCGCTCGAGTCAATGATGTACGCGGTGCCGCTCATCTGGTGCGCCGTGTCGCCGGCCGGCTATTACTATTCGTTCCTGGTGCTGCTCGTGCTGCTGCCGTGGTCTGCGGGCGCCGCCGACGCCATCCGTCTTCTCCAGATGGCTTTGCTGTCCGTGCTTGGCGCGATCGCGTATGGCCTCGAGATCTATTCCGCCGACTCGCTGCCGCTGTTCCACCGCGCCTCGGGCCTCCTCGCGCTGTACTTCGTCGTGTGGCTGGCCCTCGAGCACGTGCGCCGGCCGGCGCCCGACCGCGCTCGGCATCCGGCGCGGGACGGCACCAGCGCGTCAGCCGCGGTCCCCGCGATCCCCAAAATTTGACCCGGCGAAGCCGCGAGTGCTACATCTGATTCCGATACTTCGTCGCGCACAACCCCATCGCGCCCCGCGCGGCCACGCGCGGCATCGGTCTACCGTCAGCGATCGGCGGCGAGGAGGCAGGTGGCGGTCATGATGTGGAAAGGCAAGGGCAAGACGCGCGGCAAGGACACCGGCGAGCTCACCGCCTTCCTGGACGAGGCCTGTCAGATCGACGGCAAGTTCACGTTCAGCGGCACCGTGATGATCAACGGCCGCCTGCACGGCGAGATCCATTCGAACGATACGCTGATCGTTGGCGAGAAGGGCGTGATCAACGCCTCCATCCGGGCCGGGGTCGTGCTGATCAGCGGCGAAGTCATCGGCAACGTGGAAGGCGTCGAGCGAGTCGAGCTCCGGGGCGGCGCACGCGTCTCGGGCGACGTCGAGGCGCCGATCGTGGTGGTCGACGAGGGCGTGATGTTCGACGGGCACTGCCGCATGACGCGCGCCGGCGCCGAAGACGCGCGCGAGCACGCGGTCGTGCCGCTCAAGCGCTGAGGCGACGCCCCTCTCCCGCGGACGCGGACCGAAGCCGCGGTCGGTCGGGGTCGTTCAGATCGAGCTCGTCCCAGCCGATCCGCCGTCGCCGTCGCGTGCCGGCCAGTGTCCCGACGATGCCCTGGACGATGGCGCCGGCGGCCAGCCGCTCGAGGAGGCCGTCGACGCCGAGCACGTAACTCTGCACCACCCATTCGGGGCCCTCGCGCTCGGCCTGGACCTCTTCGATCCGACCGATACGGCGGCCGGCGCTGTCGACCACGACGCGTCCGAGCAGGTGCTCGACACGTAGCTCCGAGCTCATCTATTTTCCTGGGGGCCCCGACATGGCCCCCAGACCCCCGACGCTCGGGACGCGCCCCGGCGCAGCCGGGGCGCGCCTCGGGACCGACGCAGGATGTTTCATCGGCCGCCCGGCAGCCGCGCGAATAGTCGCGCGAGGCGCCGCTCGAGGCGCCACGACGGCGTACGCGTCGCGTCGATGTCCACGCGAATGTCGTTGGCCACGGCCATGACGGCCTCCTTCGGAATGCGCGTGACCTCGGCGTGCCGCGTGAGCCGGCCCATCCAGCGGGAGAGCCAGGCGGGCAGCCGCGCCAGTCGCGTGCTCAGGCCGACCTCGAGGGCGACGACGCGCGGTGGCGCGTCGGCACGCACCTCGAGCACGATGCCGTCGACCTTGCCGAACGGCCGCCCCTGCCGATCGAGGAGTTGCTTGTCGAGCACGTCGCGCACGAGATCGAGCATGGTGCTCACCCGCCCACGAGCTCGAGCGGCAGCGAGACGATCGCCAGCACGCAGGCCAGCACGGTCACGACGAGCACCACGACGTTGGCGAGACGACCGTTCGCGTGCACGCCGACGTAGTCGCGATCGTTCATCAGCACGAGGAACGGCATCACGGCGAGCGGCAGCGCGGCGCCGTTGAGCACCATGGCGACATTGGTCACGCGCATCGGATCGAGGCCGAGGGCCACGGGAATGGCGGCCAGCACGAGCGCGACGGTGTAGGTCGCCGTGAAGCGCGCGGCCTCCTGGTGTCCGAGGTTCTCGCCCCAGCTCCACCCGAAGCCCTGCGCGACCATGTACGCCAGCGCCAGCGTGATCTCGAGGGCGGCGCCGAGGCAGGCGATGGCCAGCGCGGCGACGAACAGCGCAAAGCCCCAGCGCCCGAGGCTGTCCGTCAGCAGCAGGGCGAGCTGGTCGTAGCTCTCGAGCCGGATGCCTCGTGGGCCGAACACGGTTGCCGACACGACCAGCACGGCCGCGGCCAGCACCGCGCCGAAGCCCATGCCCACGGATGCCACCATGCGGTTCGTCGTCAGCATGCGCTCGTCCCAGTGCTCCTCGACGGCTCCCGACGAGTAGAAATAGAAGAGGTAGGGCGTGAGCGTGGCACCGAGGATGCTGACCGCGAGAAACCAGAAGCGCCCGCCGTCGTGCGGCGCGAGCGACGGCACGAGCCCGGCGGCGATGTCGCGCAGCGGAGGCTGCTCACGGAGGGCGGCCACGATGAAGACCACCGTCAGCAGGCCCAGGAGCGACACGCCATTCTCGATGACGTCGAAGTTGCCGGCCCACAAGAGCGCCCACACGGCGAACGTGACCGGCAATGCCCACCACTGAAACGCGATGCCCGTCGCAAACTGCAACGCGATGCATATTGCGCCCAGCTCGGCCACCAGCGTCAACACACCCACGAGCACCATGCCCACGAGCGGCAGCAGATAGAACGCGAAGCCGAACCGCTCACGGACGGCCGCGGCGATCGTGTGATGACTGACGGCGGCGAGGCGCCCGGACATCTCCACGAGGAACACGAGACAGAGCGTGCCGAGGGCGAGGACCCAGAGGAGCCGGTATCCGAACTCCGAGCCGGCCTGCGCCGACGTCGCGATCGAGCCGGCTTCGAGAAAGCCGCCGAAGGCCGTCACCACGCCGAGCGCGACCTGCAACGCCCGGCTCACGACGGCGGCTCGTCCAGGCTCGAAAGCCGCCGCGCGTCTGCGCCGAGCGTGTCGGCCAGCCGCCGCACCGCCGCGCGGTCGTGGGCACGCACCGCCCACGCGAGATCGCGCAGGCCGCGGAGAACGCGCTCGGTCACCGGCGTCGCCTGCGTGCGCTGCGCGGTTGGCAGCGTCCCGAGCTCGCGCGCCTGCGTGGCGAGCTCGCGCTGCGCCCGCTCGAGCGTGCGCTCCGTGTACGCGCGCGGCGTGGCGCCGTCGGCCCACGCCCGACCGAGCATCGCGCCGGTGGCCGCCCAGGACGCGAGCGTTCGGAGCAGCGTCGGCGGGTCCGTCCCGCACCCGGACCCCAGAAACGCGATGGCCACGATACCAACGGCACGGAGGCACGCGCGGCTTCGCACGCCGTTTCCGCAGTGCAACGCTCATGCCCCGCGCAGCGGCGCGTGAATTGCTAGCACGATGAATGGAGACTCGACGTGAGTGCGCGGACGATGCTACGCGATGTCGGCGGCCGGGCGATCGTCCTCGTGGCCGGACGCGTCGAGCGCAAGGACTACGTCGACGCGCCCGTGAACGCGGTGTTCTGGTACTTCGTCGTAAGCACGTGGGGGGCCGTGTACGCGGTGGTCTATCTGGCGCCGCGGTGGCTATGACGGCGCGACGCCTGTGGCTCGCCATCGTGGTCGGGCCGCTTGCGTGGCTCGTGTACCTGACGACCGCGTATGCGCTCGTGCCGTGGGCCTGCCGGCGCCCGACGGGCGGCATGATCGCGCTCCTCGCGGCCGGCGTGGTCGCGCTCGCACTCAGCACGGCCGGCCTCATCACGGCGTGGCAGGCGTGGCGGCGCGTCGGCAGCGGCACGACCGCGGGCACGATCACCGGGCGCATGCGGTTCATGGCGCTGACCGGCATCGGGACCAGCGCGCTCTTCGTGCTGATCGTCGTGGCCGGGATGCTGCCGCTCCTCATCCTCGCGCCATGCCGCTGACCTCTTCGCGGGTGGCGGCGGCTGCGATGTGCGCCGTCCTACGACGTGACGCTCGCCGAGCCCGCCGTGCACGCCAACGCGCACGCCACCCTCGTCGGCACCGCCGTCTTCCTCTGGTGGTCCGTCTCGCGTGGGCGCGCGCGGATCACCGGCGCGCTCTGGCTGTTCGTGACCGCGCTCCACGCGGGTGGTCTCGGCGCGCTGATGGCGCTGTCCGCGTGGCCGTGGTTCCACGCGGCGACGCTCGAGCAACAGCAACTCGCCGGGCTCGTGATGTGGATTCCGGCCGGTGGCCTGCTGACGGCCATCGCGCTGGCCCTGCTGGCCGGGTGGCTGCGCGCCGGTGCGCGACCCGCGCGCGCGCTCGCCCTGGCCACCGCGTTGCTCTCGAGCGTCGCACTCGTCGCGTGTGACCAGGTCGCCGGCGCGGTCGGCTCCGTGGGGCCGCCGCTCACGCAGGTCGCGCGGCGCAGCTACGTGGCGGGTGCGCCGAACGCGCCGGACCATCTCGTGCGATGGATCCAGCACCCGCGCGGCGTGCGGCCGGGGACGCCGATGCCCGAGATGGGCGTCACCGAGGGCGACGCGCGCGACATCGCCGCCTACCTCTACACGCTTCGCTAGAGCGCAAATCCTCGGGTGGCGGCACCCACCGCCGCCAGGATGTCGTCGAGGGACGCGCGCGCGAGGCGACCGCGCTCGACGACACGCTCGCCGTGCACCCACACGTCGGTGATGGCCTGCGGCGACATCGCGTAGACCACGCTCCGCAAGAGGTCCGTCGGCGGGTGCAGCGACGGGTGATCGAGATCGACGGCGACGAGGTCCGCGAGGGCACCGGCGGTGATGCGGCCGGCGTCGACACCGAGGATGGACGCCGCCGAGGCGGTGCCGAGGGCGAACGCCGTCGTCGCGTCCAGAGCGGCGCCGTCGAGCAGACGCACGCGCGCCAGGAGCGAGGCCATCCGCATCTCCTCGAAGATCGACAACCGGTTGTTGGTGCAACCGCCGTCGCTGCCGAGGCCCACGCGCACGCCGGCGCGCAGCAGTTCCGGCAGGTGCGTGATGCCGTCGCCGAGGAACATGTTGCTGCTCGGACAGTAGGCGAGCGCCGCGCGCCGCTCTCCCATCAGGGCGATCTCGCCGGGGTCGAGCCACACGCAGTGCACGGCCACCGTGCGGGGCCCGAGCACGCCGAGGCGATCGAGATATCGCAGCGGCGTGGCGCCGTGCTCGCGGACCGTGCGCTCGCCCTCGTAACGCCCTTCCGCCACGTGCACGTGGAAGACGGTGTCGTCGGCCTCGGCGACCTCGAATCCGGCGCGGAGCATCGCCGGCGACGCGCCGTGCGGGCTGTGCGGCGCCGGCTGCACGGTGACGGTGCGATCGTGGCGATGGGCAGCGATGAGCTCGCGCGTTCGTCGGGCCGCCTCCTCCGGCGTCTCGCGGTAGCGCGCGGGCGCACCCTCCCAGTCGTACATCCCGCGCGCCAGCACCAGCCGGATGCCGACGGCCCGCGCCGCCTCGATCACGGCCTCGGCGTTCGCGTTGCCGCCGTCGTGAATGTAGAAGAAGTCGACGCACGTGGTGACGCCGTGCAGGAGCATCTCGGCGAAGGCGAACGCGGCGCCGGTGCCGAGCGCCGCGCGATCGAGACGCGCCGAGAACGGATACAGCACGCGATCGCGCCAGCCCATGAAGTCGAGATCGTCGCCGAGGCCGCGCAGCAGCGACTGGAACGCGTGGCAATGCGTGTTCACCGTGCCGGGAAGCAGCGCGCGGCGGCGCAAATCCACGTCGTCGGGCCGCGCGGCGCCGACGGCGTCGACGGAGACGACCCGGCCGTCGGCCACGACCACCGCGGAATCGCGTCGCCAGCCGTCGGGAGTGAGGACGAGGTCGGGAACGAGCCGCACGCCGGGCATTCTAGCCGAGGCCCCGCGCTATACTGCCGTCCCATGACCGCGCGCCTCGGCTTCGTGCTCGCGAGCGCCGCCGCCCTGCCGCCGGACGACTTCGTCGCCATCGTGAAGGAGACCGAGGCGCGCGGCTATCACACGGCGTGGACGGGCGAGGTGTCGGGCTGGGACGCCTTCACGGTCATGACGATGATCGCCAGCCACAGCACACGGCTGCACGTCGCCTCGGCGGTGGTGCCCGTGCAGACCCGCTCGCCCGTCGTGCTCGGCATGAGCGCCGCCGCCCTCGCTCACTTCGCTCCGGGTCGCGTGGCCCTCGGGCTCGGCCTGTCGAGCCGGATCATCGTCGAGCAGTGGCATGGCCTCGGCTTCTCGCCCTCGCTCGCGCAGATCCGCGAGGCCGTGCAGATCATCCGGCTCGTCGTCGCCGGCGAGCGCGTGAACTTCGAGGGCAAGTTCTACCGGCTGAAGAACTTCCGGCTCACGACGCCGCCGCCGTCGCCGCCCCCGCGCGTGGTGCTGGCGGCCCTCGGCCCCGAGATGCTCGAGCTCGCCGGCGAGATCGCCGACGGCGTCGTCCTCAACTGGATTCCGCCGGAGGCGGTGCCCGCATCGATCCGTCACCTCGAGGCGGGCGCCAGGCGCGCGGGCCGCACGCTCGACGGGTTCGAGATCGCCGCGTTCATCCGGACGTGCGTGACCGACGACGTCGCTGCCGCGCACGCCACGCTTGCGCGCGACATCACCGGCTACACGATCGTCGACGTCTATGCGAGCTTCTTCCGCACCGCTGGCTTCGCCGAGGAGGTCGACGCTGTCAACGCGGCGTGGAAGGCCGGCGACCGCGCGGCGGCCGTGCGCCACGTGTCGTCGCGCGTCCTCGACGGGCTCGGCGTCGTCGGCCCCGAGACCGTCTGCCGCGAGCGGATCGATGCCTTTGCGCGGGCCGGCCTCACCATGCCCGTGATGTTGCCGTTCACGGCGAGCGGCGCCGACGCCCGCGGCTCGCTGTTGCGGACGCTTCGCGCGTTCGGATGAGCGATCGTGTGGCGCTCCCGCGGCGCGCCACGGCCGCGCCGGGGCGCGTCCGAGCGTCGGAGGCCTGGGGGCCATGAGCCTCACCGTCCTCGGCGTCATCCCCGCGCGGCTCGCCTCCACGCGGCTGCCGCGCAAGGTGCTGCGTGAGATCGGCGGCCGTCCGCTGATCGCGTGGGTGTACGAGGCGGCGCGCCGGTCACCGCTGCTCAGCGACGTGCTGGTGGCGACCGACGCCGCCGAGGTGGCCGAGGTCTGCCGCAGGCACGGCATTCCGGCCGTGCTGACATCGCCTCACCACCCCTCGGGCACCGACCGCGTCTGGGAGGTCGCCCAGGGACGCGCGGCCGACGTCTACGTCAACGTCCAGGGCGACGAGCCGCTGGTGACGCGCGGTCACATCGAGGCGCTGGTCCAGCCGTTCGTCTCGCATCCCGACACGCAGGTGAGCACGCTGAAGATCCTCGCCACCGACGCGGAGAAACCGAACCCGGCCGTCAACAAGGTCGTGGTCGACGCCGACCATCGCGCCCTCTACTTCTCGAAGTACCCGATCCCCTACGACCGCGACGGCACCGGCGCGCCCGTCTACAAGCACATCGGCCTCTACGCCTACCGGCGTGCGGCCCTCGAGGCGTTCCACCGGCTGCCGCCCTCGTTCCTCGAGCGCACGGAGCGGCTCGAGCAGCTGCGCTTCCTCGAGAACGGCATCGCCATCACCGTGATGGAGACGAGAGAGCCGACGATCGGCGTCGACACCGAAGAAGATTTGCGCGCGGCCGCGGAGCAACTCGGCGCCAACCTCTCGTGAGCGCCGCGCCGGCCACCGCACCGCCGCGGAAGCGCTGGCTGATCCTTGCGATCATCGTCCTCGCGCAGACCGTCGCCAACGTCGGGCCGCTCGGCATCCCGGCCATCGCCTCGGTCATTCGCGCGGATCTCGACCTCACGCTGACCCAGGCCGGCTCGTTCCTGTCCGCCTACTACATCGGCCCCATCGTGATGTCGCTCTTCGCGGGGATGCTCGCCGATCGCTGGGGTACTGCGCGGACGCTCGTGCTCGGACAGGCGATCATCGCCGCCGGCCTGCTCGCCGCCAGCGCGAGCGGCTCGTACGCCGCGCTCATCGCGCTCCTCGCCCTGGCCGGCGTGGGCTACGGCACGCTCAATCCGGCGTCCACGACGGCGGCGATGTCGTGGTTTCCGCCGCGCCAGCGCGCGACCGTGGTCGGTCTCAAGCAGGTCGGCCTGCCGTTCGGGGGCATGCTCGGCGCGGCGAGCCTTCCCGCGCTGGCGCTCGCGCTCGGCTGGCGGCGCGCGGTGATCGCCGCTGCCCTGCTCATCGCGGCATGCGCGGTGCTGTGCGCGCTGGTCTATCGCGACCCGCCCGGCGAGCGGCCGCCGGCCCGACGCCCCGGCGAGCGAGGCGCCCTCGCTCGTGTCCTGCTGAACCGCGATCTCTGGCTGGTGGCGGTCGCCACGCTCGTCTTCGCGGGAATGCAGACCGTATGGATGGCCTTTCTTGCGCTCTATCTTCAGTCCGTCGTCGGCCTGAGCCTGCTCGGCGCCAGTCGCTATCTCGCCCTTGCCCAGGGCGGCGGCGTGCTCGGCCGCGTCGCCTTCGGCGTGCTCTCGGACCGCGTCTTCGGCGGGCGGCGGCGACTGCCGCTCGCCATCGCCGGCTGCGGCTCGGCGCTCTGCTCGGTGGCGCTCGCGTACACGGGGCCGGCGACCAGCAGCGCGTGGCTGGCGCCGCTGGCGCTCGTGTTCGGTGTGGTCGGCATCGGCTGGAACGGCGTGCAGCACACCCTGATGGCCGAGCTCGCGGGCGCGCGCACGGCCGGCACCGCCGTGGGTCTCGGTCTCGCCATCTCGTCGCTCGGCGTGACGATCGGGCCACCGATCTTCGGCTGGTGCGTGACCGCCGCCGGCGGGTTTCGTGGTCCGTGGCTGGGACTGGCGCTCACGATGGTTGGCGGCTTGACGATGCTCGCCCTCGTGCGCGAGCGTCCGGCGATGTGAACGCCGTTTCGTCGGATCGGCCGCGCTCCGCCGGAACGTTGGCGTTGACACGCCGCAACCGCGGTGGTATCACTTCGTCACATTTCTCGGAGGTTTAGCTCACACTCCAGAATCGGACGCACCGCGCCCCGTGGCCCTCCGGAACCGCGCGGGGCAAGAAGCCCGTTGACACGATCAAGGAGGATCACGCATGGGTTCGGACGCGATGAATCGCCGACACTTCCTCAAGGTCTCCGGCGCGACCGCAGCGGTCGCCAGCGGTGGCATCGAAGCGATCCTCGCCGCGCGACAGGCGCCCGCGTGGGCACAGGGCACGAAGCTGCACTGGGTACGATGGGTTGACTTCATACCGGAGTCCGACGTCGAGCTGAAGCGTCAGATGCCGGAGGCGTCGAAGGCGCTGGGCGCGGAGATCCAGCTGGAGACGATCAATGCCAACGACCTGCAGGCGCGCATCACGGCGGCGATCCAGTCGGGCTCCGGCGCGGACATCTTCATCATGCAGTACAACTGGGCGCAGCTCTACCACAACGCGCTGGTGGACGTGACCGACCTCGCCACCGAGCTGTCGAAGGCCGAAGGCGGGTTCTACGACATCTATCCACCGGCGGACGTCATCAACGGCCGGTGGCTCGCGCTGCCGCACTCGATCGTCGGCAATGCCGTCGCGTACCGCAAGTCCTGGCTCAAGGAAGCGGGCGCCAGTCAGTTCCCGAAGACGTGGGACGAAGCGCGCAAGCTGTTCGCCGCCCTCAAGAAGAAGGGCAAGCCCTACGGCCAGACCCTCGGTCACACCTTCGGCGACGCGCCGACCTTCACCTACCCGATGACGTGGGCGTTCGGCGCGGCCGAGGTCGACAAGTCCGGCAAGAAGGTCGTGCTGAACGGCAAGAACGCCGTCGAGGCGGTGAAGTTCATGCAAGCGTTCTGGAAGGAGTGCTGCGACGAGGGCGGTCTCGCCTGGGACGACACCAACAACAACCGCGCCTTCCAGGCGGGCGAGATCTCGTCCACGCTCAACGGCGCCTCCATCTACATCGTCGCCAAACGGCAGAAGGACAAGATCAAGGACGACAAGGGCGAGCCGATGTGGACCGACATCGATCACGCCCCGCTGCCGGCGGGCCCGAGCGGCGCCTTCCTGCTCTTCCTGAACCACTCACACGCCATCATGAAGTACAGCAAGAACCAGAAGCTTGCGAAGGATTTCCTCCGCTGGCTGCATAAGCCGGAGAACTACGGCAAGTGGTTCGCGACCCAGGAAGGCTACTCGGTCGGCGGTACCAAGAAGTGGGAGAACGATCCGATGTGGGGCAAGCTCGACGAGCCGCTGAAGATGTTCCGCACGGCGGCGCGCAACACCCGGCTCTTCGGCTACGCCGGCCCCTCGACCGCGAAGGCCACCGAGGTCTTCAGCAAGTACATCATCACGGACATGTACGCGAAGGCCGTTCAGGGCACGTCGGCCGAGGAAGCCGTGAAGTGGGCCGATGGCGAGCTGAAGAAGATCTACGAGGCGTAAGCGCAGCGCACTGGACCGATTCGTGAGGGAGGCGTCGATGGCGGCTCCGCGAGCAATCAATCGTCGGACGTTTCTGACCACCACCGGGGCCGCCGTCGGCGTGGCGGCGGCGGGCCGCGCGCCCGCGTTCGCGCAGGGCACGAAGCTGCACGTGCTGCGCTGGGTCGATTTCATTCCGGCCTGCGACGTCGAGCTCAAGCGGCAGGCCGGCGACGCGTCCAAGGCGCTCGGCGCCGAGATC
Organism: Candidatus Methylomirabilota bacterium; assembly: GCA_035605575.1. Classification (GTDB taxonomy): domain Bacteria; phylum Methylomirabilota; class Methylomirabilia; order Rokubacteriales; family CSP1-6; genus AR12. The sequence continues at coordinate 14,721 of DASTCJ010000149.1, forward strand.
CAGTTCGAGTTCATCAACGCCAACGATCTGCAGCCGCGCATCACGGCGGCCATCCAGTCGGCCAGCGGCCCCGACGTCATCATGATGCTGCACAACTGGCCGCACCTCTACGCCAACGCCCTCGTCGACGTGAGCGACCTCGCGGAGGCGCAGGGCAAGGACCAGGGCGGCTACTACTCACAGGCGGAGGCGTGCGCCAAGGTGGGCCGGCAGTGGCTCGCTCTGCCCCACGGCATCGTCGGTCTGCAGATGGCGTATCGGCGGTCGTGGTTCAACGAGGTCGGTCAGACGTCATGGCCCAAGACGCTCGAGGAGTTACGGCAGGTCGGCATGAAGCTGAAGAAGAAGGGCAAGCCGATCGGCCAGACCCTGGCGCATACCTTCGGAGATGCCCCCGCCTGGAGCTATCCGCTGATGTGGAACTTCGGCGGGATGGAAACCGCCAAGACCGGCAAGACCGCCCTGGACACCAAGAACACCGTCGAGGCGGTGAAGTTCATGCAAGCGTTCTGGACGGACGCCTGCGACCCGGGGGGGCTGGCCTGGGACGACACCAACAACAACCGCGCGGTCCTCGCCGGCGACATCTCGTGCACGCTGAACGGGGCGTCGATCTACATCGCCGCCAAGCGCGGGCAGGACAAGATCAAGGACGACAAGGGCGAGCCAATGGTCCGCGACATCGACCACGGGCCGATTCCCGCCGGCCCGGCCGGCTCCACCGCCTACCACGTGGCCTTTGCCCACGCGGTCATGAAGTACGGCAAGAACCAGAAGCTCGCGAAGGACTTCCTGAAGTGGCTGCACGGCAAGGAGCAGTTCTCGAAGTGGTTCGAGGTCGCCGAGGGCTTCTCCGTCGGCTCGACCAAGTTCTGGGAGCAGCACCCACTGTGGAGCAAAATCGACGATCCGATGAAGATCTACCGTCAGGCCGCCGCTTCGTCCCGGGTGTTCGGCTACGCCGGGCCGCCGTCGGCCAAGGCGACGGAGGTGTACTCCAAGTACATCATCGTCGACATGTTCGCCAAGGCCGTGCAGGGCATGAAGGCGGAGGACGCCGTGAAGTGGGCGGCCGGTGAGTTGCAGAGAATCTACGGGTAAGCCGTGAAGAAGGTCATCGCGGGCGGGTCGAGCGGCGCCACAGGATTGCAGGTGGCGCTGCCGCGCGCGCAGACGCAACCGGGGCGCACCACGCGGTTCCTGGAGAACGAGGGCCTGCTCGCGGGGGTCCTCCTGGCTCCGACGGTCGTGCTGCTCGGGGTCTTCATCGCCTACCCGTTCGTCATGGGGGTGTGGCTGTCGCTGTCCAACACCAGCGTCGGGAACCCGGGCCACTTCGTCGGCCTGCAGAACTTCTTCAAGGCTTGGCAGGATTCGATCTTCCAGACGGCGTTCCGGAACACGTTCTACTACACGTTCTTCGCCACCATCCTGAAGCTCGGGCTCGGCATGTGGCTGGCGCTGCTGCTCAACCGCCACTTCCGCGGCAAGCGCATCGTCCGCGCGTCGATGCTTCTGCCCTTCATCGTCCCGACCGTGCTGTCGACGTTCGCCTGGCGCTGGATGTTCGATCCGACGTTCAGCGTGCTGAACTGGCTCCTCTACCAGACCGGCTTCATCGTCAACAAGATCCCGTTCCTCTCCGACGGCGCCTACGCGATGTGGTGCGCGATCATCGTCAACACCTGGCGCGGCATGCCGTTCTTCGCCATCACGCTGCTGGCCGGGCTGCAGACCATCAGCCCCGACCTGCACGAGGCGGCCTCGCTCGACGGCGCCAACGGCTGGCACCGGTTCTGGCGCGTCACGTGGCCCCTCCTGAAGCCGGTCACGCTGGTGGTGGTCGTCTTCTCGATCATCCAGACGTTCTCGGACTTCCAGCTGATCTACGTGCTCACCGGCGGCGGTCCGGCGAACTCCACCCACCTGCTCGCGACGTACGCCTACCAGGTCGGCGTGGCCACCGGCCTGCTCGGCGAGGGCGCGGCCATCTCGCTCTTCATGCTGCCCGTGCTCTTCATCGTGGTCTGGGTCCAGCTGCGCTATCTGCGGCGTCTGGAGGGCGCATAGTGAGCGCATCGCCGGTGCACCAGGCCCGCAGTCGCGGAGCGCAGCCACGCGCGTCTCGAACAGGCCACCCGCGGCTCTACCCGATCTGGAGCCCTCGCTAAAATGGTCATCGAGCGGCGGTGGAAGACGTGGGTGTACTTCTACATTCCGCTCACGCTCTTCGTCATCGGCACGCTCTTTCCGTTCTACTGGATGGTCATCACCGCCATCCGGCCCGATTCCGAGCTCTACCGCTCGTGGCGGGCCGTCAACAATGCCCCCTTCTGGACGCTGGCGCCGACACTCGAGCACTTCCGCGACCTGCTCGCCAAGACCACGTTCCCGTACTGGCTGTGGAACACCTTCTTCATCGCGGTGGTCTCGACGGCGATCTCGCTCTTCTGCGGGCTGCTCGCCGGCTATGCGCTGGCGCGCCTGAAGTTCCCGATGGCCGGCACGCTGGGGACGTCGATCTTCGTCACGTATCTGGTGCCGCCGACGCTGCTGTTCATTCCGCTCGCCGACATCATCCGAAATTTCCAGCTCGGCAACACGCCGTGGGCGCTGATCCTGACCTATCCGACGTTCCTCATCCCGTTCTGCACCTGGCTCCTCATGGGCTACTTCAAGACCATCCCGAAGGAGCTCGAGGAATGCGCACGGATCGACGGCGCCACGCGCTTCGGCGCCATGCTACGGATCATCTTCCCGATCGCCGTACCGGGGATCCTGTCCGCGGGAATCTTCGCGTTCACGCTCTCGTGGAACGAGTTCATCTACGCGCTCGTGTTCCTCTCGTCGCCCGAGCGAAAAACGGTGCCGGTGGGCGTCGTGTCCGAGATGATCCGCGGGGACATCTACTTCTGGGGCCAGCTGATGGCGGGCGCCCTGCTCGGCTCCATCCCGGTCGCGCTCGTGTACTCGTTCTTCGTCGAGTACTACGTCACCGGCCTCACCGGGTCGGTGAAGGGCTAGCGGCGTGGCGAACGGTCAGAACGTCGGCGCCGTCGCTGTCCCCGCCACCCGGGCGGTGGCCCGCGGCGGGTGGGCGGCCCGCGAGGGCATTCAGGGCTTCATCTGGATCGCGCCCGCGTTTCTCTACCTGGCCTTCTTCATCGCATACCCATTCCTCATGTCGATCTATCTCTCCGTGTCCAGCGCCCGCGTGGGGTCACCGGACTCCCACTTCGTCGGCCTCCTGAATTACCAGCGGCTCTTCGCCGATCCGACGTTCTGGCAGACGGTGCGGAACTCGTTCGTGTTCACCTTCGGCTCCGAGATCATCCGACTCGTGATCGGTCTGCCGCTGGCCTTCGCGCTCAATCGCACGTTCAAGGGCAAGCGGCTCGTGCAGGGGCTGATCCTCATCCCGTTCGTCATCCCCATCGCGCTGTCGTCGCTGGCGTGGAAGTGGATGTTCGACTCGCTCTATTCGGTGATCAACTGGATGCTCATGCGCGTCGGGATCATCGACTATCCGTGGCAGTGGCTGGGCGAGCCGGGACTCGCGATGTGGTCCGTGATCATCCTGAACGTCTGGCGCGGTTTCCCCTTCTCGGCCGTGATCCTGCTCGCCGGCCTCACGGCGGTGCCGCAGGAGATCATCGAGGCGGCGAAGATTGACGGGGCGGGGCCGCTCCGGCGGTTCCACTACGTGGTGGTGCCGATCATCCGGCCGATCCTGTTCGTCGGGTTGCTCTACTCGATCGTGTTCTCGTTCACCGACTTCTCCGCAGTGTGGTTGCTGACCCAGGGCGGCCCGTACAACACCACCCACGTGTTCGGCACCTACGCGTACAACATCGGCATCAACGCGGGTGACATCGGGCAGGGCGCGGCCATCACGCTGTTCATCTTCCCCGTGCTCGCCACCATCGTCATCGTGATGCTGCGCTTCCTGAGGCGCGAATAGCCATGTGGCGCGCGCGCTGGTTTCGCCGGTTGCGAGCAGACTACGGGCCGTATCTTCCGCTGGCGCCGTACCTGTTCGTGGTGCTGTTTCCGTTCTACTGGATGGTCATCACCGCGTTCAAGCGGGACAGCGACCTCTACAACCTGACCACCGCGCCCTTCTGGTTCAAGGAGCCCCCGACGCTGGCGCACGTGAAGCTGCTGCTGCAGGGCACCCTGTTCGTGACGTGGCTGCAGAACAGCCTCGTCATCGGCGCCCTCGTCGTGCTCATCACGCTCGTCCTCGCGCTGCCGGCCGCCTACGCGCTGGCGCGCATGCGCTTCTGGGGCAGCCAGACGCTCTCGACGGGCATGTTCCTGTCGTATCTGATCCCGCCCACGCTGCTCTTCCTGCCGTTGTCGCAGCTGGTGCGCGGGCTCGGGTTCACCGACTCCATCTGGGCGCTCGTGCTCGTGTACCCGTCGTTCACGCTGCCGTTCTGCACGTGGCTCCTGATGGGCTTCGTCCGGACGGTGCCGCGCGAGATCGAAGAGTCGGCGCAGATCGACGGCTGCACGCGCTTCCAGGCGTTCCGGATGATCATCCTGCCGGTCATCGTGCCGGGCATCATCACGGCCGGGATCTTCGCCTTCACCCTCACGTATCAGGAGTACATCTACGCGCTGACGTTCGTGTCGGCGTCGGCCAACAAGACGATCTCGTACGGGGTCACCACCGACCTGGTCCGCGGGGACGTGTTCTACTGGGGCTCGCTGATGTCGGGCGCGCTCATCGGCGCCTTGCCGGTCGCGATCGTGTACGCGTTCAGCCTCGACCATTTCATCCACGGCCTGACGGCCGGGGCGCTCAAGTGAGGTAGCACTCGCGCAAGGAGGACACAGACAGATGAGTCAGGTATCTCGACGGCAGTTCCTCGGCCTCGCCGCCGGCGGCGCGGCCATCACCGCGCTGCCCCATGTCTGGGTGCGACCGGCGTGGGCACAGACGAAAGAGGTCCGCCTGCTGGCGTGGAGCCATTTCGTGCCCGCCTACGACAAGTGGTTCGATGCCTTCGCGGAGCAATGGGGCACCAAGAACAACGTGCGGGTGATCATCGATCACGTGCCGCACCTGCAGATACCGGCCAAGATCGCGGCCGAGATCGCGACGCAATCGGGTCACGACATCGTGCAGCTCGTCGGCTCCGGCACCGAGAAGTGGGCGGAGGCCCTGCTGGACGTGCAGGATCTCGCCGACAAGCTCGGCAAGAAGTACGGGGGCTGGACGCCGCTGGCCGAGAACTACTCGAAGGCGAAGAGCGGTAAGTTCCACTCCGTGCCCGACTTCTTCATCGACTTCCCCGGTCTCTATCGCAAGGACCTGTGGACCGAGGTCGGCATGCCGAACGGCCCCGACACGTGGGAAGACCTCCACAAGGGCGGCATGAAGCTGAAGGCCAAGGGGTTTCCGCTCGGCATCGGGCTCGCCCACCACGATGACTCACGCGCGTCGTGGCGCGCCATCATGTGGTCGCACGGCGGCTCGGAGGTGAGCAAGGACGGCAAGAACGTGACGTACAACTCGAAGGAGGTCCGCGAGGCGCTCAAGTTCAACAAGGCGCTGTTCAAGGACTGCATGACGCCCGAGGTCCTCGCCTGGGACGACGCGTCCAACAACCGGTTCCTCGCCTCCGGGCGCGGCTCGTGGATCCACAACCCGATCAGCGCGTACCGCACGATCGAGGGCTCGAACAAGGACCTGGCCGACAAGATCTACGTGCAGCTCTCGCCGAAGGGCCCGGTCGCGCGGCGCTCGTTCGCCAACTGCCGCGCCTACGGTGTGACGAAGTTCAGCAAGAACGCCGACGGCGCCAAGGCATTCCTGGAGGCGCTCGTCGACAACTATCGCGAGGGCGCCAAGGCCAGTACCGGCTACAACATGCCGTTCTTGAAGAACTACGCTAAGCCGCCGTTCCCGGTCATCAGCGAGGATCCCAAGCTGAAGCCGCTCGAGCAGGATGCCGAATACCACTTCACTACCGGCTATCCCGGCCCGCTCACGCCGGCCGCCGACGAGGTGTACCAGCAGTTCGTGATGGTCGACGCGCTCGCGCAGTTCTGCACGGACAAGCTCGACCTCGAGCAGACGGTCAAGTGGGGCGAGGACAAGATCAAGGCGATCTACGCCAAGTTCAGTTAACCAGGATGGGAGGCCTCGAAAGGCCCCCCAAGCCCCCCGGGCTCGGAGACGGCGCGGCGGAGCGCGCCGCCCCTCGGGTTCGGCCAGGGGCAGTCGGTGATAGCATCGCGGGAC
>DASTCJ010000045.1:0-52005 GCA_035605575.1 Candidatus Methylomirabilota bacterium
GCGATGATGGTCGAGCTGGCGGCGCTGTGGGATCGGCTCGACGTCGATGTCAGCTGTCGCTGCATCGTCCTCACCGGCGCCGGCGACCGCGCGTTCACCGCGGGCGCCGACATGAGCGGCGATCTCTCCGCCGATCCCGACGTGGCGCGCATGGTCAATCACGCGCTGCTGAAGGACCGGCCGTTCAGCAAGCCGATCGTGGCCGCCGTCAACGGCGATTGCGTCGCCGGCGGACTCGAGCTCCTGCTCTCCACCGACGTCCGCGCAGCCGCCCCGCACGCGCGCTTCGGGCTGCCGGAAGTGCGCTGGTCGATCTATCCGTTCGGTGGCGCCACCGTGAAGCTCACGCAGCAGATCGGCCACGTGCACGCCATGGAGCTCCTGCTGACGGCCAGGCTGATCGAGGCCGCGGACGCGGCGCGCATCGGCCTCGTCAACCGTGTGCTGCCGGCCGAGGCGCTGATGCCGTGGGCGCTCGAGACGGCGCAGACCATCGCCGCCAACAGCCCGACGGCGGTGCAGGCGGTGAAGCAGCAGATCAGCAGTACAATCGCCGACCACGCAAAGTCCCGGGAGACGCTCGAGCAGGAGCTCGGCGACCGCGTGCGGCACAGTGAGCACTTCAAGGAAGGTGTGCGCGCGTTTCTGGAGAAGCGGACCCCGAAGTACCCGTGACGGACGGGGGCGTGACGCTCGCCGGCGAGCTGCGGCGGCGCACGCGCGGCGCGTGCGCCGCCGCGTTGCTAGAACTCCACGGTCATCGTCGGCGCAAGCGCCGCGTCGCCGAGCGTGGCCGCCCCCTCGGCAGAATGGTATGACGCGCGGCCCGGCTGGCTCTCGTTTGCCCGGCGGAGCAGCCACTGGATCGAGGGCGCGCCCGCCAATAGCGCCTGCACGACGTCCTCCGTCACATCCCACTCGACCGCCCCGCTGAGTCCGTTCACGTGGAGCACCATCGCCGAGGCCGCCGCGGCGGCGGTGGCGCCGCCGTTCCACTGCGTCGTGCAGTTCGTGGCGCTGTTGCCGATCTCGGTGTCGGTCGCGCAGCTCCAGGTGACACCGAGCCCGTTGCCACGATCGCGAACCGCAGGCGACAGATCGAGCCACTTGCCGTTGCCTTCCGCGAATGGCACGGACAGCCGGTGCACCGAAAGGTACGCGCCGTCGGGACCGAAGCCGCTCGCGGGCTCCGCGAGCGTCAAGCGCAGTGTCACCCGACGCACCCCCGCCGAGATCCCGGCGAGACTGAAGCCGAGGACGGTGCGGTGCGTGTCGACGACGAGCCGCGGGTGCGCGCCCTCGTTCAGGTTCTTCGAGCCTGGCGTCAGCATGCTGTCGGCGTCGGCGGCACGCTCGATCGGACCCTGCGGCCGCTCCCAGGCGCCCATGTCGATCGCGGCCACGCCGTCGGCGTTGCCGTCCACCACGCGGGGATCACCGTCGAGGTCCGTGGCCGGGACGTCGGCGGCCGCGCTGTCGCCGGCGTCCACGACAGGCGAGTCCGCCGCGAGACGATAGTCGCCGTTGGCCGGCGCCACGAACGTCGGGTCCGCCGAGCGATTGCCGTTGACGCCGGTCTGGTCGCCGCAGATACCGCCGTACGCGACGCCGCCGGCCGCGTAGACGTCGTTGAAGCGGATGGCCGGCGCGTTCGGGTCGTTGAAATTGCCGCAGTACAGCGCCGTCTGGCCGGCGGGCGCGACGAGCACGTTGTTGACGAGCGCGGCGTTCACGTCGAAGCCGTCCGCGAACACCGCCGAGCCGCGGCCGGCCACCGTCGCCACGTTGTCGGCAATGGTGTTGCTCACGAGCCGCGGCCCGCGTGCGCCCGATGGCACGAGCCAGTAGACGCCGGCGCCCTCCCCTGCGCTGTTGCCCGCGATGAGGTTCTGGACGATCAGCGCGTCGGACTGGTTGACGATCCAGATCCCCCCGCCCTGCGCCGCCGGCGACACGCCGGAGACGCTGTTGCGGACGATCACGTTGTTGCGGATCACCGGGACGCCGGCCGCGAAGAGGGAGATGCCGCCGCCGCTGCCGCCCGTCAGCGTGTTGTCCGCGATCACGTTGCCCTCGATCACGGTGGCCCCCGCGCCGCCGACCTTGATGCCGGCGCCGCCGACGCCGCCCGAGCAGCCGCTGCGCACGTTACCGGTGATCTGGTTGTTCGCGATGCGCGGCGAGCCGAAGCTCACGCTGATGCCGACGCCGTCGCAGCCGCTGTTGCCGGTGATCACGTTCGAGTCGATCGTCGGCGACGCGCTCGACACCGCCACGCCACCGCCGGAAAAGCCGCCACCGTTGGTGATGGTGAAGCCGCGCAGCACGGCGGAGCGACCTTCGCCGGAGTTGAACGTCACCACGACGCCCGCGCCATTGCCGTCGATCACGGTCACGGCAGGTCCGCCCGAGGCGGCGACGGTGATCGCCTTGCCGAGGAAGTTCAGACGCTCGATGTACGTCCCCGGCGCGACGAGCACGGTATCACCGTCGAGGGCCGCCCCGATGGCCGCCTGGATCGTCGGCTGGTCGGTCGGGACGTGAATGGTCGTCTGTGCCGCGGCGGGGCGATTCGACAGGGCGAGCGAGAGCAGCGCGACAGCAAGCAATCTCATAGACATGGCGGCTCCTCAGATCCAATGATGAAATGCGTCCGGCACGAGCATAGGCCTGCCGCCGGGCGCGGACGGCGATTATACGGCACGCGCGGCCGCGGGCGGCATCGCCAGCAGCTCAGGTCCGGTCGACCAGCTTGTCGAAAGCGGCTCCGGCGCGTCGAATGAGCCGCTCGAGGCCCGGACTCTCGTACGGGAATGGCTCGAACTCGTCCGTGTGGCCATTCAGCCGGCTCACCGCCGTCTGATGCACGTGCTCGGAGCGATCGATCGCGCAGAGCGTGCGCTCCTTGGCCGGCAGCAGTCGCCAGCGGAGCGTGCGCGAGTTCACGAGCACGCAGTGCGTGCCCTCCTGCTTGCGCTGGACGTAGTCTTCGTCCAGCGCGACGCCGCACGCCTGCGCCTTGCGCGCCATCCACACGAAGGCGAGATCCGACAGGCCGGTGTCGGGATAGCCGCCGCCGACATTCGAATGCGCGCCCGCGAACCAGCTCTGCTCGATCACCTGCTCTTCGATGCCGTAGGCGGCGAGGCGGGCTTCGAGACCCGGCTCGCGCTTCCAGATGGCGGGCGCGAACACGCGGCGCCGCTCGTCGATGGCCAGCGCCTGATAGGCGTGGGCGACGTTGTCACCGAGGTTCGTGTTGTGGAACTGGAACTTTCGCTTGCCGATGAAGCGGAGCGGTCCGAACGGGATGCCCAGCGCGCCGACGGTGTCCCAGACGCCGATGAAGTCGATCCGCATCGGGCGCGGTGGCGCATCACCGAAGCGCGCGAGGAACTCGGCTCGCTGCCGCGGCGTGCGCCGCGCCGGCGGCGTGCGGTAGTACTCCCACGCGTAAGGGAACTTGTCGAGGTGGCGCTTATCGAGGATCCCGACGAGGCCGATGAGCCCGCCGAGGCTGCGCACGGTGAATGCGCCGCGCGAGAAGCCGAAGAAGAACACCTCGTCGCCCGGCGCATGGTTGAGCGCAAGCGACGCGTATGCCTGCTTGACGTTCTCGCCCAACCCCGCGCCGAGCATGCCGCCGCCGAGGCGATCGAGGGCGTTGCCGGTGCCAACGCCCGTGTCGTAGAACACCGTCTGCACGGTGCCGTCGGCGGTGATGGGAAGGATCGCGCGCGTCATCTTCACGACATTCGTCGGGTTGCCCTTCTGATCGGGCCAGTTCCACGTGCCATCGCAGCACACGATGAGCCGCTTCTTCATGGCGCAAGCTCCTCGCGAAGGCGGGGCTTCTGCACCTTGCCCGTCGGCGTGCGCGGAAACTCGTCCGCCGTGCGGAACACGAACCGCGCCGGCACCTTGTAGCCGGCCAGCCGCTCGCGGCAGAACGCCGTCAGCGCCTCCGCCGTTGCCGGCACGCCGTCGCGCAGCTCGATGGCGGCGACGACGAGCTCGCCGCGCGCGCGATCCGGCACGCCCACGACGTAGGCCTGCTTCACCGCCGGATGCGTCAGCAGCACGGCCTCGACCTCGAGCGGCGCCACGTTCATACCCGCTGTCTTGATCATCTCTTTGAGGCGACCGCGGAACCGCACTCTTCCGTCGTCGCCGATGAGGCCGAGATCGCCGGTCAGGAAGTAGCCATCGTGGTCGAAAGCCGCACGCGTCTGGTCAGGATCGTCGTAGTAGCCGGCCGTGACGTGGCCCTTCACCCGAAATTCGCCGACCTCGCCCGGCGGCAGCGTACGCCCGGTCGCGGGATCGACGACGCGGATGGTCATGCCGGGCAGCGGGCGACCTTGCGTCGTGAGTCGCAGCGCGAGGTCATCGTGGGCGTCCGTGACCGCGCAGTTGCCGTACGTTTCCGTCGAGCCGTAGACGTTACAGAGCTCGCGGGCGCGCACGGCCTCCATCGTCATCTCGATGTCTTCAGGAAGCCCGATGGTGAGCCCGGTGCGCATAGTGGCGAGCGCGCGCCGCTTGCGGTCGGGATGCTCGAGCAGCGCGCGCGCCATGTTTGCCATGCCGTAGTAGACGGTGCAGCGCTCCTCGTCGAGCAGCGCGAGCGCCTCGCCGGCCTCGAAGCTCTCCTGCAGCACGATCGAGCCGCCGTGCGTGAGGATCGCGGCCAGCGCGTTGGCGGAGCCGAACGACCAGAAGAGAGGCACGGCCAGCCACACGCGATCGGCGGCGCTCAGATGCATGCGCTCGCCGATGGCAAAGCCGTTTTCGATCACGCCGCCATGCGCCAGTACGACGCCCTTCGGCGTCGCCGTCGATCCCGACGTGTAGAGGATGAAGCAGGCGTCGGTAGGTGCCGCGCCGGCGAGCGCGCCGGACGGAACCGCCGACGCGCGCTCGACAAAATCCCGGAGCCGATACACGCCGTCATGGCGGCGCTCGTCAATGGAGATGACGACCCGCAGCTCGCGCAGCCGCTCGCTGGCCAGCTCGCCGGGCGCCGCGCGCGCCAGCTGGGGGCAGAGCTCGTACAGCGGCGCGAGGTACTGCCGGCCGCGAAACGATTCCATGGTGATGATCGCGGCCGGCCGGCAGTGCTCCACCGTCCACGCGATTTCGCGCGGCGCGGAGAACGTGCTCACCCCGACAGTGACGGCGCCGATCTTCGCGCTGGCCAACGCAGCGACAAGCCACTCCGGCCGATTGGGCAGCAGGATCGCCACCCGATCACCACGCCGGACGCCCACCCCGACGAGCGCGCGCGCCATCGCCTCGACCTGCGCCCGCAGCGCCGAATACGTGAGCCGCTGATCCCGAAAAATGACTGCATCCGCGTCCGGCCGCTCCCGCGCGACGTCATCGAGCAAGCCCGCGAGCGTGCGACTCCGAGGCGCCATGGTCGCCCCGACTATAGCCGGTCGACTCGCCGCTCCGAGCGCCGGCTTTGCCGGCGCAATCCTTCGTTGTCCTGGGGGAGGTATCGGAGGGGGGCGCCGAGGCCCCCTCCGAAGCTACGCTACTTCTTTCATCCGTGACGCCGCCGTCGAGAGCGCGTGCTCGATTTTGCTGCTCGCCTGCTGCGTCGACGCCTGCAGGCGGCTCACGGACTCGGTGAGCGCTTCCGACGTCCCGTTCACGACGTTGTACGCCTTGCGCGCGCCTTCCATGCTTTCCTGGAACATCGAGCGATACCAGCGCAGCGGATCGGTGAACGCTTCGGGCCAGACCATCTGCGAGCGCAGCAGCGCGGCCTGGCTCTCGCGCGCGACGTCCATCATCCCGCGCTGGAGCTGCAGGAACAGGCGGCTGCTTTCCTGCGCCATCTCCATCGAAAGCCCCATGAACTCGTTCAGCACGCGCTGATTGGCCTCCGTCAGCGCCGCCGACGCGCGCGCGCCCCGGTCGGCCAGCTCGTTCACGATGCGCGCCGCCTCGCGTGTGGTTTCCTGCATGCTCCGGCTCGCCTCGTACGCCGTGCGTTGCGCTTGTCCTCTTGGTTCGTCCATTGCGAATCGCCCCCCTCGCGTCTGACGTGTTGATGTGAAGGCCGCCGTCCGCGCATCGACCGACAGCCGCCGCGCAAGAAGCAGCAAGCGAGGTACCATCGAGTTCGACTCGCGGAGGACGACGACCATGACCCGGACCGTACACGCGATGGTGCTCACGAAGCCGAAGACGCTCGTCGCGCAGGAATTCCCCCGTCCCTCGATCGGTCCCGACGACGGGCTGCTGCGCCTGGAGGCGTGCGGGATCTGCGGCAGCGATTACGAGCAATACGAAGGCGCGCAGCCGGCGCACGAGGATTACACGCCCTATCCCGTCATTCCGGGCCATGAGCCGCTCGGCATCATCGAGGAGATCGGCCCGCGGGCGCGCGAGCGCTGGGGCGTGCGCGAAGGCGATCGCGTCGCCGTCCGGTCGGGGTATGGCTGCGGTCGGTGCGAGGCGTGCCGGCGCTGGGAGCCGCGCGCGTGCCCGAAGCGCGGCGGCACCTATGGCTACACCGACGTCGGAAAGGCGCCGCATCTCTGGGGCGGGTACGCGGAGCACATGTACCTCGCGCCGTATTCCGTGCTGAAGAAAATGGATTCGACGCTCCCGGCAGGGGTGGCCGTGATGTTCAACCCACTGGCAGCCGGACTCTCGTGGGCGGCGGCGGTGCCGCGGACGGGTCCCGGCGATCGCGTGGTCATTCTCGGCGCCGGTCAGCGCGGGCTCTGCTGCGTGATCGCCGCGCGCGCGGCCGGCGCTCGGCAGGTGGTCATCACCGGCCTGGGTCGCGATGCCGCAAAGCTGGCGCTGGCGCGCGAGCTCGGTGCCGATGTCGCGATCGACGTGGAGTCGGACGACGTCGTGGCGCGCGTGCGGGAGGCCACGGGCGGCGGTGCGGAGGTGGTGGTCGACACCACGCCGTACGCGCCGCAGTCGCTGAATCACGCGATCGGCATCGCCGTGCGCAAGGGTCGCATCGTCGTCGCCGGCCTCAAGGGACTGCGCCCGGCGCGCGAGTTCCCCGTCGACGAGGTGATCTACAAGGAGCTCACGATCCGGGGCGTGCTGAGCATGCCGGTGGACGAGACGTTCCGCGCGATCGAGCTGATCGAGTCCGGCCGCTACCCGTTTGCCAAGCTGCACACGTACTCACTGCCTCTCGAGCAGGCGGAGGACGCGATCCACGCGCTGGCCGGCCACCTGCCGGGCGTGAATCCGGTGCATCTCGCCATCGTGCCGGGCGCGCCGCGCGTGGCTTTGCCCAGGCCCTGACCCCTACGAGGCGTCGGGCTTCAGCCGGATGGCCACGCGAGTCCCGACCGCGACGGTGCTTTCTATCTCCAGCTGCGCTCCCATCTGGCGCATGATGCCAAGCGCCGAGCTGAGCCCGAGGCCGACGCGCAAGGGACCTTTGGTCGTGAAGAAGGGCTCCGTCGCGCGACGGGCGACGTCGCCCGGCATCCCGGCGCCGGTATCCGCGATCTCGCAGATGACGGCGTTTCCCGATGCCCACGTCGTGATGGTGACGGTGCCGCGGTCGGCGACCGCCTCGATCGCGTTGCGCAGCACATGCGCCAGCGCCTCCTCGAGCAACGGCTCGTCGGCGACGACCCTCGGAATCGACCCGAGGTCGAGCGCGATGTCGACGGTGGCGTCGCGCGTTTCCGCGTCCGCGATGTCGGGCCGACAGATCTCGAGTGCGCGACGCACGGCGAGATTCAGATCGGCAGACTCCGCCGCCTCCGTCGCGCGGCCGAGCGTGAACCGCCGGAGCCGCTCGATCAGCCATGCGGTGTTCAGCGCGGCGCGCTCGACGATCTCCAGCGACCGACGGTGCTCCTCGCCGGTGAGCTTGGGCATGAGCAGCTGGATGCCGGTGAGGATCACCATGAGCCGGTTGTTCACGTGGTGCGCCACGCCGGCGGCCATCTCCTCGGTGGCGCGCAACCGGGCGTCGTCCACGATCCGGGTCTGGGATTCGCTCAGCTTCGCGAGCGTCAGGCGCAGCTCCTCGTAGAGCTGCGCGTTCTCGAGGGCGAGCGCGGCATGTCCGGCGAAGACCGACAGCACCTGGACGTCGGTCTCGGCGATGGCCCTGGCCGGCGCCATGTCGAATGTCAGCGCGCCGACGATCTTGCCGCGGACGCGCAGCGGCATCGCCAGCATCGACTCCGACCGGGCGTGCGTCTGTCCGGTCTGCGGGACCGCCAGCAGCTGGGGATCGACGGGCATCCGGTGACCGAGCCAGCGCCTCTCGTCCACGCTCCCGGCCGTCGCGACGCAGACGAGCTCCTGCGACGTCGTGTCGAGCCAGTACAGCATCGCGTGGCCCGCATCGACGAGGTCGAGGATCGTCGACACGATCCGCTGGTGGACACGATGCAGCTCGAACGGCTCGGCGATCTCCCGGCTCATCGCCGCCAGCGTCGTGGCCGCCTGGTGCGTGCGCGCACGCTCGACGAGCTGCCCGGCCAGCTGCTCGTTCGCCCTCGACAGCTCGCAGGCGCGGTCGGCTCGTCGCTTCAAATGGCCGGTCACCAGGACGACGAGGAGACAGGCGAGGGCCACGACCTTGACGTCGCGGAGCGGCGCGTCCAGCCCGAGCGGCACGGCGACGGCACGTAGCAGCGCATCTCCGACGACGAGGGCGCTGCTCGCCAGCCCAGAGCCGATTCCTCCGCGGAAGACGGCATAGACGACGCACGCGAGATAGATCGGTTGTGCGACGAAGTCGACGTCGGTCAGCGCCGTCATGCACAGAATGGCCGAGGCTGTGACGAATGGTCCAGCGAGACGGTCGGCGCGGATCACGCGCGCGGAAAGTAATCGCCCACTCACAATCATGGGTGATGAAACGCAAGCGATGTGCCACGGCTGCTCGCTCGGAAACCACGCGTGATGACGCGTCATCGGCGGATGGTCGTGACATTCGCCGTCAGCGCGTCAACGCGACTGGCACGGAGCGAACGGAGAGGAAATTTTTCTCCTGACGAATTTCTGTCCGCGCGCGGAACGTTCCCTCGTGCCGTCCTGCCACCGCCGCGTCACGTCGTCATGGAGCGGCGACGCCTCACTCACCGTAACCGACGAGCTCGACGTAACCCTGGCCGGCGATCGGCCCGCCGCCGGCCGCGCCGGCGACGCTCACCGCGCCTTCCCAGTAGCGCGTGCCGACGTCGAGCTCCTGATCGGCCAGGCGCGGCTCGATGCTGAGTCGCAGCTCCGCGGCCGGCACGCTGAGCTGCCAGCGCGAGGGATAGCGCACGCGGGTCCTGGGGCTGGTCCACGACGCGAGCGTCTCGATCTGCACATCGGTGGCGCCGAGCCGTCGCACGCTGCCGTCGGCGGCCACGAGGCTGCCGGCGCTGAGGGGATCGATGCCACCGTCGCGCCGGCGCAGCAGATACATCATCAGCTCGCGGCCGTCGTTGAGCTGGATGGCGAACCAATCCCAGCCCTGCAGCTCGGCACCGAGACCGCTCGTGCTCCACTCGCGATCCATCCACGCCTCACCGGTGACGGCGAGCGTCTCGCCGGCAAGCCGCACGGTGCCGACGGCCGGCATGCGAGTGAACGAGTAGTAGAAGGACGCGTTGCCGGGCTCGATCCCCTTGCGACTCAATCCGCGATCACCCTGCAAGACCACCGGCTTCGTCGCGGAGAGCTCGAGGTCGAGGGCGACGTCGCCGTCGCTGGCGTGCAGGCGCGGAGAGGCGCCGGCGCCGTCCGCCGACCAGCGCTCCACCCACACGCGGAACGGCGCGGACTCGGCGCCCGCGAGACCGAGCGCACCGCGGCTGACGCGGCGGGCGGCGTGAAACCGCCGCCCCTCCGTGTCGGTGATCGCGAAGTGGGCGAAGTACAGCTGGCGCGTGGCCCACTCCGAGGCCCGCGTCTCGCGCGCCGGTGTCAGCGCCACGCGGAAGAACGTCAGCTGAAAGCCGACGTGACGACCGGCCGCGGTCTTCAGATTGCCGGTGTAGTACCACCACTCCGTGCGGAAATCGGGATGCGGCCCATGGTCCTGTGGAAACGAGAATGGCCTCGGCGCTTCGGCGCGCGCAAAGCCGGCGCGCTCGTCGCCGAGCGCCTCGCGCACGCTCACGCTGGCGCGGATCGGCGTGCGCGACGCCGGCCACAGCGCGACGACCGCCGACGCCGCGAGGACGAGCAGGAGCACGCCGAGTGCCAGCCTACTCATCGCGCAGCGCCTCCGCCGGCGACCGCGTCGCCATGCGCCACGCCGGATAGAGACCGGCCAGGAGCGCGGCGAGCACGGACAGCGCCACGCCTTGTAGCAGAATCGCCGGGGACGGATCGATCGACATCGTCCAGCCGAACGAGCGCCGGTTGATCACGAAGACGAGCACCGCCGCCAGCGTGAGGCCGCACGGGACCGCCAGCACGCCGGCCAGGAGGCCGATCAGCCCCGTCTGCGCGGTGACGAGGGCCCACACCTGGCGTGGCGTCAGGCCCAGCGCTCTCAAGACGCCGATCTCGCGCGTGCGCTCGAGCTGCAGCGCCATCAGCGCGGCCAGCATTCCGACGAAGGCCACCGCCACGCTCAGCGTCCGGAGCACGCCGGTGATGGCGAACGTCCGATCGAAAATCTCGAGTGACGTCTCGCGCAGCGCGCGGTTGGAGCGGATGACGAGGGACGGACCGCCGGCGGCCCGCTCGCGCACGGCGGCGATCAGCGCGGTGACGTCGACACCGGGTGCCGCTTCGAGCGCCAGGCTCGAGATACGGCGATCGTCCCAGGCCGCCTCGTACGCACCCCGACTCATCACGACCACGCCCGCGCTCGAGCCGTAGTCGTAGAACACGCCGGCCACGCGGAAGTTCTGCTCGCCGCGATCCGTGCGCAGCCGGACGGCGCTGCCCACGCGCGTGTCGTGGCGATTGGCGTAGGGCTCGGAGACGATGACCGCCTCCCCCGTCCACACGCCGGCGTCGTTGCCGGAGCGAAATCGCCAGCGCGGCGGCCGGCTTGGATCGACGTCGAGCGCCACCACCTGCACGGGGCCGCGCCCGCTCTGCACGAGCACGCCGCGTGACGTGCTGGCATGGGCGACGCCGGGCGTGGCGGCCAGCCGCGCGACGAATTGCGGATCCAGCGTGGCGTCGGGGCGGCTGCCGACGAGGCTCGGCGCCGAGATGTAGACATCGGCGCGCAGCGTGCCCTCGAGCCAGCGCGTCACGGCATCGCGAAAGCTGGCGATCATGACGCCGACGCCGATGGCAGAGGCGACGGCGATCATGAGCGCGGCCATGGCCACCGACGTGCGCGAGAGCGCGGCCGCGATACTGCGCGTGGCGAGGCGGCCGAGCAGGCCGAAGACGCTGGCGGCGACGCGGTGGATGGGCCTGAGCAGCAGCAGCGCGGCCGCCGGCGTGACGAGGGCGGCACCGACCATCACCACGAAGAGTCCGCCAAAGCCGAGCGCGATGCCGCCCGGCGCCGCCAGCACGCCAGCGCCGGCCGCGATGACGGCGAGACCGAGCCAGCCGGCTCGGCGGGCGCCACGGCGCGCGTGCTGCTCGTGCGCGGCGCGTGTCATCACCAGGCGCGGCGGCGCCGTGGTCGCCTCGAGCGCGGGCGGGAGCGCGGCCAGCGCGGTGGCGCCGAGCCCGAGCAGCACGCTCTTGCCGAGCGTCACCGGATCGAGCGCGACCTCGCGCACGGACAGCACGAAGTAGAGATCGTTGATCGTGCGCGTCACCAGCCGCAACAGCCCTTGGGCCATGCCGAAGCCGAGCGCAAGACCGGCCACCGTGCCGACGAGGCCGATCACCAGCGCCTCCGTCATGACCACCGCGAAGATCTCCGCGCGTGTCACGCCGAGCGCGCGCAGCGAGCCGATGAGCGGACGACGCTGGACGACCGAGAAGGTCATCGTCTGGTAGATCAGGAACATGCCGACCACGAGCGCGAGCAGTGAGAGCGCGGCGAGGTTCCACTGGAACGCAAGGATCATCCGCGCGGTGGCGCCCGCCCGCGCGCCGGCGCTGACGAGGTCGGCGTCGGGCGGCAGCGCCGCCGTGATGCGCGGCAGGACGGCCGGGTCGTCGACGATCAAGTCGATGCGGGTCAAGCGGCCGACGGCGCCGAGCGTCTCTTGTGCGGTGGCGACGTCGGTGACGAGCAGGCTCTCCAGCGCGCGACCGCTGGCGGGATCCGCGGGGCTCAGCATGCCGACGACGGTGAGCGTGCGCCGATGACCGGCGGCCTCGACGACGAGGGTGCCGCCGAGGGTCACGCCGAGCTCATGCGCCGTCGACGCCGGCAGCAGCGCGGTGCCGGCGCGGCCGACGAGATCCTCGGCGCGGGCAAGCGACTCGCGACCACGCGCGGCCCCGCGCTCGCTGCCGGCGAGGTACGGACGGAAGTCGGCGTCGACGAACGGATCGATCCCGAGCACGTGGAGCGTGCGACCGTGCCCATCCGCGACCGACACATCACCCTCGACGACCGGCGCCGCCCGTCGCACGCCGAGCTCGATGCGCACGCGTCGATAGAGCGCGTCCGGCACGCCGGACGGTCCGCCGAGGATCTGATGCGTCGCGCGACCGCTGACGGCCTCGGTGGACAGCCCGAACGCGCGGAGCGCGCTGGCGTTGGCGAGATCGATGGAGACGGCGACGGCCACGCCGAGCGCGATGCCGAGGATGGCGAGACCGAGCTGCCACGGGTGCGTGCGCAGCTGCCGCACGGCGAGGCGCGCGAGCTGTCCGTTCAGCACGCGGGCTGCTCCATCAATGCGCCGCGCTGGATGCTGAAGATGCGGTCGGCCACGCCGACCACCTCGCGGCTGTGCGTGACCATCAGCACGGTGCGACCGCCCTCACGCGCGAGACCGTCGAGCAGGTCGAGGACGCCGGCGGCCGTCTCCGCGTCGAGATTGCCCGTCGGCTCGTCGGCGAGGATGAGCGCCGGATCGTGAATGAGCGCGCGCGCGATGGCAACGCGCTGCTGCTCGCCACCGGAGAGCCGCTCGGGATAGCTCGCACCCCGACCACCGAGGCCCACGCGCTCGAGCAGCTCGCGCGCGCGCGCCAGTCCCTTCACGTCAGCGCGACCATTCAGCTCGAGCGGCAGCAGCAGGTTCTCCTCGACGGTCAGGAGCGGAATCAGGTTGAAGAACTGGAAGACGAAGCCGATGTGGCGGCGGCGAAAGCGCGTGCGCGCGTGCTCGCCGAGGGCGGTCAGATCGGTGCCGTCGACGACCACCGTCCCCGTGGTCGGGCGATCGATGCCCGCGATGACGTTCAGCAGCGTCGATTTCCCCGAGCCGCTGCGGCCGACGATGACGGCGATCTCACCGCTGGCGAGCGTGACCGACACGTCGTGCAGCACGACGCGCTCGGCATCGCCTTCACGATACGACTTGCTGACCTTCCGGAGCTCCAGGGCGGGCCGCCACATCTCCCGCCATTCTACGTGTCTCGTCGCCGTCCGGCGCGTGCGGAGTGGGCAGCTCCGGGCTCATCCGCGCCGGCCGCCTGGTCTCCCCGTCCATTCGGGCGATTCCACACGGCGACGTCGGCGCGCATGCTGGGCCCAGCGACGTCGACGTCGCGAAGGAGGCCCTGATGGATGCGCTGCTGACTCTGTCCAACGAGCTCGCCGGCGCCGTCGAGCACGCCGGCCGCTCTGTCGTCGGCGTGAACGGACGACGCCGCTTGGGATCGACGGGCGTGCACTGGCGCGCCGGGCTCGTGGTCACCGCGGATCACACGGTCGAGGTCGACGAGGACGTCACGGTGACGACGCCCGACGGTCGGACGCTGGCGGCGACCGTCGCCGGGCGTGATCCCGCGATCGACCTCGCGATCTTGAAGATCGACGCGGCCGGGCTGGCCGTGGCCGACGTAGCGACGGAGGCGCCACGCGTCGGGCACATCGTCCTCGCGGTCGGCCGCGGCCCCCGCGCGAGCTGGGGCGTGATCAGCGCCATCGGGCACGGCCGGCGCGAGCTGTTGAGCCTCGATCTCACGCTCTATCCCGGCTTCTCCGGCGGGCCCCTCGTCGACGTCAAGGGACGCGTGGTCGGTGTGACGACGTCCGGCTCGGAGCGCCATCTGCAGCTGGCGATTCCGGCGGCCACCGTCGATCGCCTCGCCGATGAGCTCCTGCGCCGCGGCCGTCTGCCGCGGGCATACTTCGGCGTGGGGACCCAGCAAGTGCAGCTGAACGATACGCTCCGGCAGCGGCTCGGCACCGATCAGCGAACGGGCGTGATCGTGGTCGACGTCCAGGCGGACAGCCCGGCCGCGCGTGGCGGGATCGTCATCGGTGACGTCATCGTCGCGCTCGGGGGCAGGCGCATCGGCGAGCCGACCGATCTGCGCGCGGTGCTGCGACCGGAGCAGGTCGGCGAGACGCTCGTGGTGTCGATCATCCGCGGCGGCGAGCCGCGCGACGTGCGCGTCACCGTGGGCGAGCGCGCGCGACGCTGATGGCGACGACGATGGTCGACTTCGCCGCTCTCGCGGAGACGCTGCGGCGGGTGACCGTGGAGATCAGCGGCGAGGGCGGCACACTCGGCGCCGGCGTCTTGTGGCCACGGGGATCGGTGGTGACGAACGCCCACGTCATCCACCAGCGTCGGGTGAGCGTCCGGCTCGCCGATGGCGTGCGGCTCGAGGCCGAGCTGCGCGCGCGCGATCGCGATGCCGATCTCGCGCTGCTCTCGATTCCCGGCAGCGGCGTCCCCGTCGCCGTCCTCGCGGATACGGCGCCGGTGCGCGTTGGCTCGGTCGTCGTCGCCGTCGGGCATCCACTCGGTGTGAGAGGCGCGTTGACCAAAGGCATCGTGCATGCCGTCGGCCCGCTCGTACCGGGTGGGCCGCCATGGATCACCGCCGATGTGCGGCTCGCGCCTGGCAACTCCGGCGGCCCGCTGGCCGACGTCGCCGGCGCCGTGGTCGGCCTCAACGCGATGGTCGTCGGCGGCCTCGCGCTCGCGGTGCCCAGCGCCCGCGTGATCGCGTTCGTGCGGGCGGCGGGCGTGGCGGCGGGATGACCGTCGTCATCGTCGCCGGCGGCACGGTCGCCGCGCGGCTCGAGACGATGCTGCGCGGCGATCCCACCCTGCGGGTCGTCGTGCGCGACGCGAGCGCGCTCGACGGGGAACCGGGCGACGCCGTCGTCATCCTGGCCTTGCCCGCCGAAGCCGCGGCGCGCGCGCTCGAGCGGCTTCACAAGCGCCCGCGGCGGCCGGCGATCATCGTCCTCGCCACGCGGCCTCAGGACGCCTGGACGCCGCGCGCGCGTGGTAGCGGCGTCCGGGCTGTGCTCGGTGCGGACGTCGGCGCCGCCGAGCTGCGGGCGGCCGTGGCGGCCGTTGGCGCCGGGCTGCTCGTGCTGGATCCAGACGCCGTGAATCGCGGGGCGTCGACTGTCGCACGCGCGCCGGTGGCGGGCGCGCTCACGTCACGCGAGGTCGAGGTGCTCGAGATGCTGGCGGAGGGAATGAGCAATCGCGCCATCGCCGCGCGGCTCAAGATCGCGCGCAACACGGTCAAGTTTCACGTCGCCGCCATTTTCCTGAAGCTCGGCGCGCGCACGCGCACGGAGGCGGTGACGCTCGGCGTGCGGCAAGGGCTGATCTCGCTCTAGAGCGCGCCGGCGGCCAGATTGACGGTGAGAGCGAGCAGCGCCGCGTTGAAGACGAACGACAGCACGCCGTGCGCGGTGACGATGCGCCGGAGCTCCTGGCTGGTGACGGCGACGTCCGAGACCTGCGATGTCATGCCGATCACGAAGGAGAAGTAGACGAAGTCCCAGTAATCCGGCTCACCGTCGCCTTGTGGAAACGCCAGTCCGCCGGCGGTGAGGTCGTAGAACTCGTGCGCGTAGTGCAGCGCGAAGATCGTGTGGATGAACGCCCACGACAGAAGGATGGTGAGGACGGCGTGCGCGACCCGCACCGCGGATCGCCCACCACTCGCGCTCGGGCCGAGGTCGGCGAATATCGCGGCCATGCTCGCGAGACCCGCCGACGCCGTCAGCACGAGAATCGCCAGTTGTCCCTCGTCTTCCCGCACGGCGCGCTCTCGCATCTCCGCGACACCCGAGCGCCACATCATGTGCGCGACGAGGCCGAGGTAGAGGATGACGCCGACGTCCCAGGCGCTCAGGAGGCGCGTGGCGCCGTCCCAGCCGGTGGGCAAGAGGCCGACGGTCACGGCGGCGCCAACGACGGCCGCCCAGAACAAGCGCGGCCGCGCCCGCACGATACGCACGGGCCAGGGGCCGCGACGCGGAGACCTCATCGCGCGAGCGTAGTCGCTGGCCCGGGCACGGTCAATGCGCCCGGTCAGCCGTGCGCCCGGTCAGCCGTCGGGCAGCTCGATGGGCTCGTCGACGTAGACGGTGTAGCGCCGCGGCTTGCTGGCGGCGTCGTCGGGATCGACGTACATGATCGAGCTCCGCCCGCGCAGCTCACGCGGCAGGATGGAGCACCGGATGAAGCTCGTGGGCGCCGTCGCCGAGGCGCGCGCGTAGACGGCCTCTCGCCCGCTCTCGAACCACGCCTCGCCCGTTCGGATCACGCGGTCCGGCTCGCCTTCGACGCGCAGCTCGAGCGTGCCCTGCACCAGGCAGCGGATCCCGCCACCCTGGTGGCGGTGTGGGAGGGCTTCGGCGCCGAGGTCGAAATCGACGCGGTCGCAGCGCATCAGGTAGGCGCCGGTCGGATCGAGGACGATGTCGTGAGCGAGCAGGGGCTTGCCGGGCGTGCGCACGTCCTTGTGCACGAGCTCGTAGCGAAGCACGGTGGCGCCGCCGGGTCCGGCGTGGAGTGCGCAGGGTCCGCGGCCATGCCACGCGGCATCGACGGCGACGTCGCGGCCGTCCACGGTGAGCGCGCCGTCGAGCAGATAGAGCACGCGCGCGGCGGCCGGCAGCGCGGCACGCGCGGCAGGCTCGAAGTGATCGCGGCTCAGGCGCAGGACGTAAACCGTCATGGCGGTCCGTGAGCGCATCATAGCCGACGGACACGATCGGACGGCGGGTGTACCATCGCGGCCAGGAGGACGCGCGGATGGAGTTCGCGGCCGAGCACGATGTTCCGATCCCGTACATGCAGCGTACGCGGGACTACTATCAGCGTCTCGGCTTCCCTCCCTATCGGTGGGCGCACTTCGCGGACGTGCCGTTCACGCCGCTCGCGAAGTCGCTGGCCGATGTGCGGCTCGCACTGATCACCACGGCCGCGCCGTTCCAGCCCGGCGTCGGCGACCAGGGCCCCGGCGCGCGCTACAACGCCGCCGCCAAGTTCTATCAGGTGTACTCGGACTCGACGGACACGGTCCCGGATCTGCGCATCTCGCACGTCGGGTACGATCGCGTCCACACGACGGCCGAGGACGCGCGGACGTGGTTCCCGCTCGCGGCGCTGCAGACGCTGGTGAAGCGCGGGCGCGTCGGCGCGCTCACACCGCGGTTTCACGGGGCGCCGACGAATCGCAGCCATCGCGTGACGATGGAGACGGACGCGCCCGAACTGCTGCGGCGGTGCCGCGAAGACGGCGCGGAGGCGGCGCTGCTCGTTCCCACCTGACCCGTGTGTCACCAGACCGTGAGTCTGGTCGCACGCCACCTGGAGGCGAACGGGATGGCGACCGTGATCATGGGCTGCGCGAAGGACATCGTGGAGTACTGCGGGGTTCCGCGGTTTCTGTTCAGCGATTTCCCGCTCGGCAACTCGGCCGGGCGCCCGTTCGATCCCGAGTCGCAGGCGATGACGCTCGAGCTCGCGCTGCGCGTGCTCGAGACGGCACCGGCGGCGCGCACCACCGTGCAGTCTCCGCTGCGGTGGAGCACTGACGCGGCGTGGAAGCTCGACTTCTCGAACCTCGATCGGATGACGCCGGAGCAGATTGCCGAGCGGCGCCGGGAGTTCGACGAGATCAAGGCGATCGCCCGGGCCAAGCGCGAGTCGGGTGCCGGAGCGGCACACCCGCCACGTTAAGATTTTTCACACCCCCGTCCAAACCCGCGATGCAACACGTGTGCGTGATTGGCACGCGGCGCACGCGTCGCCCAGCCGTCGGTCGCCGCGCGCGTCGCACTGAAATACTCCGTGAATCTCCGGCGGCACCTTTAAGCTGCTACACCAGATGGAGGTGCCACGCATGCAGAGTGAACAGCAGACGCCGTCGCTCCTGGTGATCGTTCCTCACGCCGAATCGGAGGCGTGCCGCCATCTTCGGCAGACGCTCGACGACACCGGCGTCCGGATCATGGTCGATCGCCGGACGCGCGAGCACGGCGCCGAGCGCGAGGCGCATCGTCACGAGCGCCGCGCGCGGCCCGAGGGCGACGCCGCCCTGGCCGCCGGCAAATGGTTCGTCGTGCACGCCGACGCCGGACAGATCGATGTGCTGGACCCCGACGCACGGGCGATTTCGTTCCTCTACTGCAGCCAGCACGCCGTCCCATGCGAGCGGTGCCAGGAGACGTACCGCCTCGGCTGGCTGACCCGCACCGATACGGCGCTGACGTGCCCGCGCTGCGCGAGCGACCTCACCTCGGTGGTCATCGCACACGCGCTCCGGTGCGAGAACTGGACACATCGTCGCAGTCGCAGCAAGCCGCCCG
Source organism: Candidatus Methylomirabilota bacterium (assembly GCA_035605575.1). Lineage (GTDB taxonomy): Bacteria > Methylomirabilota > Methylomirabilia > Rokubacteriales > CSP1-6 > AR12. The sequence goes on from DASTCJ010000045.1 coordinate 18,623, forward strand.
CCCGCGTGGCGCCCATGACGTCTCCGAAGGCGGCGACGGCCTAGCTCCCCGCGAGGATCTCCGTCGCGGGTGGTGGTACCATCCGCGACGGAGATGACGAAGCCGTTCGCGGGAGTTCGCATCCTCGACTTCACCCGGTATCTGGCCGGGCCCTATGGCACCTACCAGCTGGCGCTGCTCGGTGCCGACGTCATCAAGCTCGAATCGCACGACGGCGACGAGTCGCGTCATCTGCTGATCAGCAAGGAATGGGCGGATCGAAAGATGGCGTCGTCCTTCCTCGCCGTGAACGCGAACAAGCGCAGCGTGACGCTCGACCTGCGCAAGCCGGCCGCGGTGACCCTCGTGAAGCGCCTCGTCGAGGGCGCCGACGTCGTCTGGGAGAACTTCCGGCCCGGCGTCATGGATCGGCTCGGCCTCGGCTACGAGACGCTGGCCGCCATCAACCCGCGGCTGATCTACTGCGCCGTGTCGGGGTTCGGACACACGGGTCCCGAGCGCACGACGGCCGCCTTCGACGGCAAGCTGCAGGCAATGTCCGGAATCATGTCGATCACCGGCGATCCCGCTGGTGGCCCGATGCGCGCCGGCTTCGCGATCTGCGACACGATCGGCGGCATGACGGCCGCGCTCGCGGTGGCGAGCGCGCTCTATCAGCGGACGCACACGGGCCGTGGTCAGTTCGTCGACGTGGCCATGCTCGACGCCGCGCTCGCCTTCATTCCGGGCCCGGTGACCGAGTACACGGTGGCCGGAATCGAGCAGAAGCAGATCGGCAATGGCTCGGTGAGCCGCAAGCCGACCGCGCACCGCTTCCGTGCCGGCAGCGGCTACATCGTGCTCGCCGTGCTGACCGAGAAGCAGTTTGCGAGTCTGATGCGCACGATCGGACGCGCGGATGCGCTCGACGACCCGCGCTTCCGGGACTGGCGCGCGCGCACCGAGCACGAGCAGGCGCTGCGCGAGGTGATCGAGACGGCGTTGGCCAGCGACGAGCCGAAGAGCTGGGAGGCGCGTCTCACCGCCGCCGACGTCCCGTGCTCCGTGGTGTGGAAGATCGAGGAGATCACGCGTCACCCCCAGCTCGACTCGCGCGACGTGCTGCAGACGGTGGCCACGCGGTACGGGCCCATGCGGCTCGTCGGCGCGGGCTTCCGGCTCGCGCACGGCAGCCCCGGCATCGACCGTGAGCCGGCGACGCTTGGCGAGCACACGGAGGAGGTCCTGACGGAGGCTGGCTACACGCCGGCGGAGATCGAACAGCTGCGGCGTGACGGCGTGATCGGACAGGATGGGAGCGAGCGATGATCCAGGCGCGAAAGCTCGGTCACGTGGTGCTCAAGGTTCGTGACGCCCGCAAGTCGAAGGAGTTCTACGAGCGCGCGCTCGGTCTGCGCGTCGCGCACGAGGATTACGATCACGGCGCGGTGTTCTTGAGCTTTGGCACGCAGCACCACGATCTCGCGCTGTTCCAGCTCGCAAGCGCCGAGGCCACCGTGGCCACGGCGCCCGGGCTTCACCACACCGCGTGGCAGCTCGGCTCCTTCGAGGAGCTGCAGGCCGCCTATCGCGAGCTCTCGGCGCTCGGCGTCGCCGTCGAGTCGACGATCGCCCACAACGTCACGCGCAGCATTTACTTCCACGATCCGGACGGCAATCGCGTCGAGCTCTATTGCGATCTCTTCGCCGACGGCGGCTTCGAGGCGATGCGGACTCTCGGACCGAAGCGCGATCAGCTCGACATCACCACCGGCGAGGTGCACGCGCACTGAGCCGTGGCGCGATGGTCGGACCGCCATCGTGTGAGAAAACTGTTTCCGGGATTGAGACGCGCCCCCGCCTTCGGTTACGGTGGACGGCGGTACGAAGCAACGCCGTCGAGCATCACCGTCGTTCACCAAAGGAGGGAGTCATGCTGAAGGCGTTCGTGGGCGCAGTCGCGCTGACCGTCGCGGTGTCGGGAGCGGCGTTCGCCGCCGATGTGGAAGGCAAGATCAAGAGCGTCGACACCAGCGAGAAGAGCTTCACGCTCGAGGATGGCACCAAGGTGTGGATCGGTGACAGCGTCGCCATCGACAAGCTGAAGGAGGGCGCGGACGTCAAGGCCTCCTACGAGGAAAAGGACGGCAAGAACATGGCGACCAGCGTCGAGGTCCAGGAGTAGCGCGACCGTCGCATCGTCCCGGGCATGTCCGGAGCGCTCCGGACATGTCCGGGTCATCGCAAGAGGAAACGCTCCAGACCCGCTTCCGCAATGAAGCCGCGAATCGCTGCCGCCGAGATCAGCGTCGTCTCCCCGGGCACAGGCACCTCGATCACGCGCTCCGGGTTGCTCTGCACGCTCACACGCGCCGTGCGATAGCTCTCGATGAGACCGACGAGCGCACCCGTCTGCGCGTCGAAGACGCCGCCACCGCTGGCGCCGTAGCTGACCGACACGTCGACCATCCGTGCCGCGCCTTCGTAGTCACCGCCGCCGCCGTCCGCGACCACCTGGCTCACCACGCCGCTCGACAGCGTCATCCGGCGTCCCCATGGAAAGGCCACCACCCAGACCTCGTCGCCGATCTGGACCGTGTCCTTCAATCGCGCTGGCACGGAGCCGGCGTCGGTGACTTCGAGCAGCGCCAGATCCGATCGCTCGCTCACCGTGAGGAGCTTGGCCGCGGCACGCGTCTTCGCGCCGGCAACGACCGAGATCGTTTGCGGGCCGAGCGGCTCGAGGAAATGTCGCGTGGTGACGATCCACGCGCGCCGCGTGGCGGCATCGCGCGCGAGCAGGACGCCGGAGGCGGCACGGCGGCCGCCGTTGTCGCGCTCGCAGCGCAGCTGAACGGTGGTGGGTAGGATCTGGCGGATGACGTCGCCGCGGGTCGGCGCTCGCGCCGTGCTCGTCGCGCACGCCCCGGCAAGCAGCGCGACGAGGAGCGCGAGCCAGCTGTGCACAGGCGGGGCGATACTCCCTGGCCGGGCATTTCTCCTCCCCACCGAGCCGGAGACCAGTTCTTTCAACGCTTCCGCAGCCGCGAGGTTGAAACGCGTGAGGCGTGGCACTCCGGTTGCCCTACTCGTGTCTAACCCGCAGGAGGAGGCTCGGCATGCTGTGGCCCGGAATCGTGGCGGCGACCCTCATGGTCACCGGCTGTGCGGTGATGTCGGTCGATTCCCCGCTGGGGAGGACGGCCCTGTATCGGTTCTATCGCTGGCAGCGCCGCCGGCGCTCGCGGCCCTAGACCCGGCTTCGGTCCAGCCGTCGGGCCGAATCCCGAATGCCTCGATGAAGCGTTGCCAGCCCGAGGCCACCGACAGCGCCGCGCCGAGAGCGAGGATCTGCCCCTCGTCGAAGTGGCGGCGTAGCTCCGCGTAGAACGCCCCGTCCACGCGCGGCCGCGGCTCGGTGAGGCGATCGGCCAGGCGCAGCGCCACGCGCGTGGCCGGCGGCAGCGCCGGCGCTTCCAGATCGCCAAGCGCCGCTTCCACCTCCGCATCCGTGAGCCCGTTGCGCATCAACGATGCGCTGCGTGCGAGGCTTCAATGCACGCACGCATTGCGCGTGGCCAGACGGATGCGACAGAGCTCGACGAGCTTCGGGTCGAGCCGCGATCGGTCGGTATAGCTCAGCGAGACCCACGCGAGGAAGCATTCGAGCACGGCCGGCTCGCGTGCCAGCGTGAGAAACAAGTTGTCGTCGCGATAGGCTTTCTCGAACCAGACGTCGAGCCGGCGACGAAGCTCCGGCGTGAGCGCGGCCGGGTCGGCCTTCGGCAGATGGCCATGCGCGTTGGCCATCAGCCGTCCTGCACGACGTGATTCGAGAGCGTGCCGATGTGCGGCACGGCGATCATCACGCGATCCTCGGGCGCCAGCGAGAAGCCGGCCTCCGGCACGAGGCCGGTGCCGGTCAGCAGATACGCGCCGGCCGGAAACACGTTGTCGCGGAACAGCCAGTCGGCCAGGTCAACGAACGAGCGCCGCATGGCCGACGTCGAAATCTTCCCCTCGTACACCACGCGGCCGCGGCGCTGGATCGTGATGGCGATGTCGAACGCCGGCGCGGGCTCATCGGTGAGCCAGACGACCGGCCCCAGCGCGCACGACTGTCGATAGATCTTCGCCTGCGGCAGATACAGTGGATTCTCGCCCTCGATGTCGCGCGAGCTCACGTCGTTGCCCACCGTGTAGCCGGCGATGCCGCCGTGAGCGGCGACGAGCACGGCGATCTCGGGCTCCGGCACGTTCCACGATGCGTCACGGCGGATTCGGATCGGACCGTTGTGACCGGTCACCCGCGACGCTGCGCCCTTGTAGAAGAGCTCCGGCCGCTTGGCGGAGTAGACCTTGTCGTAGAACGTCTCCGCGCCCGCCGTCTCCTCCATGCGAGCCACCCGACTCCGCTCGTAGGTGACGCCGGCCGCCCACACCTCCTGCAGGTCGAGCGGCGCCAGAAGATGTGGCGCCGCCGCGCCCGCGGGCGCCGCCATGACCGCCGCGGCCTTCAGCGTCGGCGCGCCCGCGCGGCGCTCCAGCAACGCGCGCGCCGGATGCGGCAGCTGCAGCAGCGAGGCCAGGAAGCCGCCGTTCGTGCCGGCGTCGGCGGCCACGATCTCGATGCGATCGTCGACGAGCACGCCCCACGCGGGCCCCGTCGGCAGCGCACAGCGGGCGAGAAGCACGTTGGCCATGATCACCTCCAGCGCGGATTCTCCGGCGCGCGCGACGGCGAGTCAACGGCGTCAGCCGACCCGCTTGCCGAGAATCATCAGGTCCCGCTCGACGCCGTCCAGGACCGCCACGCGCGGCAGGTGCGCCCACGCTGCGAAGCCGAACTTCCGGAACAGCGCGAGGCTGCGCGCGTTGTGGGCAAAGATGAAGCCGAGATAGGTGCGGAGCGACAGCGCGGCCGCGTGGTCGAGCGCGCGCTGCACGAGCCCGGAGGCGACGCCGGCGCCTTGCCGCGCGGGATCGACGTAGACGCTGAGCTCGGCCGTCGCCGCATACGCCGCGCGGCCATAGAAGGCGCTCACGCTGAGCCACCCGGCGACCCGCCCGTCGCGCTCCGCCACCCACAGGGGATGTCGCCGGCTGTCGTGCTCCCGCAGCCATGGGCGCCGCGATTCGACGGAGATCGGCTCGGTGTCGGCGGTGGCCAGGCGGCTGGGGATCGCCGCGTTGTAGATGCGGACGATCGACTCCAGATCGGATTCACGGGCGTCACGGATCATGGCCGGCGCTCTACTATACGGTCGGCACGGTCGTATAATCCCGCGCATGACGGCCAGCGTGCGGCGGCGGATCGGCGTGATGGTGCCCTCCACGAACACGACGTGCGAGGCGGATTTCAACATGGTTGTCCCGCGCGACGTGACCGTGCATGGACAGCGGCTGTGGATGACGAACGACGCCACCGGCGACGGCGCGTACGAACGGATGAACGACGAGATCGAGACCGGCGCGCGCTATCTCGCCACCGGGAAGGTCGACGTCATCGCCTACGGCTGCACCACGGGATCGTTTTATCGCGGGCCCGGCTGGGATCGCGAGATGCTGGCCCTCATCACCCGCGCGGCCGGTGTTCCGGCCGTCGCCACCACCCCGTCGGTGGTCGAGGCGCTCCGCGCGTTCGGCGCCCGTCGCCTGTCGGTCGCCACCCCGTACCCCGAATGGAACAACGAACGCCTGCGGGCCTACCTCGAAGCGCAGGGCTTCGAGGTGCTCAACGTCGAGGGAGAGCCACGCGCGGCGGCCGCGGGCAATCAGGGCATCAATGACCAGCCGCCCGAGTCGGTCGTGGAGTTCGCGGCACGCGTGTGCCGCCCCGAGGCCGATGCGCTGCTCTGCTCGTGCACCGCGTGGCGGTCCGTCGAGGCGGTCGACGCGCTCGAGCGGCGCACGGCGAGGCCCGTGGTGACGTCGAATCAGGCGACGATCTGGGCGGCGCTGCGCGCGCTCGGAGTGGACCACGCCGTGCGCGGCTTCGGTCGTCTGTTCGCGCTCTAGCCGCGCGTCCAGGCGGCGTAAGCGGCGATGCCGCGCTCGATCGAGAACTCGGGTCGAAAGCCGACGTCCTCGGCGAGCCGCGTCATGGCGAGCGGCGGCCGAAGACGATCGCCGGCGAGATTGGGATTGGGTCGCCAGCCCGGCATCACGCTCACCTCGATGGCGGGCCAGGCCAACCGAATGCTCTCCATGACCCGAGCGACGGTGACGCTCTCGCCCAGGCCGAGATTGTACGTGGTGTAGCGCAGCACGCGTGCCTCGACCAGGCGCGCGAACGCTTCCGCCACGTCGTCGATGTAAATCCAGTCTTTCGTCAGCTCGAGGCTCGGTGTCGTGAGGAATCGACCTTCCCGCGCGGCGGTGATCCACTCGGCGATCGGCGAGAGCGCGGCCCGATCGGGGCTCGGTCGTTCCATGGGGCCGTACGGCTGCGACAGCCGCACCGCCACCACGGCCAGCGCGTTGAGCTCGGCCAGGCGCTCGGCCACCAGCTCGAGCGCGCGCTTGGAGATGCCGTAGAGATCGCGCGGCGCGGCCGCCGCCCCCTCGGGGATGAACGCCTCGCCGGGTTCACGCGGTCCGATGGCGCTGGCCGAGCTCACCACGATCACACGCTGCACGCCGGCGGCGTGAGCGGCCGTGAGCGCGTTGATGGTGCCGAGCACGTTGACGCCCAGGACGTCGGCCGCCCGCTCGCGCTCCCACTCCGGCGTGGTCGCCGTCACCGCGGCGCCGTGGACGAGGATCTCGGCCCCGCTCGTCTTGAAGACACGACCGAGCACCTCGGCATCGCGCACGTCGCCGACGGACCACCGCACGCTCGGGCCCGCGTACGACCGCGCCGCCTCATCGGGTGGGCGGCGATCGAGGGCCACCACCTCGTGTCCGCGGGCGGCCAGCGCGCGCACGACGTTGACAGTGACGAAGCCGGCGGCGCCGGTCACGAGCACCCGGGCCATCGCGCCTCAGGCCACCGCGCGACGGCGCGCCGCCGCCCTGCGTGTCAGGAAGCCACCACCGCGTCGGCGTCGATCTCGATGAGCGCGCCGTCGCGCACGAGCTGATCCACGCGCACGAGCGTGCTCGCCGGATACTTTCCGGCCGTCCAGAACGTCGAGCGCACGTCATGGATGTCGCGCAGCGAGGCGGCGTCGATCTGGGTGACGTAGACGCGCACGCGGACGATGTCGTCCATGGTCGCCCCCTCGCGCTGGAGGAGCTCGCGGATGTTCTCGAGCACCTGCTGCGTTTGCTCTCGGATCGTCCGCCCGAGGCTGCCGTCGGGCTTCACGCCGAGCTTGCCGGAGATGAACAGCATGACGCAGTCCGCGAGCTGCACCTTCACCGCGTCGCAGAAGACAGCGGGGACGTTGCTGCCCTTGAGCGCGTCGATGCCACGGCCTCGGTCCTTGGCGAGATCGATGTGGGTTTTGTTCACGGCGCGTAATATACCATCGCGCGACATGGCCGACTGGACGCCCGGGCCCACGTCACACACCTACTTCTCGCAGCGGCTGCGGCTGCACTACGTCGACTGGGGCAACGCGACGAAGCCGCCCCTGCTGCTGCTCCACGGCGGACGCGATCACTGCCGGAACTGGGACTGGGTGGCGGAGGCGCTCCGCGAGGCCTGGCACATCATCGCCCCCGACCTCCGCGGCCATGGCGACAGCCAGTGGTCGACCGACGGCAGCTACGAGATGGCGGGCTACATCTACGATCTTGCCCAGCTGGTTCACCAGCAGCGGCTGGCGCCGGTCACGATCATCGCCCACTCGCTCGGCGGCAACATCGCGCTCCGCTACGCGGGCATCTATCCGGACACCGTGGCACGCCTCGTCGCCATCGAGGGCCTCGGCCCGTCGCCCGCGCGGCTGGCCGAGCGCGTGGCCAAGCCGATCGACACGCGCATGGACGAGTGGATCCGCGAGCGCCGCGGGCTGGCTGGACGTCTACCGCGCCGGTACGCGAGCATCGAGGATGCCGTGCGACGGATGCAGGAGGAGAACCCGCACCTCACGGCCGAGCAGGCGCGACATCTCACCGTCCACGGGGCGAACCAGAACGAGGACGGCACCTATTCCTGGAAGTTCGACAACTACGTCCGCACGTTTCCGCCTTACGACATGTCGCGCCGGGACATCGAGGCACTGTGGGGACGCATTGCGTGTCCGACGCTGTTGCTCTACGGCAAGGAGAGCTGGGCGGGCGACCCCGCCGCCGATGGCCGTGCCGCCCATTTTCGCCACGCCCGCGTGGTCGGCATCGACGGCGCCGGCCACTGGCTCCACCATGATCGGCTGCACGATTTCCTGAACGTCGTGCGAGAGTTCATGGCGCGCTGAGGCGTCACGGCTTGCGGGGCTGCAGATGCAGCCCCGTGAGGATCGTGCGCGTTTCCGGAATCTCCTCCAGATGCTTGAAGGGCAGCTGGAAGACCGGGCGCGTGGCGATGAGCACGGTGCCGAAGTTCACGGCCGCCGCGATCACGTGCAGCGCGGGCAGCGCGAGATATTCGAGCAGGCGATCGCTCTTCTGGTGCAGCCACTCCAGCTCGTTCTTGCCGTCCCGCAGGGGCGCTTCCCACCACGCCGGGAGCGCCGCCGAGGCCACTGACACGCCGCGCGCCTCCGGCGACACGAGAGGACGGCGGGCGATGAACGCCACCAGCGAGGACGTTCCGTACTGGCCGAACAGGAACCACGTGGACGCGCGCACTCCGATCCAGCCCGCCGCGGCGGCGCCGATCACGATGGCCGGGCGCTCCGCGAGCCACGGCATGAGCGCCAGGACCAGCTCACGGTAGAGGAACATGGTCTCGAAGAAGGCAACGAACAGCGCGATGGCGAGCATCTGTCCCAGGAACTTGAGCTGCCGGCTCCGCACGGCGTCGGCCAGCGCCTGCGCGCAGGCGAAGCTGCCGAGGATGAGCGCGAAGACGAACACGAACAGACCCGGACCCACGTACGGCACGGCTGCCTGCGTCTCGGCGAGATCGGTGAAGATCTCCGTGATCGGCGGGAAGAGCAGATGCGCGAACACGACCGCCTCGAGAACCGACCACAGCAGGAGCGCGAGGAACGCGAGCCACGGGACTCCCGGCTCGAAATAGCGGGTGCCGATCCGACCGCTCACGAGAAATGGCAGCGTGAGCAGGTGCCGCATCGCATGGATGATCGTGCGACCGATGAACGCCACGAACACGAGGAGCCAGCCGACGAGGACGGCCACGAGCCGGATCAGTCCCATCCAGTACAGCCAGACAGCGCGCGCGGCGTCCCACCACGTCAGCAGGAGGGCGGAGACGAACTGCAGCCGCGCGCTACGAAACGGCACCGTGTAGATCGACAGCTGCGTACACCAGATACCCGCCAATCCGAGGACGGCCGGGAAGAGCAGCAGCACGTACTTGGCGGCGGCGGTCCAGGCCGACGAGGAGTGGAAGAAGAACTCGAGCAGCACGTCGTGCGTCCGCGGGATCCAGGTGATCGGCGACAACAGCAGGCCGATGATCTGGCGCCACTGCTCCGGCAACGCCGTCATGAATTCCTGCATCGCTCCCCCCTGGCCGACTACGCCGCCCGCTGATCGGGCGTGCCGCCTCTTACGGCGAGTCTCCCGGCGCCTTCGACGATCGCGGCCTCACGGGCTCCACCACGTCGTCGGTGGCGGCCGACGGCGGTGGCGGAGGCGATGGCGGGGCGATCGTCGTCACGGCATCGGGCACCACATACATCACGCGCGCGACCCGTGCCGCCGGCGCAGGCGCCGGCGTCGGCTTCTTTTTCGGTGTCGCCAGCCGCCGCGCGACCTCTCGGGCGGCGTCACGGTCGTAACGGCGCAAGACGCGGACGACGTACTGGCGCGTCTCGCGATACGGCGGAATGCCGCGATGATTGATCACGGCCTGCTCGCCGGCGTTGTAGGCGGCGAGCACCAGCGGCAGATCGTTGTGGAACCGCTTCATCAGACGCTTGAGATGGCGAACGCCGCCATCGATGTTGTCGCGGGGATCGAACGGGTCGTCGACCTCGAGCGTCGCCGCCGTCTCCGGCATCAGCTGCATCAAGCCTTCGGCGCCGCGACGGGACACCGCACGCGGATTGAACTGCGATTCGACGGCCACGATGGCGGCCACGAGCTTCGGCGCGACGCCGTGTTGCGTCGCGACTTCTTGGATGTGCGCGTTGATGTCCACCTGACTTGGCGCCGGCTCCTCGGCGACATTGTCGACGGCATCCTCGGCCGACCGAAGCAATTGCATGGAGGCCATGAGCTCGTCGACGCCGAGTCGCGAGCCGGCGTAGGCAGTCGTCACCGCGAGCACGAGCACGCCGAGTCCCAGCGCGTGCTGCTTCAGGGATTCGTGCCTGCTCATTCGTCCAAACGTGATCTTTTGTCGCATAGGTGTCGGTCTGCGACGCGTGCCGACGGGGGGCTCTCTTGAGCAACATGAGTGCCAGACCAGGGCCAAAATCAACAAACGATCCGCAACGACGCGAACTTACGGGGTGCGGAGGGCCATGACGGTACCCGTCGTGCCGCGTCGAGATCGTGACGCTTTGACGGAACAGACGTGCCACCCTGCGCCGGCGATGGCCCAGGCGCCGGCGCGACATCTATATACGGCGGTCGCTACTGCACAGGACCGCCGACGAGGATCGTCGCCGGCTCGACACCCGCGAGCTTGACGTACACGCGCCACGGCGGAGGCCCGACCTGCTCCAGCGGAAACGATGCGAACGTCGGGCCCTCGATCCGCGGGGATCCCGCGCCGACCGGGATGCCGATACCGGTGCCGACCCCGATGCCGCCGCCACCGCCCCACGAGCCGCCACCGACACCGACGCTCACGCTGGGTGGCGGCCCCACCACCGTCGGTGCGTTGTCGATCTGCTGCGCGCGCACCGCGGTGCCGTCCGCTCGTGTGATGAAGATGTCTTCGAGACGGCGATGGTCGGTGTCGATCTCGACGCGCAGGCGATCGGCGAGAATCTGATAGCCGGCGGAGATCTTGGCGCCCTTGGGTTGGATCTCGGGCTTGTACGGCAGCGACGCGCTGGCGCAGCCCACGAGCGGCAGGACAGCGATGATGAGCGCCAGCCACCTCATCGCTTGAAAATCCGCTTCCAGCCGTCCGGCCGCTCATCGCCGGCGCGCGTCGCGGTCGTGGCCTGCGTCGGCGCGTGCGCCGCGCGCACCGTCCGTGGGCCGAGCTTGATGCGGACCTCCGACGTGTGGCCGGCGGTGACCTGCACCATGCGCGTCTCGGTCACATATTTCGGGTGCGTCACGCGCAGCCGGTACGTGCCTTCGCGCAGCACGCGCGGACCGCCGGCCGGCGCGACGGCGCGAAAGCTCGTCACCGGCTCGTTGGCGAGCGTGAGCACCGCGATGCGCGCGTCGCTCAGGGGCGCGCCGCCGGCATCGCGGACCACCGTCAGCAGCTCACCCTCAGTCGGTGCGGTTGCGATCTCGAGATAACGGTGCACATACCCGGCGATCGAAAACGATGCCGCCAGCAGCAGGACGATCGTGCGGAACAGTCCCAGGGACATCGAGCTGCGAAGACGCGCGAGCCAGGCGACGACGCTCACGTGTCTAGCCTACCATCCTCCCCGGCGAAGCGGAGAAGCTCAGAGGCCGAGATATGCCTGTCTGATGTGCGGACTCTGCTGGAGCGTTTCGCGGGGGCCATCGAGCACCATCCGGCCGTTCTCCAGCACGTACGCGCGATGCGACAGCGCCAGCGCTCGCGGCACGTTCTGCTCGACGAGCAGGATGGTGGTGCCGCGCGCGTTGATGGCGTGGAGCGTTTCGAAGATCAGCTTCACCATGACGGGGGCGAGCCCGAGGCTGGGCTCGTCGAGCACGAGCAGAGTCGGGCGCGCCATCAGCCCGCGGCCGATGGCGCACATCTGCTGCTCGCCTCCCGACAGCGTGCCCGCCAGCTGGTGCTGCCGCTCCCGCAGCCGCGGAAACAGCTCGAAGACGTCCTCGAGCCCGGCCGCGCGCAGGCGCCGGTCCCGGCCGCCCAGCTCGAGATTTTCGCGCACGGTAAGGCCGGGAAAGAGCTGACGCCCCTCCGGCACGTGGGCGATACCGCGGCCCACGATGTCCCAGGAGCGGCGGCCGTCGATACGCTCGCCGTCGAAGTCGATGCGGCCACGGCGCACCGGCAAGAGGCCGGTGATGGCGCGCAACGTGGTCGTCTTGCCGGCGCCGTTGCTGCCGATCAGCGCAACGACCTCTCCCCGCCGGACGTCGAGCGACACGTCACGAATCGCCACCAGGTCACGATAGCCGGCCTCGATGCTAGCGAGCCGGAGGAGCGTCGACATATTCCTCGCCCAGATACGCCTCGATCACGCGCGGATGACGTGCGATGGCCGCTGGCGGTCCTTCGGCGACGCGCTCACCGAAGCTCAGCACGACGATGCGGTGCGACAGCGCCATGACCGCCCGCATGTTGTGCTCGATCAACAGGATGGCGATGCCGCTCGCGTGAATGCTTCGGATGATCTCGACGAGGGTCGCGATCTCGGTGGGGTTCAGACCGGCCATCACCTCGTCGAGCAGCAGCAGCGTCGGCTCCGTGGCCAGCGCGCGCGCCAGCTCCACCCGCTTGCGCTCCGCGAGCGTCAGGCCGGCGGCCGGCGCGGCGGCCTTCGGACCGAGCCCCAGGCGCTCGACGACGTCGCGCGCGCTGGCGCGCGCCGCCGACGCGCGCGGATGCCGGGCGAGGGCGCCGACCAGCACGTTGTCGAGCACGCTGAGGCGGGGAAACGGGCGCACGATCTGGAACGTGCGTGCGAGCCCGAGCGCGCAGATCGCATGCGGCTTCCAGCCGAGAACCGAGCGGCCGCGAAAGCGAATGTCGCCGGTGTCGGGAGCCAGAAAGCCTGACAGCAGGTTGAAGGCGGTCGTCTTGCCGGCGCCGTTCGGACCGATCACGCCGACCACCTCGCCATCGCCGACGTCCAGATCGAGCGCGGAGACGGCCTGCACGCCGCCAAAGCGCTTGCCGAGCCCGCGCGCTTCCAGCAAGCTCACGCGACAGTGGCCCGCCGCCGCAGGGCACGCGCGAGCCGCGGATAGGCCCCCTCGGGCAGGAAGAGCACGACGGCGATCAGCAGCGCTCCGTAGACGATGAGGTGCGCGCCGTGCCAGCCGCCCTGCGCGAAGTAGTAGCGCGCGACCTCGGCGAGCGGGCTCAGGATGAACGAGCCGACCACCGGCCCCAGCACGGTGCCGGCGCCGCCCACGATCGGACGGATGATGATCTCGACCGAGAGCGGCACGCCGAAGACGGTGTTCGGCTGGAGCGAGAACAGGTAGAACGCGTAGAACGTCCCGCCCACGCCGGTCAGGAACGCCGACAGGACCATGGCCAGCATCTTGTATTTGAAGGTGTTGACGCCGGCCGCCTCGCACGCCGTCTCGTCTTCCCGGATGGCGGCCAGATAGACGCCGAAGCGGCGGCGCTCGAGCCACGCCATCAACACCGTCGCCGCCAGCATCAGCGCGAGCGCGATGTAGTAATAGGCGCGCGTGTCCTGGAACTGGAACTGGCGTGGGTTGCCGGTGAAGGTGATGTAGTAGCCGAGCGCCCCACCGACAGCCTCGGTGTTGCCGGCGATCACGCGACAGATCTCGGAGAAGGCCACGGTGAGCAGGACGAAGTAAAAGCCGCGCAGACCGAAGCGGAAGCCGAGAAATCCGATGAGGCCGCCGAGCGCCGCCGCCAGCGCGCCTCCGATCAGCATTCCGATCCAGGGCGTCAGACCGCGCTCGACCGAGAGCAGCGCCGCCGTGTAGGCGCCGATGCCGAGAAAGGCCGCATGCCCGGCCGACAGCTGGCCGGCGTAGCCACCCACCACGTTCCACGCCTGGCCCAGAAAGCCGTAGAAAAAGATCAACGTGAACAGGGTAACGGCGTAGGAGCCGAAGAGGCTCGGAAACGCGGGCAGGGCGACCAGCACCAGCACGGCCGCCCCGAGCGCGAGCGGCTTCATGCCACGCGCTTGCCGAAGATCCCGGCCGGACGCACGAGCAGGATCAGCACGAGGAGCGAGAAGCTCACCAGCTCCTTGAGCGAAGGCTTGAGGAATACGGCGCCGAGCGACTCGGCCACGGAGACGAGCAGACCGCCGACGAACGCGCCGAGCAGGCTCCCCATGCCGCCGATGATCACGATGTTGAACGACGCGACCGACAGCTGCAAGCCCGTGGGCGGCTGGAACGGCAGCAGCGGCGCCACCAGCGCGCCGGCGGCGCCCACACACGCGGCGCCCACACCGAAGGCGATCGCATAGACGCGCCGCACGTCGGTGCCGATGACGAGCGCACCATACGGGTTGTCGGCGGCGGCGCGGATCGAGCGCCCGATGTCCGTGCGGAAGAGGAACCAGGACAGCACGACCGTCAGCACGATGGCCACCGCGAAGGTGACCAGCCGCGCGACATCGACGAACACGCTCCCCAGCCACAGCGTCGACTGCGCCAGCGGCGAGCGCACGCGCTGCGGCTCGGGGCCGAAGAACAGGAGCGCCGCGTTCTCGAGCACGAGCGCGACGCCGAGCATCAAGAGGATCTGCATCTCGTGCGGCGCGTCGACGATGCGCTGCACGAGCAGGCGCTGCACGAAGAGACCGGCGACGAACAGCACGGCGGCACACAGGATGAAGCTCGCGTACGGATCGACGCCGACGCGGGTGGCGAGCAGCCACGCGAGGTACATCCCCCACACCATCATGTCGCCATGCGCGAAGTTCACCACGCGCATGACACCGAAGATGAGGGTGAGGCCCACGGCCATGAGGCTGTAGACGCCGCCGAACAGCAGGCCGTTCAGCAGGCCCTGGGCGACGAGCGTCAGGTCGATCGGGCTAGGCCTTCGGCCGCGGGAACACGAACTTCGCCAGCGCGTGCTCCTTGGGCCACACCGCCACCGGCTTCTGCTTCTGGATCTGGATCATGGCCGGCGCCGCGTTCGGATTGTCGCCGATCTCGTTGAAGATGATCGGCCCGGTCGACACCATGAGGTTGTCCTTGTAGCTCGTCTTCTTCAACGCCTCCACCACGGCGTCCGGCTCAGTGGACTTCGCGCGCTCGAGCACGTCGGCAATGACGTGGATACCGTCGTAGGAATATCCCGAGTTGGTGTCGAGCGTCTTGCCGCCCGACCGCTTCACGTACTCCTCCGCGAGCTTCTGCGCCCGCGGGTGCTTGAAGTTCGGCCACGGCACCGACGTCATCACGTACTCGAGGTCCTCCTTGAGCACGGCGAGCTGCCCCGCCTCGTAAAGTCCGGGACTGCCCGGTCCGACGATGCCGAGGACCTCAACGCGTTGCTTGCGGATCTCCGGCAGGAGCAGCTGCGCGCTGGCGGGCCGCGTGATGGGCGCGATGATGTCGGGCTTGGCCGCCTTCGCGCGCGAGACCTCCGTGGACAGATCCGACGGCGGCTCCGGCCACGGGATTACCTCCACGATCTCCCAGGACGGGTTCGCTGCCTTGTGCGCGGCCTGAAAGCCCCGCGCCTGGTTGCTGCCGAACAGGTCGTTCGCGTGCATCAGCACCACGCGCTTCGGGCTGACGCCGGCTTCCTTGAAGATCTCGTTGAAGTACTGCACGGCGCGCACGCCGAACAGCGTGCCCGTCGGAAAATTACGGTAGACGTACTGGGTCTTCTGCTGTCCCTCCTTCACCGCCTTGGCGACGTTGGCGGTGATGGGATCGGCCGCCGAGATGTCGACCAGGAACGGCACGCGCCGCTGCTGCGCCACCGGCACGATGGCATTCGTGTCGGCGGAGTTGAACGTGCCCATGAGGATCTGCGCGCCGGCGTTGATCAGCCGCTCGGCTTCCGCGCGGGCGACGTCGGCCTTGGTCTGCGTGTCGCCAAGCATCAATTCGAGCTTCGCGCCGTCCATCGCCTTGATGCCACCGGCAGCGTTCACGTGATCGACGGCGATCTGGGCCGCCAGCCGGCAGGCCTGGCCGGGCTCGGCGAGCGGACCGGTGACGCAGTGAATCGCGGCGATCTTCACGGTCTTCGGCTGGGCGCGAAGCGCGCGCGGGAACGCGCCGAGCGCGACGGTGCTGGCGGTGGCGCGAAGGAACGTGCGACGGCTGACACGCGGCATGCGAGTGGCCTCCTTGCGATCGGTACGCGGATTATACCCGCGTATCATACGGGCGCCATGGCCGATCCGCGCGCCACGCGCATCCTCGTGTGGATGTGCGTGTTCATCGCCGTCAACCAGCTGGGCTTCGGCGCCATCGTCCCCGTGGTCGCCCTCTACGCGCGGTCGTTCGGCGTGCGCCAGGCCGCCATCGGCGTCGCCATCGCCGTCTACGGGCTGGCGCGCTTTCTCCTCGCGTTCCCGGTCGGCAAGCTGACGGACGTGCTCGGCCGCCGGGCGGCGCTGGGGCTCGGCGGCGTCGTGACCGCGGGTGGCAATCTGCTGTGCGCGTATGCGACGAACTTCCCGGTCTTCGTCACCGGACGATTCGTCGCGGGGGGCGGCGCTGCGCTCGTGCTCATCGCCGGCCAGATCGTGCTGGCCGACATCACCACGCCCGAGCGCCGGGGGCGCGTGATGGCGATCTATCAGGGCGTCTTCCTGTTCGCCGTCGGCGTCGGCCCCTACCCGGGCGGCCTGCTCGCGGAGCGCTTCGGTCTTGCCGCGCCGTTCGTGGTCTACGCGGGCGCCGGCCTCGTGGCCTCCGCCGTCGCGTGGCTGTCGATTCCGGAGACGCGCCAGCCGCGCGTGAGCGCCGAGGCGGTCGCCACGCCGCCGCCGTTCGCCGCGCAGGTCCGACTGCTCACCGCGCACCGCGGATTCCTGCTGGTGAGCCTGGTCGGCTTCGTGAACGCGGTGGTGCGCACCGGCGCGCTGTTCAACGTCGTGCCCGTGCTCGCGCGCGACCGGCTGCTCCTGGGAACGGACCGGATCGGCTTCGGCCTCGCGCTGGCCAGCGTGGTCGGCCTCGCCCTGGCCTATCCCGCCGGCGTGCTCGTCGATCGCTACGGCCGCAAGACGGTGATCGTCCCCGCCACGGCGGCGGCCGGGCTTTCGATGCTGGTGTTCCTGCTCGCGTCGTCGTACGGCGGCTTTCTGACCGGCTGCATGCTGTGGAGCGTGGCGGTCGGCGTCAGCGGCGCCGCACCGGCCGCCTACGCGGCCGACGTCGCTCCGCCGGGCATGAACGCGGCGGCCATGAGCACGTTTCGGATGCTGTCGGACCTCGGCTACGTGCTCGGCCCGATCGCGCTCGGTGCCGTGACCGATCTCTTCGGCGCCGACGCCGCGCTGACCACTGCCGCCGTGCTGATGCTCGCCGTCGCCGCGCTGTTCGCGCGCTTCGCGCCGGAGAGTTATCATGGTGCGCGCCCATGAACCTCCTGCGTCCCGTCGAGCGTGAGCTGAAGGTCAACAACGCGCGGCTGCGCCTGCTCGACTGGGGCGGTGACGAGCGACCACCGATCTTGCTGCTCCACGGCTTCACGGGCCATGCCCACGCCTGGGACACGCTGAGCATCGCGCTCCAGCCGCGCTTTCACGTGCTCGCGCTCGACCAGCGCGGTCACGGTGACAGCGATCCCGCCGACGTCTACAACGCGGTGGCGGCGTTCGACGACCTCACCGGTGTGGTCGACGAGCTGCGGCTGTCCCGGCTGGTGCTGATCGGGCTCTCGATGGGCGGACGCAACGCGATCTACTTCACGGCGCGACGGCCGGAAGTCGTCGACAAGCTCGTGATCGTCGACATCGGTCCGGAGATCAGCAAGCGCGCCACCGCGCCTTCGCCGGGGCCGCCGGAGCCCGAGACATGGGACAGCATCGAGCAGGCCGCGCAGCATCTCTACCGCGGCAACGCATACCCCGGCATCCACTACTACCGCTGGGTCGCCTCGCACAGCCTGCGGCCGCGTGCCGACGGCCGTCTCGTGTGGAAGTGGCATCCATCCATCAAGGAGCGCCGCACGAATCCCGACGTCGACTGGTGGGCCCTGCTCCGGAGCATCACGCGGCCGACGCTGGTGCTGCGCGGTGCCGACAGCCACGTGCTCGACCGTGACGTCGCCGAGCGCATGGCGCGCGAGCTACCGAACGGCCGTCTGGTCGAGATCCCGCGCGCAGTCCACACCCTTCACGAGGACAATCCCGGCGCCGTCCTCGCGGCCCTCGACGCCTTTCTCGCCTGACGCGCGCGTTATCGAGGAGCGCCCCGGTTCACCCGGGGCGCGACGAACGCTGGGGGGTGTGGGGGGCCATTTCGGGGCCCCCCGCCTAATTGCCGCGCCACGAGATGAGCGTAGAGTCCGCGCTGGCTCAGCAGGTGCTCGTGCGGCCCGGCCTCCACCACCCGCCCGTCATCCAGCACCACGATCGTATCCGCGTCGCGCACAGTCGATAGCCGGTGCGCGATGACGAGCGTCGTGCGATCGCGCGCGAGCCGCTCGATCGCCCCGCGCACGGCGGCCTCGCTCAGTGTGTCGAGGTGCGAGGTCGCCTCGTCGAGCACCAGCACCGGCGCGTCCTTGAGGAACGCTCGCGCGATGGCAACGCGCTGGCGCTGACCACCCGACAGCTGCGCGCCGCGCTCGCCCACGAGGGTGTCGAGCCCTTCGGGCAGGCTGGCCACCAGCTCGCCGAGCGCGGCGCCCTCGATGGCGTGCGCGAGGGCGGCGTCGCTGGCACCGGGATCGGCGAGCAGCACGTTCGCGCGAAGAGTGTCGTTGAAGAGATAGGTATCCTGCGCGACGAGCGCGATGCGCCGGCGCAGATCATCGAGCGTGTAGTCGCGGAGATCGTGACCGAACAGCCGCACGACGCCGGCCTGCGGATCCCAGAAGCGCAGAAGCAGGCTGGCGACCGTCGTCTTGCCCGCGCCGGACGGACCGACGATCGCCATCGTGCGCCCGGCGTCGAGCCGGAGTGAGACGCCGTCGAGCGCGGCGCGTCGCCGGCCGGGATACGTGAAGCGCACGGCGTCGAGCTCGACGGCCACGCCGCTCGTCGGCCGCGCGGCGACCGTCACCCCGGGACCATCGGTCACCGGCACCGGCTCGGACTCGACCACGTGCAGACGGCGCGCGGCCCCGAGCGTGTCGGCCAGCTGGCGGCCGACCTGCGCGACCTCCCACAGCGGCACGAACGCCGAGAGCGCGAGCAGGGTCAGGAGCGGCAGCGCGACGGGATCGAGCCGTCCGTGCTGCGCGAGCCACGCGCCCACGAGGATCACGGCCACGCCGCCGAGGCCGGTGGTGATCTCCTGCAGCGCGGTCTGTCGTGAAAGATCGTGGAGGAACGGCAGCCGCAGGTCGAAGAACCGCCGCGCTTTGACCGCGAGCTCCTCGCCCCAGGCGCGCACACGATCGTAGGCGAGGATCTCGCCGAGCCCCTGCACGGTGTCGATGACGTGCGCGCTCAGCTCGCCCGACGCTTCGCGCGCGCGCGAGCCCAGGTGGTCGATGCGCGCGCGGCCGACGATCGGCACCAGCGCGGTGTAGATGAGAAACGGCACCAGCACGAGCGCAAGGACCGGCGCGAAGGCGCCGAGCGTGACCAGGACGGCGGCCGGAACCAGAATCGCCACCAGCGCCGGCGTGACCGTGTGGGCGAAGAAGTACTCGATCAGCTCGACGTCATGGGTCGCGACGCCGACGAGGTCGCCGCTGCGCCGGCGCGTGAGATACGCGGGCGCGAGGGCGTCGAGCTTCCGGAAGACGTCGAGGCGCATGTCGGAGAGCAGCCGATAGGCGACGTCGTGCGCCAGCCAGGACTCGAGCCAGTGCAGCGCGCCGGCCAGCGGGGCCGTGACGAGCAATGCCGCGAGCAGGCCCGTGGCCGGCGCGCCGCGCGCGACGGCGCGGACGGCGAGCGCGCTCAGCACGCCGACCCCGATCAGCGCGGACACGCGGGCGACTCCGAGCGCGAACGTGAGCGTGAGTCGCCCACGATAGCCGCGGGTGCGGCCGAGCAACGTGCCGAGAATCGCGCGCCAGCCGACCTCGCCTGCGCGAACGATCGAGTCCTCGGCCGCGTCGCGCGCGCCGCCCTCGCCCGCTCCGATGTCGTCTGCGATCACCGTGCGCTCGCCGACGGCCTCGGCGACCTCGCCGTCGCGCGCCTGTCCGGCCATGAGGCGCGCGTAGACACCGCCGCCGTGCATGAGCGAGGCATGCGTCCCCGCCTCGACGAGGCGGCCTTGATCGAGCACGAGAATGCGATCGGCGCCGATGACGCTCGAGAGCCGATGGGCGAAGACCAGCGTGGTGCGGCCGATCATGAGGCGATCGAGCGCGCTCTGGATGAGCGCCTCGCTCTCGGCGTCCACCGACGACAGCGCCTCGTCCAGGATCAGGATCGGCGCGTCACGCAAGAGAGCGCGCGCGATGGCGATGCGCTGACGCTGGCCACCGGAAAGCCGCACGCCGCGCTCGCCGACGACGGTGGCGTAGCTCTGCGGCAGCCTGGCGATGAACTCTTCGGCGTGGGCGGCACGCGCGGCGGCGCGGAGCTCCTCGGCCGTTGCCTCCGGGCGTCCCATGCGGATGTTGTCCTCGATGGTGCCGTGGAAGAGCCACGTGTCCTGGCTCACGACGGCGATGCGCGCGCGGACCTGTGCCAGGCTCAGCGCGCGCAGGTCGACGCCGCCCATGGTCACGCGTCCCTGGTCGGGATCGTGAAAGCGCAGGAGCAGGCGCGCGATCGTCGACTTTCCGGAGCCGCTGGCGCCGACGAAGGCCACGCGCTCGCCGGCGTGGATGGCGAAGCCGATGCGCTCATGCGCCGCGCGCCGGCCACCGGGATACGCGAACGTGACGTCCTCGAACGCCACGCTCGCGTCGCGCGGCTCGGGGCCGGCGGCGCGATCGCGCACCAGCGGCACCGCGTCGAGCAGCGCAAAGATGCCGCGCGCCGCGGAGAGTCCGAGCATCCCCTGGTGCAGCAGCACGCGGAGCTCGCGCAGCGGCCGGAACACCTCGACGCCGAGCATGAGGATCACCAGCAGCGCGGACACCGACATGGCGCCGTGGTCCACCCGCCAGGCACCCACGGCGAGGGCGGCCGCCGCGCCGAGCGCGATGCCGGCGTCCGTGATCCCGCGCGCGAGCGTGTTCGTGCCGAGCACCCACATCGTGCTGCGGAACAGCGTGTGCGCGCGCTCCGTGAGCCGACACGCGCGCTCGCCGCTCTGCCCGAACGCCTTCAGCGTCGCCAGTCCCTGCACCGCATCGAGGAAATCGGCGCCGAACGCCGCGTAGGCGCGATTGCGCGTGAGGCTGGCGCGGCTGTCCCAGCGATGCCACAGCGTCGGTGCGAGCAGCACCACGAGCGCGGCGAGCAGCACGACCGTCGCCACGGGCAGGTCGACGAAGGCGACGAAGGCGAAGATCAGCAGCGGCGTGAGCGCGGCCACGAACAGCTGGGGCAGATACTGGCCGAAATAGACCTCGAGCTGCTGGACGCCCTCGACGAGCGTCAGCATGACCTCGCCGCTGCGATTGCGCGCGAAGTGCGCGGGGCCGAGCGCGGTGACCTGCGCGTAGAGCCGCTGTCGCAGGCGCTGCTGTACGCGCGCCGCCGTGCGATGCGCGGCCATGGTGCGCACGTGCTCGAGCACGCTGCGCAGGACGAGCGCGGCCGCCGTCAGCCCGACGGCGACGACGATCTCCGTCAGCGGACGGCCGGCGAGCACGAGACCGAGCACCCAGCCGAGCAAGGCGAGGCGCGCGATGCCGGCGGCGACCGCGGCCAGTCCGAGCAGCACGGTGGCCGCGATGCGACCGCGCACGCCGTCGGTGAGCGCCCACAGCCGGGCGTCGAAATACACGCGGTCATGCTCGCGGAGGCGCCCGCCCGCGTCAAGGTCGCAATGAATACACCGGCACGGCCGCCGGTCAAATGCCCCAGAAGCAGACGTCGTGGAAGGGGCAAGGAGGACGCCATGAAACGGTTGGGCACAGCGTTGATCGTCGCGGTCCTGCCACTACTGCCCGCCAGCGCGTGGGCGGGCTCGTCGACCGATGCGGCGCTCGGTCTCGGCGCCTTTGCGGTCTTCAATCAGATCCTCGGTGGCACCGGCATCTTCGCCGGCCTCACCCCCGCCCGGCCGGTGTATGCCGCGCCCGCGCCGGTCTACGTGGCGCCACCGCCTCCGGTCTACGTCCAGCCGGCGCCGATCGTCGTCGCGCCGCGGCCCGTGTACGTGATGCCGCGGCCCGTGTACGTAACGCCGCGCCCGGTCTATGTCACGCCGCGGCCGGTCTATGTCGCGCCGCGACCGGTCTACGTGGCGCCGCGGCCGGTGGTCGTCTATCGCAGCGCGGGTCCGGCGCACGGGCACGGACAGCACCGGGACCATCGCTGAGCGCGCAGCGCGCAGCGTGGATCGGTCAGGCGCGTGCCAGGCCGGTCCACAGCTCGCGCAGCCGCGCGAGCGCCGAGGGCGAGAGCGGCCCCTTCGCCACGCACTTCGCGGCGTACTCGAGCTGATCGAGACTGGAATATCCGAGCAGGATCGTCGACACGCCGTCGGCGCCCACCGCAAACCGCAGCGACGCTTCCACCAGGCTCTCCACGTGGCCTTCGTCGACCAGCGGCGACAGCCGTTGCGCGCGGCGCACGTCGCTCGCGTAGTCGGCGCCGGAGGCGATCGGCTCGGGCGGCGCCGACGCGATCGGATGGCGTGCCTCGACGCCGCTCAGCGCCCCACCCGCCGCGACGCGGATGACGATCGTCCCGACGCCGCGCTCGCGACAGCGCGGCACGAGGCGGCCGAAGTCCTGCGCGGGAAACTCCGCCGGCGGCTCCACGGCCGCGCTCGGATTCAGCAGATTGAGGCAGACCTGCGCCGTCTGGATGCGACCGTCGGCCACGACGTCGAGGACGGCGGGCGTCTCGCCGAGCGCCGTGATGCCGAAAAAGCGCGCCTTGCCTTGCTCGACCAGCCGCGCGAGCGCCGGTACGATCGTCTGCAGCACGTCCTTCGTCGACACCGACGTGCCGCGCCGGTCGACGGCAATCGGATTGTGAAACTGGATGAGGTCGACACGCTCCATGCCGAGCCTGCGCAAGCTCGCCTCGGTCGAGCGGACGATCGCGGCGGGGATGGCCGACAGCTCGTCGGCCGCGAGCCGGACCTTCGTGCCGACCAGCACGTCGGCCCGCAGCGAGCGGAGCGCCTGCCCCAGATGCTGCTCCGACAACCCGTCGCCATAGCTCGACGCGGTGTCGAAGTAATTGATACCGAGCTCGATGCCGCGGGCCACCGCGCGCTCGCGCTCGGCAAGGCTGCCGCGCACGAGGAGTCCGCCGACGTTGCCGCAGCCGAAGCCGAGCGTGGAGACACGAAGACCGGTGCGACCGAGCTCTCGGTAGTCCATGCGGCCTACCTTAGCCGACTTAGAAGTAGATGTCGCCGGGGTGCACCAGTCGCAGCACGGCCGCGAACAGCGGACGCGCGAACCGCGGAAAGACCTGCCAGGCGATGATCAGCCCGAGCATCGAGACGGCGGGATGCGCGTTGACGGCACGCACGAGCGCAGCCGCGCGCTCGGGCAGGATGCCGGTGATGGCGGAGGCGCCGTCGAGCGGCGGCACGGGCAGCATGTTGAAGACGAAGAGCAGCATGTTGAGCACGAGCAGCACGGTCAGCAGCTCGCCGACGGCCGTCACGAGCGCGCTGCCGCTCGCGGCGTCGACGAGGTGATGAAAGTTCACGCGCGCCGGAGCCGAGAACACATTGAGCGCGAGCCCGAGCCGCAGCGCCCCGAAGGCGAGCGCGGCGATCAGCAGATTGCCGGCGGGACCGGCGGCCGCCATGCTGGCGGCGCGACGCGGATGCCGCGCCGCCCAGCTCGGGTCGTACGGTGTGCTGGCCCAGCCCACCGCCCAGCCCAGCGTGAACGCCGTCACCAGCGGCACCACCAGCATCCCGATGGGCTCGCGGCGGATGTGCGGAACCGGAGAGAGCGAAACCTGACCGCCGTGATAGGCAGTGGTGTCGCCGCCGCGATAGGCGACCAGCGCGTGCATGGCCTCGTGCAGGGTCGTCGAGAACAAAAAGGCGGCGAACCAGAGCAGTCCCGTGAACAGTGCCGAGCCCCCCATCGGAACGAGCATAGGAGACGCGCGCCCGAACGCCAAAAACCACGCGATCAGGGCCGTCGCGGTTGGCGCCACCGCGCGGCCGCCTGCACGAGGCCGCCGGGCAGGAGCAGCACGATGACGATGAAGACGGCGCCGAAGATCAGCAGGTGCAGATCCACCCAGCGCACGGCGAGAAACTCCTTCAGCAGCACGTAGAGCACGGCGCCGAGCACCGGGCCGTGCAGCGTGCCGACGCCGCCGATGAACGTCATCAGCAACGCATCGAAGGTCCAGTGCGGCTCGAACGGGTGCGACGGGTAGTAGCTGATGTGGTAGTACGCGAACACGCCGCCCGCGAGCCCCGCCAGCGTGGTCGACATGGCCAGCGCCGTGAGCTTCAGACCGAGCGCGCCGACACCCGACGCCTCCGCCGCGTCCTCGTCCTCGCGAATCGCACGCATGCCGAGGCCGAGGCGCGACGACGCCAGCGCGGCCACCACGGCGATCGAGACAGCGGCCAGCGCGAGCGCCGCGTAGTAGCGCTGCGGTAGCCGATAGGTGGCGATAGTGGCCGCCGGCAGCGTGGAAATCTCCGGCAGGACGTTGCTGACCGTGGTGCGGAGGATCTCGCCGACGGCGAGCGTGGCGATGGCGAAGTAGGCGCCGCGCAGTCGGAAGGCGGCGGCGCCGATGACCAGCGCGGCCGCCGTCGCCACCAGCGCGCCGGCCAGCATGGCCGGCACGATCGGCGTTCCCGTGGTCCACAGCGCGCGCGTGACGAGCGCGCCCAGGCCGAAGAACGCGGCGTGGCCGAGGTTCACCTGGCCTGCGTAACCGGCGACCACGTTCCACGACTGCGCGAGCGTTATCGCCAGCAGCGCGAGGAAGACGAAGTTCAGCACGTCGTCGCGCGGCCGCGCCAGCGGCAACAGCGCGAGCGCGGCCAACGCGAGCAGGATCGCGATGGCCCACGCGCGCTCCGAGCGGCCGGGCCGTCCGCTCATCGGCCGAACAGGCCACGCGGTCGCACCAGCAGCACCACGACGAAGATCACGAGGCCGACCACCTCGCGGTACGGCCCACCGAAGGCGGCCGCGCTGGCCGCCTCCGCCACGCCGAGCACGAGTCCGCCGACGAAGGTGCCGAGCACCGAGCCCAGCCCCGCCAGCACGACGACGATGAGCGCCTTCAGCGTCCACTCGAGTCCGATGGACGGGCTCACCGAGTAGGCGACGGTGACCAGCGTGCCGGCGGCGCCGGCGAGCGCGGTGCCGAGCGCGAACGCCAGCAGGTACGCGCGCCGCACGTCGATACCGGCGAGCAGCGCCGCCTCCCAGTCCTCCGCGGTGGCGCGGATGGCTTGGCCCCACCGCCAGCGCGTGAGCAGCAGCTCCAGCGCGAGGATCAGCGCGAACGCGAGGACCAGGCTCAGCAGTCGCACGGCGGGAATGGCGAGCCCCGCCACGGTAAAGACGCCGCCGCCATACGGTGTCGGCACCGAGCGCTCGTCGGCGGTCCAGAGCCGCACGGCCAGCGCCTGCAACGCCAGCGCCAGGCCGAAGCCGATCAGCAGCGAGTTCTTCACGCGCGTCTCCTCGTCGGCGCGCACGACGAAGCCGAAGAGTGCGGCGTAGAGCACGACGCCCAGCAGCAATGCACCGGGGATGACGAGCGCGAGCGACGCGAAGGCGTCGAGCCCGAGCAGCGCGACGAGCCAGAAGGCGCCGTACCCGCCGAGCATGATGAGCTCGCCGTGCGCGACGTTCAGGACCTTGAGCACGCCGAACACGAGCGAGAGCCCGGCCGCGGCGAGCCCGTAGAGCCCGCCGATCAGCAGCCCGAGCACGAGCTGCTGCGCGAGCACGCTCACGCGCGCACCGCCAGCGGTCCGAGATAGGCGCGCCGCACGTGCGGGTCGCGCAGGAGCTCGGCGCCCGTGCCCTGGGCCACGATGCGCCCGGTCTCGAGCACGTAGCCGCGGTGCGCGAGGCCCAGCGCCGCCTGCACATTCTGCTCGACGAGCAGGATGCCCACGCCCGTCGCGTTGATGGTCAGCAGCACCTCGAGGATCGCCTGCACGAGCTGGGGCGCGATGCCGAGCGAAGGCTCGTCGAGCATGAGCAGCCGCGGGTTGGCCATCAGCGCACGCCCGACGGCGACCATCTGCTGCTGGCCTCCCGACAGCGCGGCGACGCGCTGCCGCCGCCGCTCCGCGAGCACGGGAAAGAGCGCGAAGACACGGTCGAGGCTTGCCGCGCGGGCGACGCGCCCGCGCGGCGCGAAGGCCCCGAGCTCCAGATTCTCCGTGACCGTCATGCCGCCGAAGAGCCGCCGGCCCTCCGGCACGAGGGCGATGCCGCGCTCGACGATGCGGTGCGCGTCGACGCGGGTGAGATCCTCGCCGTCCCAGCGGATCGTCCCCGCGCGCGGGCGCAGGAGACCGGCCACCGTCCGCAGCAGCGTGCTCTTGCCGGCGCCGTTCGGTCCGAGCAGCGCGACGATCTCGCCGGCGTCGATGGAGAGGCTCACCCCCAGCACCGCGCGCAGGTCGCCGTACGCGGCCTCGACGTCGGCGAGCTCGAGCCGCGGTCGCGTTACGTCGCCGCCCGCCACCCGTCGCGCTTTCCGAGGTACACGTCGACGACGCGTGGATCGGCGGCGACCGCCGACGGCACTCCGTCGGCGATCTTCTCCCCGGCGCTGAGCACGACGATCCGGCGCGCGAGGTCCATCAGCGCCCAGACGATGTGCTCGACCATGAGCACGGTGAGGCCGCCGGCCACCAGCGCGCGGACGAGATCCATCGCGCTCGCCGTCTCCGACGGATTGAGTCCGGCCATGAACTCGTCGAGCAGGAGCACCCGCGGCGCCGTCGCCAGCGCGCGTGCGAGCTCGAGACGCTTGCGATCGATCAGCGTCAGGCGCGCGGCCGGCGTGTCGGCGCGCGGCGCCAGCCCGACGAGCGCGAGCAGTCGCCTCGCCTCCGCTTCCGATCCGCCGCCCCGGGCGCGACCGTAGAGACGGCCGACGAGCACGTTCTCCAGGGCCGAGAGACCGGCGAAGGGCCGGACGAGC
The DNA here is from genome assembly GCA_035605575.1 of Candidatus Methylomirabilota bacterium. Classification (GTDB taxonomy): domain Bacteria; phylum Methylomirabilota; class Methylomirabilia; order Rokubacteriales; family CSP1-6; genus AR12. The sequence continues at coordinate 45,802 of DASTCJ010000045.1, forward strand.
TGAAACGTGCGCGCGATGCCGCTCGCGCACACGCGATGCGGCGCGCGCCCCGCGATGTCACGGCCGTCGAGCCGGATGCGCCCGCCGTCTGGACGCAGCGCGCCCGCGATGAGGTTGAACAATGTCGTCTTGCCGGAGCCGTTCGGGCCCATGATCCCGAGCAGCTCGCCCTCGTCGAGCGTGAGACTGACGTCGTGCACGGCGCGCACGCCGCCGAAGCGCTTGGACAGCCGCTCTACCTCGAGCAGCGGCATGCGCGCGTCAGCGCCGCGATGACGTCAACGTCGGCTGGAAAACGGCGGCGCGGGATACGCGATCGGCGCGGTGGCGAACTCCTTTGGCCAGATCAGCTCTTGCTTGCCGTTGATCCACTGCGCGAACGCCGCCTGCACGATCCCGGTGCCGTCGGGCCGGAACTTCACCGGCCCGATGACGGTCTGCATGTCGGTGGCGGCCACGGCGTCGCGGATCTTCCCGGGATCGAGCGCGCCCGCCCGCGAGACGGCGGCGGCGAGGATCTGCACGCAGGCGTAGGCGGGTCCGACGATCGGATCGGCCGGACGGCCGAGCTTCTTCTCGTGCGAGTCGTTCAGCTCCTTGACGCCGGGCGCCTGCATCGCGTGATGCCAGCCGGCGGCGAGCACCGTGTAATCGCCGTCCTTGCCGAGGTTCTTCGTCCACGGCGCCGAGTCCGGCGCGCGGATCAGCACGGCGAGCTTCGGCGTGTAGCCGAGCTCTTTCATCTGGCGCACGATGGTCATCCCGTCGGGCGGCGTCGGCACGCCGAACACCGCGTCGGCGCCGGCCGTCTTCGCTTTCAGGATGAGATCGGAGAAGTCTTTGGCGCCGGGCGCGTACTCGCCGTGCACGACGACCCGGTAGCCCGCGGCCTTGCCGGCGTCCGTCCACGCCGCCGCCATCTCCGCGCCCCAGTCGGTCTTCTCCTGGAAGATCGCCACCGTTTTCGGCCGGTCGCCAGCGGCGATGAGCGCGAGCAGGCCCTGGGTGTGCCGGCCGATGTCCGGCGACTTCCAGAACGGCGAGAACAGGTATTTGAAGCCTTGCTGGTGGATCTTGTTGAGCGCGAACGCGATGCCCAGATACGGGATGCGGTTCTTCTCCGCGACGGACGCGGCGGCGGCATGCAGATCGGAGCCGAAGCCGCCCAGGTAGGCGACGACCTGCTGGGCGGCGAGCGTCTCCAGGCGCGCGACCGTCTTCGTCGCATCCGACTCGTCGTCGAGGACGACCAGCTCGAGCGGCAGCTTGCGGCCAGCGACGCTGACGCCGCCGGCGGCGTTGATGTGCTCGACGGCGATCTCGTACCCGGCGCGCACCTGTGCGCCGCCCGGTCCGTAGCGGCCGGTGAGCGGCACGACGGCACCGAGCTTCACCGACTGAGCGGCCACCGGCGCCGACCACAGCGTGAGCAGCATCACGGCCAGGACAGCGACCACGCTCATCGTGCTCCTCCCTTTCACTCGCCCCACACGAGCCGCGCGGTCTCGGCCACGCGCGCGAGCTTCGTCCACTGCTCGGCGACGCTGAGACGGTTGCCTTCGATGGTGGACGCGAAGCCGCACTGCGGACTGAGCGCCAACCGCTCGAGCGGGACGTACTTCGTCGCCGCCTCGATGCGGCGGCGCAGCTCCTCGACCGATTCGAGGCGCGGCTTCTTCGTGGTGACGAGCCCCAGCACGACCTCGCGGTCGGACGGGACCTCGCGCAGCGGCTCGAAGTCACCCGAGCGCTCGTCGTCGTACTCCAGCAGGAACCGCTCGAACCGGCTGCGCGCGAAGACGCGGGCGATCGGCGCGTAGCCGCCGCTCGCGTAGAACTTCGACTGGTTGTTGCCGCGACAGATGTGCAGCGCGAACGTGACGCCGGGATGCCGGAGAATCACGGCGTTGTCCATGTCGATGCACGCGTCGATCAGGCGATCGGGATCACTGCCGCGCTGGCGATAGCCCTCGCGCAGTGCCGGATCGAGCAACGCCGCGTACTGTGGCGCGTCGATCTGGATGTACGTGCAGCCGAGCCGCACCAGCTCCTCGACCTCGCGTCGGGTGAAGTCCACCACATCGCTGAGATAGGCGTCGCGCGTCGGATAGGCGCCGCTCGATTGCCGCGGATCGTAATAGGCGGCGGCCTGCTGCGTGCTGATGAGCGTCACCTTGGTGGCCCGGGTGGCGCGCGCGCGGAGATAGGCGAACTCCTCGCCGCACATGCTGCGCCGCCAGCGCAGCTTGTCGACGACCACGGGGCGCTTGAACACGAGCTCCTCGCCCGTCTCGTCCCGGAACGGCACCGCCCACCCGCCCTGCTTGTCGAAGCCCGCCAGCGCCTCGATCAGATGGCCGAAGAACGCGTAGCGACGCAGCTCACCGTCGGTCACCACGTCGAGGCCGGCCGCCTCCTGCTGCTGCACGACCTCGTCGACCGCGCGGTCCTCGAGGCGCTTGAACTCGGCCGGCGCCAGCGCGCCGCGCTCGAGCTGCTCGCGCGCGGTCTTGAGCGCCTCCGGCCGCAGCAGACTGCCCACCACGTCGGCGCGGATCACGGGGATCACGCCTGGCTCCGCTCGAGCAGCGCCTTGGCCACGATCATCCGCTGGATCTGGTTGGTGCCCTCGTAGATCTGCATGATCTTGGCGTCGCGCATGTAGCGCTCCACCGGGTACTCGCGCGTGTAGCCGTAGCCGCCGAAGATCTGCACGGCGTCGACGGTGACTTTCATGGCCGCGTCGGCGGCGAAGCACTTGGCCATCGACGCCTCCAGCGTGTTGTCGGTGATGCCGCTGTCGACTTGACGCGCGCAGTGATGGACCATCAGCCGCGCGCCGTGCACGGCCATCGCCATGTCGGCCAGCATGAACTGGATGCCCTGGAAGGCGGCGATGGCCTGACCGAACTGCTGGCGCTCGCGCGCATAGCCGACGGCGGCGTCGAGGGCGGCCTGCGCGATGCCGACGGCCATGGAGCCGGTGGCCGGGCGCGTGATGTCGAGCGTGCGCATGGCGATCTTGAACCCCTCGCCCTCGGCGCCGAGCCGCTGCTCCACGGGCACCGCGCAGTCGCTGAAGTGCAGCGCCACCGTTGGCGACGCGCGAATGCCGAGTTTCTTCTCCTTCTTGCCGACGGTGAAGCCCGGCGTCCCCTTCTCGACCACGAACGCGGTGACCCCACGCGCACGCTTGGAGGCGTCGACGGTGGCAAACACGGTGACGACGTCGGCGTGATCGCCGTTGGTGCACCACTGCTTGGACCCGTTCAGGACGTAGTGATCGCCCTTCCGGACCGCCGTGGTGCGGAGCCCGGCCGCATCGGAGCCGGCGCCGGGCTCGGAGAGCGAGTACGCGGACAACAGCTCGCCCGTCGCGAGACGCGGCAGATATTTTTTCTTCTGCTCGTCGGTGCCGGCGAGCAGGATCGGCAAGCCGCCGAGCGGCTGATCGAGGTACTGCGTCGCCGTGGCCGCGCAGGCGGCGGCGATCTCCTCGGACACGAGCGCGAGCGCCAGACACCCCATCGCCGTGCCCCCGTACTCCTCGGGCACCCAGATGCCGAACAGGCCGGACTCGACGATCGCGCGCATCGACTCTTCCGGATAGCTCTCGGTCTCGTCGTAGTGCGCGGCGTGCGGCGCGATCCGCTCGCGCGCGATCGTGCGCGCGAGGTCGCGGACCATCCGCTGGTCGTCGGTCAGCTCGAAGCCGTCGGCCATGCGCCGATACTATACCCGCGCCGCGACCGCCTCGCGCGCCAGCGCCCGTCGCATCGCACGTCGCTCAGATGATCGCCCGGCGGCGCAGGTCGGCGAGCTGCGCGGCGGAGTAGCCGAGCGCGCCGTACACGGCCTCGTTGTGCTCGCCGAGGCGTGGCGGGAAGCGCAGCGGCGTCGGCTCACCGGTCGGCGGCGCCGGCAGCGCGAGCGTGAGCCCGGTACGCGGATCGCGCACATGGAGCAGTTGCGGGGCCACCAGCGCGTCGCCCAGCACGGCCGGCAGCGTGGCCACGGCCGCGATCGGCACACCGGCGTCGCGCAGCAGCCTCAGGGCCGCCTCCGTGGTGAGCGCCGCGAACTTCGCGTCCAGTGCCGCGTGCAGGCGCGGCAGATCGGCGATGCGTCCGGCATTCACCGCGTACTCCGGGCGATCGATGCCGTCGAACGGCGGCAGCGCGGCCAGCGTCTTCCACTGCTGGTCGTTGCCGATCGCGACGTAGACGTGGCCGTCTCGCGTCCGGTGGACCCCGACCGGCGCGAAGAACTGATGCGCGCTGCCGCGCCGGGCGACGTGCTCGCCGAGGCTCTCCAGGGCGACCGGCGCCGCCATCCACGACACCGCGCTGCGGAACATCGAGATGTCGATGCGCGCGCCGCCGTCGCCGCGCGCGCGGCGATAGAGCGCCTTCATCACCTCGCCATACGCGTGCTCGGCGGCGCCGAGATCGACCATCGGCAGCCCGAAGGGCGTGGGCGCACCGTCCGGCTCGCCGGTGAGAGCCATGAATCCGGCGCGCGCCTGCAAGATCGGATCATACGCCGCTTCGTCGTGCTCGGGCCCGAAGCCGCTGATGCCGAGCCAGATGAGGTCCGAGCGCACGGCGCGCAGCGTGTCGGCGTCGATCCCCAGGCGGGCGTAGCTGCGCGGCCGCTGGTTCGTCGTGAAGATATCGACGCGCAGGCGCGCGATCAGCTCGCGCAGCAGCGCGCGGCCCTCGGCGGCGCCGAGGTTGAGGGTGACCGCTTCCTTGCCGCAGTTGTTCGGCAAGAAGTACGCGCGCATGTCGGGCTCGCCGAGCAGATCGCGGCCGACGAAGCGGTTCGGATCGGGGCGCGCGCGGTGCTCGACGCGGATCACGCGTGCGCCGTCGCAGGCCAGCCGGTAGGTCAGGAACGGCAGCGTGGTCGCCTGCTCGAGCGACAGCACGGTGAGCCCGTCGAGCGCCCGCGTCATCGCGCCGTCCGGCGGTCGACGACGCGCACGGCCTTGCCGGGCGCGCGCTCGATCGTGCCGGGCGCGCAGAGGCGGACGTCGAGGCTCAGCGCGAGCGCGTCGTGCAGGTCACGCCGGATGCGCACCGCGATGGCGGGATCGCACTCCGCCTCGGCTTCGAGCAGCACGACGACGCGCTCGCCGTCCTCGAGCACCATCTGGTACTCCGGCCCCACGCCGGCGTGGCGGAGCACGAGCCGCTCGACCTGCTGGGGATAGAAGTTCACGCCCTTCACGATCACCATGTCGTCGGTGCGGCCGCGCAGGCGATCCAGTCGGAGCGACGTGCGGCCGCAGTCGCACCGGGCACGCGACAGCACGCGCGTCACGTCGTGGGTGCGATAGCGCACGAGCGGCAGTCCCTCGCGCGTGAGGGTCGAAATCACCAGCTCGCCCTCCATGCCATCCGGGCGCGGGGCGCCGCTGATCGGATCGACGATCTCGACGAGATAATGATCTTCCCAGACGTGAATGCCCGCGCGGGCGGCGCAGTCGATGCCGAGCCCCGGTCCACCCGTCTCCGTCATGCCGATGATGTCGAACGTGCGGATGTCGAGCTCGCGCTCGATGCGCGCGCGCAGCTCGTCCGACCACATCTCGGAGCCGAAGATCCCGACGCGCAGCGCCAGCGTCGAGAGCTCGAACCGCTCCTCGCGGGCGACCTCGAGCATCCGGAGCGGATAGGTCGCGATGGCGGTCAGCACGGTGGCGCGGAGGTCGCGCATGAGCTTGAGCTGCAGCGCGGTGCGTCCGGCGCCCATGGGCACCACCATGGCGCCGAGGCGCTCGGCGCCGTAGTGAAAGCCGAAGCCGCCGGTGAAGAGTCCGAAGGACGGCGTGATCTGGATGACGTCGGCGGCGCTGACGCCGGCCGCGACGTAGCAGCGCGCCATCACGTCGCCCCACTGCGCGACGTCCGCGGCCGTGTACGGGTTGACGATCGGATTGCCGGTGGTTCCGCTCGACATGTGAATGCGCCGGTAGTCGTCGCCGCACGCGAGGCCGAGGGGATAGGCGTCACGCAGCTCCGCCTTCGTGAGAAACGGCAGGCGTGCCCAGTCGTCGAGCGAGCGGATGTCGCCCGCGCGCACGCCGCCGAGCCGCTTGGCCCACGCCGCCTGGCCGAGCACGCGCGCGATGGAGGCCCGCGCGCGCTCGAGCTGGAGCGCGGTCCGCCGCTCGCGCGCGAGCCCTTCCAGCTCGGGGGC
>DASTCJ010000056.1:0-39606 GCA_035605575.1 Candidatus Methylomirabilota bacterium
CGGGCTGCGCCGGCTGGTCGGAATGTGCGTGTGCTCCGGTACCCACAGCGACTCGAAGTTGCGCGCCTCGGCCTCGCGCGCCAGCTCGTCGATGCGGATCGCGTACTCGGTGGCGAAGATGCAGACGCCGACGTGCATGGAACCCTCCTGTGACCGGGCCCTACCCGGCCGTGGCGCTCGTGCGCGCGGGCACGAGCGAGAAGTGCGTGTGGGTGGCGAGCCACCGACCGCCGCGGCGCTCGAAGGCGATGGTGCAGCGACCCGGCCGCGGGAACAGCGTGCCGTCGCTGCGCCGGCCGCGCGAGTCCCAGGTGGCGGCCACCCAGCCCCGATCGCCGAGGACGGCGCCGCGCGCGCCGTCGACGTCGATGGTGAAGTCGCGAATCACCGGCCAGACGTTGCGCCACTGCTCGCGCTCGACGACGTCGAGGCCGGTCACGAACGGCGCCACGGTGCCGAAAGCGACGATGTCCTCCGCGCAGAGCGTGCGTCCGGCCGCGAAGTCGACGGCGCGCACGCAGGCTTGCCAGGCGCGCAGCCAGTCCCGCAGCGGCGCGAGCTCGTCGGCCATCACGCGACGAAGATCGCCTCGGGCACGAAGGCCGAGACGATCCAGTTCGGGGCGTCGACGATCTCGCTGATCTTCAGATCGGCGGCGACCGAGCACACCACGTACGCTTGCTCGCGCGAGAGCCCGCGCGTCTCCACCAGATGGTCGATCATGTAACGGACGGCCTGCTGGGCGGCGACGAACAGGTCCGGGCCGTGTGCGGTCGTCGCGTAGTGCGCGCCACGATTGGTGGCGTGCGACGGCGGCTGCGGCGTGCGCAGCTGGGGCTCGGCCAGGCGGCGGCCCGAGGCCAGCTCGAATCGCAGCGTCACCCGCCCCATCATCTCGACGGCGGTGACGCACACTTCGCCGTCGCCCTGCGCGGCGTGAGCATCGCCGGTGCTGAAGAGGGCGCCCTCGACCAGCACCGGCAGAAAGAGCGTGGCGCCGGCGACCAGCTGCTTGATGTCCATGTTGCCGCCGGCGCGGCGCGGCGGCATCGTGCTGTGCCCGCCCGGCTCGTCGAGGGCCACGCCCATCACCCCCGGGAACGGCGCGATCGGCACCGCCACCCGGTGCCCCATCCGCGCGTGCGTCTTGTCGCTCAGGTCCCAGATCTGGAGGAACGGCTTCGCAAAATCGCTTTCGGGCAGCAGCCCGCGGCCGGGGCGGATGGCCGTCCAGCCCCAGTCGAGCGCCGGCTGCACGTCGACGAGGTGCACGACCAGCGTATCGCCGGGCCGGGCGCCGCGAACGTAGACGGGACCAGTGAGCGGATGACCGCGGAAGGGCCCGCGCCGCAGCACGTCGTCGTGCGTGGAGTCCTTCGTGTAGAAGCGATTGGCCGCGTCGCGCGTCTCGAACACGACGGTGTCGCCGGGGTCGATGGTGAGCCGCGGCGCCAGCGCGTTGTTCCACTCCTGATGGATCTGCTCGTGATCGAGGTGGTGTGTCCGGCCGCTCATCCGAGCTCGCTCCAGACCACCATGCCGGTGCCGGAGCGCCAGGCGATGGCCGGCATGTAGGCGAGCACGTCCGCGGGGCCGCGCGTCATGGCGAGCACGGCGATCCACGCCAGCAGCTCCGCCGTGCCGCCGGAGCCGGCCGCCTCCATTCGCTCGAGCGTGCACTCGCGCAGGAGACGCGCGTGATCGCCCAGCTTCAGCAGGTCGAGAAACCAGCGATCGAATTCCTCGTCGACCCAGAAGTAGCGCGGACCACCGGGCTCGTGCGAGAGACCGCCGGTGGCGATCACGGCGATGCGGGCGGGGGCCGGATAGGCGTGCATCGACGCGCCGAGCGCGCGGCCGACCTCGTACGCGCGCGCGGGCGACGGGATCGGCGGCACGTTGCAGTTCATCGTGATCGGCACCAGCCGGAATCGCGCGTCGGGATTCAGATAGTGCGTGGGGACGGAGATGCCGTCGTCGAACTGCATCTCGCGCAGGTGCGCCAGCGCGATGCCGCGACGGGCGGCGTCGTTGACGAGAAAGCGCGCGAGGCCGGGATCACCGGGCACGCGGTACTTCTCCATCCCGAGCCACTCGTCGAACCAGTCGGCGGGCCCGACGTGCTCGTCGCCGACGCCGACGGTGTACTCGGGGATGTTGTTGATCGGCCAGTTCAGCAGGTGATCGTTGCTGAACATGACCAGCGTGTCCGGCCGCGCCGCCTCGAGTCGCCGCCGCATCTCGGCGGTCGCGGCGAGGGCCAGCTGCTGGTACTCCGGCGACGCGCGATCGAACCAGCCGGTGAGACCGGGGGAGTGCGTCATGGCCATCGCGGCGACGATCTCCGCCACCGTCAGCGTCCTTCCAGACGCGCCTGGAGGGCCATGGCCTCCGCCGTCTCCGACGGGTACGCGCGCTTGTAGCACTCGAGCGCGGCGCTGGCATTCGAATTCTGAGCGGCGCCGAAGAACAACCGCAAGATCTGCGGCACGTAGTACTGATGCACGCCGAGATCCATCAGCCGCTTGGGATCCTTCGCCTGGACGGCATCGATCTCCGCGCGGCTCAGCCCGAACTCGCGCGCGAGGGCAGGGAAGTCGCCCACCCAGCGCTCGCGCAGCCGGGCGTCGCGCCGGACGTGGAACATCATCTCGTTCAGCGGCAGTGTCTTGTCGCAGCGCTCGACGTTACCCATCGGCCTCGCCCTTGAGCATCCTGGGGTTGATCTTGAGGAACATGATCACGCAGCGCCCGGGACCCGGATTGCGGACGTCATGCGGGACGTTCTTCGGGAACTTCACGATGGCGCCGGCCGGCACCACGACCTCCTCGCCGGCGATCGACATGCTGGCCGTACCCTCGAGCACGTAGATCGCCTCTTCTTCCTTCGGATGGCTGTGCATCACCGTCGACTGCCCGGGCTCGTAACACGCGATCTCGGACCAGAGCTGATCGGTCTTGAACAGCATCTTGCGCACGCGCTTGTCGGGCGCGAACGCCTTCAGCGCGTGCAGGTCGAACACCTGCGCGACTCCCATACGGCCTCTCCCTCGTGAGTGGCCTAGTGTACTCGCGTTGACGCGAATCCCCCTGCCGCGTCGCGCCATCTAGTAGGAGTGGGAGGACAAACCATGATCCAGGTGCTGATCGCACCGGCGCTGATCGTCGGATTGGTGTTCGGGCTCCTCGCCTGGCGTGTGGTGCGTGATCGCGCCCAGGAGCGTGCGCTCGCCGTGCGGGCCGAAGTGCAGAGCGCGGTGAACCGTGCGCTCGACGGCGAGTCGTTGCTGGCCGTTCAAGTAGAGCCGGCTTCGACGTTTCACCCGGGCCGCGTCGTGCTCACCACGCCGACCGGCTATGAGTGGCTCGTGCACGAGGCATGGAACCCGGTGATCTCGCACGCACCCCGGGAGTACGAGGTGGTGCTCCGACACGCAGCGTGATGGAGCCCGCCCGGTTGGTTTCAGACCGGCTCCGGCTGGTCAGGAACCGGCCGGGCTCGGCTGCGATCGACCTCTAAAAAGGTTTGTATATCAGATAGATATACCCGTCTCCGGCCGTGGTACCGCGATTGCGTTAGGGGAGGGCATGGTGGACGCAATCATCCGGATCACGGTGATGCTGGTGGCGGTCGTGGCGCTCGTGAACCTCGGTTACGGCGTGCTGCTCGCCGGACGGCTGGCCCGCTGCGCGCGGCAGCGTCATCCGAATGGCTGGCTCGGGCTCTGGCTCCCCGCATGGCGCTCGCCGCGCGAAGCCGTCGCGTGGCTTGCGGCGTGGCGCGCGCTCTTCACGTCCACCGATCCGTTGATCGCCGCTGTCCGCAGGGACGGCCGCACGGTGCTGATGCGTCACGCTCAGCTCTTCGCGTGGTGTGAAACCTGGGCGATGCTCGTCGTACTGATCAGTTGAAGATGGGGCCGAATGGGCCCCATACCCCGCAACGTGCGAGGCGCCCCGGTGAACCGGGGCGCCTCGCTATACAGGCGATCGACCGCTCATTCGCTACATCGATCTAATCGACCGGGTTGATCATCAGACGGACGGTGACGCGGCGCTGCTGTGCGTGCTGCTCGGTGGAGTTCTGGAGCGGACCGAGACCGACGGAGTGAATCCGTGAAAGATCGGCGCCGTTGCCCACGAGGAAGCGCCGCACGGACTCGACCCGCCGCTGACTGAGGCCGATGTTGTACTCGCGCGGTCCCGTCGGATCCGTGTACCCCTCGAGGTCGACGCTCAGCAGGGGATTTTCCTTGAGATCCTTCGTCACCTGCAGCAGCGCGGTCTGGGCGCCGTCACTCAGCTCGGCCCGGTCGAACGCGAACTGCACGTGGAGCGTATCGACCAGGTCGCGCTTCCCGCGGCTGTTCCAGAGTCGCGTGAGGCGGCCGTTGACCTCGTCGGCGCGGCCGTACGCGGCGTCAGCGCGGCCGAACGCATTGTCCGCGCGTTGCTGCGCGCCCTCGGCCGTCGTGTAGGCGGCGTCTGCGCGCTCCTTCGCGATCCGCGTGCCGTCACCGACCTCGGTGATCGCGGCATCCGTGCGCGCGAAGCGCTGATCGATCTGCTCGCCTTTCTTGCCCATCAGCTCGTTCACCCAGCTCTTCGTGGCGCACGCAGATGTCACCAGAGCGACCACGATGAGCAGCACCGATGTCCACGGACTGCGCATAACATTTCCCTCCTGATCAGAGTGATTGCCGAAGTGACCCAGCTACCGGTCGGTGCTTCCGGGCTACTGCAACGCGCAAGCCATAGCGTAAATCCGCGGTGAGCGGCGCCGCCGGCGTCGCCACGACAACGCACACGCCTGACACTGACGTCAGGCGCGTGACGTCGTGACGGTCTCCGTCCTCACGGAAGGAAAAGAATTGCCCTGCTCACGGACGGCTCGCGCGGCCTCGATTCGCTGCAGGCTGCGCGCGCAGTTTCCCATCGGTCGTTGCCGTCGCGCTGAAGGCGTCGCCGCCGTCGTACGGTTTTTCGTGCGAGCGGGGACGCGCCGACCTCACTGGCGAGTGCATGCTGTTCGCGGCGGACCTCTGCGATATGCGACGCTCTTGACTTCGATCCGATTTGATTGGAGAGTGGCGCACCGATGTTCTCCTCGGTCAGAACGCCGCGCGTGTACGAGCACATCGTCGCCCAGATCGAGCGTGCGATCTTCGACGGGCGACTCCAGCAGGGTGACAAGCTCCCCGCCGAGCGTCAGCTCGTGCGAGAGTTCGGTGCCAGCCGCGTCGCCGTGCGCGAAGCGCTGCGCGCGCTCGAGCACCGCGGTCTCGTCGAGGTCCGCCAGGGCTCGGCCGGTGGATATTTCATTCGCGAGGTGGACGCCAGTCCGGTGGTGCGCGATTTCCAGACGCTCTTTCGCCTCGGCCGCGTGTCGCTGGCGCAGCTCGTGGAGGCGCGCGCGTTGATCGAGCCGGAATCCGCGCGACTGGCTGCCGTCCGCGCCAACGAGCCCGACGTCAAGGCGGTGCTGGCCGCGCTCGACGCGCGCGCGGAGACGGGCGCCCCCGGTCGACGCCGGCGCTCGCTCGACGCGGACTTCCATCGTCTGATCGCGGCCGCCGCCCGCAATCCCGTCCACGCCGTCGTCACGCATGCGTTGACCGCGCTGCAGTCGAACGTGGTGGGCGGGCGCACCGATCTCACCGCCGAGGACGACGCCGCCATCGTGACGGCCCATCGCGCGATCTACGAGGCGATCCTGGCCCGTGATCCGGAGACGGCGCGGGCGGCGATGCATTCCCACATCGTCGACATCGAGCAGCGCCTCGGCCGCGTCGGGGTGGAGCGCGCCGCGTCCTGATGCGTGTGCGGGCGTTTCGCGGCTGCCGCTACGCCATTGGCCGCGAGCGCGAAGTCAGCAAGGTCGTGGCGCCGCCTTACGATCAGATCAGTTCCGAGCAACAGGAGCTCCTGTACGCGCTGAGCCCGGCCAACATCGTGCGGGTGTCCTATCCGCGCGAGCCGGGCGATCGAAAGTACACCGCCGCCCGCGAGACGCTGGCCCGCTGGACGGCCGACGGCGTGTGGGCGCCCGAGGAGCGGGCGGCCATCTATCCCTATCATCAGACGTACGTCGTCGACGGTCACGAGGTCACCCGGGTCGGGCTCGTCGCGCTGGGGCAGGTCAGCGAGTATGCGCGGGGCGAGGTCCTCCCACACGAGCGCACGCACGCCGGCCCCAAGGAAGACCGCCTGCGCTTGCTGGAGGCGACCGGCGCCGACACGGGCGTGCTGTTCATGCTGGTGAGTGACCCGGAGCACGAGCTCCTTGCCCTCAGCACGCCGCGCGGCGAGCCGATCGCGGAGGCGCGCGACCTGAGAGGCGAGCGCCATCGGCTCTGGCGCCTCGACGATCCGGCCTCCGTCGCGCGCGCGCAGCAGGTGCTGGCCCATGCCCGCGCGATCATCGCCGACGGCCATCATCGCTACGAGACGGCGGTGGAGTACGCCCGCCGTCATCCCGGCCGTGACGACAAGCTGATGGCGTTCTTCAGCATGGAGGCGCCAGGGCTGACGATCTTTCCCAACCATCGGCTGGTGCACGGCGTGAAGAGCTTCACGCTGGCCCGTCTGCTCGCTTCCGCGGCGCGCTGGTTCGACGTGACGGTGCTCGCGGATCCCGCGGCCTTTCGTCCCACGAACCGCGCGCTGGCGGTCGTGACGGCCGCCGGCGCCGCCACGCTCGTACTCCGTCCCGACGCCTTCGACGCGCTTCCGTGGCCGCCGGCCACGTCGCGCGCGTGGCGCGAGCTCGCCGTGTCGATCCTCCACGAGGGCCTGCTCAAGCCCGTGCTCGACATCACCGACGAAAAGCTCGACGCCCGGACCCACGTCGACTACACCGCCGACCATGCGGAGGCGATCCGGCTCGCGCGCGAGGGGCGCTATCAGGCCGCCTTCCTGATCGCGCCGACGACGGTCGCCGAGCTCGCGGCAGTGGTGCGCGGCGGCGAAGTGCTGCCGCAAAAGAGCACGCACTTCTATCCGAAGCTCCTCGACGGCCTCGTCTTCCACCGCCTCGACGCGTGATGCGTCCGCAGAGAAAGGGCTGACCGCGAATGGGCAAACAGGATCTCGAGATCGCGCGCACGGTGAGGCTGCGGCCCATCCAGGAGATCGGCGGGATGCTGGGCCTGACCGCCGCCGAGCTCGAGCCGTTCGGGCACTACAAGGCGAAGGTCGCGTGGGAGGCCATCGAGCGGCGCCGCCAGCATCCGGACGGCGCGCTCGTGCTGGTGACCGCGATGACGCCGACGCCGGCCGGCGAGGGCAAGTCGACCACGACGGTAGGGCTCGCCGACGGCCTTCGCCGCGCGGGGAAGCGGGCGATGGTGGCGCTGCGCGAGCCGTCGCTCGGGCCCGTGTTCGGCATGAAGGGCGGCGCCACCGGTGGCGGCCGGGCACAGCTGGCGCCGATGGAAGACATCAACCTGCACTTCACCGGCGACATGCATGCCATCGGCAGCGCGCACAATCTCCTGGCGGCCATGCTCGACAATCATCTCGCGCAGGACAACGCGCTGCGCCTCGACACGCGCCGCATCCTCTGGAAGCGCGTGCTCGACATGAACGACCGCGCGCTCAGGAACATCGTGCTCGGCCTCGGCGGCCCCGCGCACGGCGTTCCGCGCGAGGGCGGCTTCGAGATCACGGTGGCGTCCGAGGTCATGGCCATTCTCTGTCTCTCCACCGATCTCCAGGATTTCAAGACGCGTGTCGAGCGGATCATCGTCGGTGAGACGGCGGACGGCACCCTCGTCACCGCCGGTCAGCTCAAGGCGGCCGGCGCCATGGCCGTGCTGATGAAGGACGCCATCAAGCCAAATCTCGTGCAGACGCTCGAGGGCACGCCGGCGCTCGTGCACGGCGGACCGTTCGGCAATATCGCGCACGGCTGCAACTCGGTGATCGCCACGCGGCTGGCGCTCAAGCTGGCCGAGGTGGTCGTCACCGAGGCCGGCTTCGCGAGCGACCTCGGCGCGGAAAAGTTCTTCGACATCAAATGCCGTACGGCCGGGCTTCTCCCGGCGGCCGCCGTCATCGTCGCCACCATTCGCGCGCTGAAGATGCATGGCGGCGTGGCTCTCGCCGATCTCGGCCGTCCCGACGTCGACGCCGTCCGGCGCGGGCTCGACAACCTCGCCAAGCACGTGGAGAACGTCCGCGTGTTCGGCGTGGCTCCCGTGGTCGCGCTCAATCACTTCGTGGGCGACGGTGACGCCGAGGTGGCGGCGGTGATGGAAGCGTGCCGCGCGTGGGACGTGCCGGCAGAGATCTCGCGGGGCTGGGAGCAGGGTGGGGCGGGGACGCTGGCCCTGGCGCGCATCGTCCTCGATGTCGTGAAGGGCGCGGATCCCTCGGCGTTCCACCCGCTCTATCCCGACGACATGCCGCTCGAGCAGAAGATCCAGACGATTGCCACCAGCGTCTACGGCGCCGACGGCGCGCGCCTCATGCCGGCCGCCGCGCAGAAGCTCGCGCGCTGGCAGTCGCTGGGCTACGGGCGGCTGCCCGTCTGCATGGCGAAGACGCAGAACTCGCTCTCGGACGACGCGAAGAAGCCCGGCCGTCCGCGCGGCTTCACGGTCAGCGTGCGTGACGCGAAGCTCGCGGCGGGGGCGGGATTCGTCGTCGCTTACGCGGGTGACATCCTCACGATGCCGGGCCTGCCAAAGGTGCCCGGCGCCGAATCCATGGACATCGACGCCGCCGGCAACATCGTCGGGTTGTTCTAGTTACCGGCCGACGCGCTCCCACACGAAGTCGCTAGGCCGGGAGATCGAAGAGCAGGGCCTCCGCGGGCTCCAGGGCCTCCAGCGTGACGCGGCGCTCGTTTTCGATAGCGGCGCCATCGCCCTGATCGAGACGTTCGCCGTTGAGGAGCACGGCGCCGCGGGCGACTTGCAGCCAGCCGAGACGCTTCGGCGCAAGCGTGTGCTCGACCCGCTCGCCGCGGGCGAGTACCGTGGCGTAGACGGCGGCGTCCTGGTGGATCGTCACCGCGCCATCGCGGCCGTCCGCGGCGGCGATGAGGCGCAGTCGCCCGCGACGCTCGGACTCGGGGAACGTCTTCTGCTCGTACCCGGGTGCGATACCGGCGCGCGCCGGCTCGATCCAGATCTGCAGCAGATGCACCGCGTCCGTCTTCGAGGCGTTGTACTCGCTGTGACGCACGCCGGTGCCCGCGCTCATCCGCTGCACTTCCCCCGGTCGAATCACCGAGCCCGTGCCAAGGCTGTCACGGTGCTCGAGGGCGCCTTCGAGCACGTAGGTGATGATCTCCATGTCGCGATGCGCGTGCGTCGGGAAGCCCGTGCCGCCCGCGACGCGGTCCTCGTTGATCACGCGCAGCGGTCCCCAGCCCATGTGACGCGGGTCCCAGTAATCGGCGAACGAGAACGTGTGATACGTGTCGAGCCAGCCGTGATCGGCATGGCCGCGCTCTTTCGCCTTGCGGATCTTGAGCATTCGTCTGCCTCCGTCCTCATAGGACGCGCGGCGGGCACCGCCGGATTCGTCGGTGTGCCGCCGCCATGGTTGCTGCCGTCAGGTCGTGCTGCGCGTTTCGACGAGGAGGCCGGGACTCGGCGCCGGCTGCTCGTGCTTCCACAGGAGCGGCAGGGCGAGCAGGGGAAGCAGACCGATCACGCCGACCACGATCATCAGCCGGCCCAGATTCGAATAGTCCTGCTGGGTCACCGCGAAGGCTGTGTTCAGGTACTGGGTGAAGAGCTGGCTCGCCGACAGGGCCAGGTTCATCAGCGAGGCCATGATCGCGAACATCGTGGCCTCGCCGCCAGCCGGCGCGGTCTTGGCAATGAGCACGAGCATCGGCACCATCGTCAGCTGCGCGAGCGGCGCCGAGATGGTGGTGTCGATGAACGCCAGCGTGCGCGCCGAGATGCCGAGCCATTCGTGTAGCCCGTAGAACAGTCCGATGTTCGGCAGGTAAAGGATCGTTGCGGCCACCATCACCCACATGAGCGTGAAGCTCACCGGGCGCTTCACGATGGTCTTCCGGAACACGAGCAGGCCGGCGAGGCTCAGGATGCTGCCGACCTGCGCCAGCACACCGAGAAACCGCTCGTCGAAGCGCAGCTGGTCGATGGCCCAATAGCTGTAGCCCTGGCCGACGTTCGGCGTGGCGCGGAAGAGAAAGATGACGACGGCCGCCACCGCGACCGCCCGGCTGATACCGAGCCGCGCGAGCAGGAACGAGATGAGCCCGGCCGACACGACGAGCACGATTTCCTCGGCGTACGGCACGTTCGCGAGCTGCAGCGCCACGCCAAAGGCGGCGTAGCCCAGGCCGACCAGCAACACCAGGCGAGCCTTGGCGCCACCGAACGGTCCGCCGTCCGGCCGCACCGGCCGCACGCGCGTCTCGCGGGGAATGAAGAACACCGTCGCGGCGACGATGATCGGCAAGAGCATCGCCGACGCGAAGGTCGCGCGCGGCCCGATGCTGCCGGCCAGGACCCCCGAGAGATAGCCGACGCCGATGCCTCCGGCCAGCGTGAACATTCGGCCGAGCGTCTGGATCTGGCCCATCTCCTCGTCGCTCTGCGCAATCTCGACGCTTAGCGCGTCGGCGACGACGTCCTGGATCATCAGGCCCACGGTGACCAGGATGGACGCGGCGAGGTACGTCGCCCTGGTTTGCACCGCCCCCGCAAGCCATGCGTACCCGGCCAGAGTGCAGAGGGCGCCGAGCAGGAGGTAGGCGCCGCGGCGGCTCCCCGCGATCGGAAACACGTCCGAGGCGACGCCGGCCACCATTTTCATGCTCCAGGGCAACCCCAGCCAGAAGGCGATCCCCGCCGCCGCGGCCGGCGTCAGGTGGAGCGTCTCCTTCTCGAAGTAGAGGAGGGAGACCGCGGTCACGCTGCTGGCGCCATAGCAGAAATAGGTGCCGAGGACCGGCAGGTACGCGCTGCGAAACCCGCCAAGCCAGGCCTTGAGGCGGGCCGTCATTGGAGCGTAGACGGCGGAGCGCACGTGAGCTATCGTACTCCGAACGTCGCCTGGCGGGCACGGCGGAAGAACTTGTCAGCCTAGCCGGCAGTTCTGTGGATGCGGGCCACGGGGGCCCGACATATTTCCACGGGGTTACGGCGTGATACCGATTGGCAAGACCTTTGCTGGTCTGTCCGGTGGGATGCAACTCGTACATCGGGCAATGGGCTTCTGGCGGCCACGACCGCGAGCCCGCGTTGCACTTGCTCTGGCCGGCGGCGGCGTCATCGGTGGGATGTACGAGGTCGGGGCCCTTGCCGCCCTCGAAGAGCAACTGAACGGAGCCGGCCGCGGCTTCGACATCTATGTTGGCTGCAGCGCCGGCTCGGTCGTCGCCTCGCTGCTGGCCGGTGGCATTCGCGCCTCCGAGATCTACCAGATCCTCGACAACGACCTCGACGACCCGATCAACTTCCGCCGCAACGCCGTCTTCGCCGGTGACGCGTTCCGGCGCGCCTGCGGTCGGTTCGGTCGACTCGTCTGGGCGGTTGGCAAGTCGGCCATCCGTGGTCGCGGAACCTGCATCCCCGACTTGCTGGCCGCGGCCGAGCGCGACATGCCGCCCGGCTTCTTCTCGCTCGAGGCGCTGGAGCGGTACCTCAAGCAGGCGTATTCATCTCGTGGTCTCGCCAACTCGTTTGCCGAGCGCGAGCGGACGCTGCTGATCCCGGCCATCGATCTCGACACGGCGGAGCGCGTGGTGTTCGGCGCCGGCAGCCTTCGCGATGTCCCGATCAGCGAGGCGGTCGCCGCCTCCTCGGCCATCCCGGGGTTCTTCGATCCATATTCGATTGGCGGCCGGGACTACGTCGATGGCGGAGTCGGGTTCAGCGGCCACGCGGATCTCGCCGCAGAAGCCGGCGCCCAGGTCGTCTTCGTCGTGAACCCCCTGGTGCCGAATCTCCACGACGGCACCGTGTCGATGCGCGCGCGCGGTGTCTACACGATCATGGAGCAGGCCGGCCGGATCTACAGCCAGAACCTGTTGAACCTGGGTCTCTCCGTTCTGTCAGTAAGATATCCTCAGACCTCGTTTTTCCTGCTGCAGCCTCCACGGACGTCAACGCTGCTCTTCGGCCCCTCGATGGGCTTCGAGGCCAGCCGCAAGGCCCTTCGCTTCGGCTACGAGTCGACGAAGAGCTGGCTCGCCGAGCAGGGCGCGGCGCTGCTCCGTCGGCTGACGCTCGCCGTCGCGTAACGAAGGGCCTCACTCGGACAGATCGACGAGCAGCGCCGCGTGGTCGCTGAGCGCATCGCGACGACCACGGCGTGAGGCGCCGCCCCACACATACGCGGCCTCCTTCAGATGCGCGAGGAGCGCGGCGTTCACGAACGCCTGATCGATGCGGAAGCCGTTGCGGCCGTTCGGCGAGTACCAGGTGTAGACGCGCTCTTCCGCGCGCAGGTGGCGAAAGGCATCGCACCAGCCGCAGGCGGCGAGCGCGTCGATCCAGCCTTCTTCGCGCGCGTTGAACGCGGGCACCTCCTCGTCGATCGCGCGCCGTCCCGAGTTCGTGTCGCCGACGAAGAGGGCGGGGCCGCGCCGCCAGCGCTCCGCGCACGCGAGCACGGCATCGAGGAACGGGTACTTCCGTCCCGTCACACGGTTGGGGACATGCATAGCGCCGAGCACCAGCGGGACCGGTGCCTGCACCAGCGTCAGGAGCCAGCGAGCGCGATCGCGCGGAGCCGCCCCCAGTCGCACGCGCCGGAGCGGCCAGCGGGCGGCGACGAGCAAGGCGTTGCGCTGCGGCACGCGCGCATCGGCGGTGGTGAGCTGATGGACGAGTCCGAGCCGGGACAGCGCGTGTGCGAGACCACCGCTCGGCGGTGTCGCCCGGTACTCCGACAGCGCCACGACGTCGGGCGCCCAGCGCGCGAGCTGACGACCGATGCGCCCGACGCGCCGTCCACCGCCCGCCCGGATGTTCCACGCCACGAGCCGCATCAGCGTCGACCGGAGGCGAGCGCGAGCGACTCCGGGCAGGCGCGCAGGCGACCCATGGCCACCACGCCGAGAAACGGACCGATGGCGAGCGTCGCGAACGCCCAGCGCCACCCGACGGCGGCCACCACCGAGGGCAGCACCCAGATCGAGAGCGTCGTCAGCGCGAAGCCGACACACGTCTGCGTCGTGAGCGCCGTGCCGACATACGCCGGCGGTGAGAGCTCCGTGATCGCCGTGGAGAATTGCGCGGAGTCGGCGATGACGCTGATGCCCCAGACGAGAGCCACCGCGAGCGTCGCGAGCGGCGCGCCGCCGTACGTGAGCCCGATCGTCGCCGCGCACACGCCGCTCACGGCCATGGCGGTCATGGTGGCCGCCGTCCGCCCCCAGCGATCGGAGGCGGCGCCGCCGGCCCAGCAACCGAGCGCGCCGACGGCAATGACGGCGAAGGTGGCCATGCTCGGGTCGAGCCCGGCGTAGCGGGCGGCACCGGCGGCCCGCGCGCTCTCGGCCAGGAACAGGCCGATCCACGCCCACATCGCGTAGAGCTCCCACATGTGACCGAGGTAGCCGAGACACGCCAGGCGCGGCCCGCGATCGCGGAAGACGGCGGCGGCCATGCGGACGTCGAAGCGCGCGGCGGGGAAGCGATGCGGGCCCTCACGCACGAAGCCGAGCACGATCGCCGTCGACATCAGCGCCAGCGCCGATGCCGCGAGCAGCGTGTGGCGCCACGGCAGCGCGGTGAGGCCGCGGATCAGCCACGGCGTGGCCGAGCCGACGGTCAAGGCGCCGATCAGGATGCCGATGGCGAGGCCCCGGCCCTCGCGAAACCACGTCGCCATGATCTTCATCGCGGGCGGATAGGCGCCGGCCATGGCCACGCCCGTGACGAAACGGAGCACGAGCGCGGGCCCCAGGCTGTCGACCCACAGCGCGACGGCACCGTTGGCGAGCGCGCCCAGCACGGCGCTGCCGGCCATGAGCAGGCGCGGCGACCACACGTCGGGAAGGTTGCCGAGCGCGCTCGCGAGGGTGCCGCTGATGAAGCCGAGCTGCACGGCGACGGTGAGGCCTGCGCTACCGCTCGCGCCGAGCTGCCACTCGCGCTGCAGGGCCGGCAGCACGGCGGAGGCGGAGAACCACAGCGACAGCGCGAGGAGCTCCGCCAGCGACAGCACGGCCAGCTGTCGCCAGCGGGCGGCTATTGTAGCGATGTCGCGTGCCCGGCTCGAGGAGTCCGCTACTCGATGATCTTGCGCGCGCGGAGGCTGGCGATGTCCGTCGCGCCGAACCCGAGATCCTTCAGCACGACGTCGGTGTGCTCGCCGCTGAGCGGCGCCGCCGACCGCACGCTGCCGGGCGTCTCCGAAAGCTTGATGGCGACGCCGAACTGGCGGACGCGACCGTGGGTGGGGTGCTCGACGTCCACGATCATCTGGCGATGGTTGATCTGCGGGTCGCTCACCATCTCCTCCACGTCGTACACCTTCCCCACGCACACGTCGGCCTTCACCAGCCGCTCGTACCAGTCGTCGCGGTCGCGCGTCTTGATGATCTTTTCGATCTCGTCGCGCGCGGCGGCCTCCTCGCGGTTGGCCGCCCGCACGAACTGATCCGGCTTGCGGGCGAAGCGCTCGAAGTCGGGGCGGCCGATGGCCTTGCAGAAGTTCGCCCACAGCCACGGCTCGGTGCAGCCGATGGTCAGCAGCTTGTCGTCGCGCGTCTCGTAGATGGCGTAGTACGGATACGACCCGCCGAGGAATCCCTCGCCACGCCTGGGCGCCATGCCGTCGCTGAAGAAGAAGCGCATGTTCGGCGTCGCCGCCAGCAGGGACACCGTCGTGTCGAGATACGACACGTCGACGAGCTGGCCGCGGCCGGTGCGCTCGCGCGCGAAGAGAGCCAGCGCGATGCCGAGCGCGCCGTGCAGGCTGGCGCCTGCGTAATCGGCCACGAGGTTCAGAGGGATCACCGGCTTCTTGCTGCCGGCGTCCCCGATCAGGCCGAGCACGCCGGCGAGCGAGAGATAGTTCATGTCGTGCGCGGGGTAGTCGCGATACGGACCGTCCTGACCGAAGCCGGACAGCGAGCAGTAGATCAGGCGCGGATTGCTCGCGCGCAGCGTCTCGTAGTCCGCGCCCAGTCGCTTCATGACGCCGGGCCGGAAGCCCTCCACGAGGACGTCGGCGGTGGCGGCGAGCTTGCGGAAGATCGCCTGGCCGTCGGCAGACTTCATGTTCAGCGTCATCGAGCGCTTGTTGCGATTGGTGAAGGAGTGGATCGTGCGACGCACCCATTCGTCGCCCGCCGGCCGGTCGGGCTCGGGCGATTCGATCTTCAGGACCTCGGCGCCCATGTCGGCCAGGATCATGGCCGGCATCTCCGCCGGCGGCACTCGTGCGAGCTCCAGGACCTTGATTCCGTCCAGCACGCCCATGCTCAGTCTCGCTCGCCGACCAGCCGCGACGTGAGCGCGCGGATGTCGGGAATGTCTTCGAGGTGGGCGATCTGATCGGCCACGCCCTCGGCGGCGTCCGCGCCGATGACCGGCACGGCGCACGCAAGGAACTTCGCGCGGAGCTCCGCATCGCTCAGCGGCGCCGTGGGATGTCCCGAGGCGCCGCGCGGTTTCTCCTCGAACGTCGTGCCGTCGGTCAGCCTCACGGTGACGCGGGTCCACGCGTGCTGCTCGAGCTCGTGGGGCAGCGTGGGATCGATCACCATGCGCACGCGCTCCATGAGCTCGCGCGTGGCGTCGTCGGGCACCGGACCGTCGGCGAAGTCGGCGAGGCCGAGGGGGCCGCGCGCCAGCGCGGCCGCCGCGCAGTACTGCATCGAGAACTTCCGCTCGAGGCCGCTCGCCGGTCGGGTGTGGCGCAGGACGTCGGGGACGACCGCGGTCACGCCGACCTCGACGGCGGCCACGCGCGCCGGCGCGATCCGGTGTCGGGCGCGCAGCTCCACCAGCGCATCGATGGCGGAGTGCGTGAGCGCGCACGAGGGATACGGCTTGACGGCGATGCCGGAGCCGGTGAGCTCCCAGCGCCGACCGAGATGGTCGAGCGCGGCCGGCTCGAGGCTCGTGCCCGAGAACGCGGCGGCGTAGCCCTGCCGTCCCTCGAGCGCCGCGTCGGACGCCGTCAGGCCTTCACGCGCCAGCTGGGCGGCGCGCACACCGTTCTGCGCGGCGTGGCCCGCGTGAAACGGCTTCGTCATCGAGCCGAAGTTCTCCTTGAGACCGGACGCGAGCGAGGCCGCGATGCCGAGCGCGTGGCGGGTCTGCCGCACATCGAGACCGAGGAGCCGCGCGGCCGCCGCGGCGCAGCCAAGGGTGCCGATGGACGATGTCGCGTGCCAGCCGCGCGTGTAGTGCGCGGGGTTCAGCGCCAGCCCCAGCGCGGCGTCGATCTCGAAGCCGATGATGTACGCCAGCGTCACCGCGGCGCCGTCCGCCGTCTCTGCCTCGGCGCTGGCGAGCGCCGCCGACAGCAGCGGGGCGCTGGGATGCCCCATCAGGGCGAAGTTCGTGTCGTCGAAGTCGTGGGCGTGGCCGGCGGCGCCGTTGGCGAGCGCGGCCCACGCCGTCGACGCACGGAGCGACGTCCCCACGATCGTGCACAGCGGCACGCTGCCGTCGGCGCGCGCCACCGCGCGCACGGCGCGCGCGACGGGCTCGGCCGCGCCGGCAAGCATCACTCCGATGGTGTCCAGAGCGGCGCGCCGCGTCTGAGCGATGGCCGCGTCGGGACAGTCGCCGAGCGACGTGCGCGCGATGAAGTCAGCGAGGCGTGCGGTCGCCGTCGTCATGTCACGCACGATAGCGGAGCGGTCCGGCGGTTGCAAGGCGCCCGGGCGTGGCGGACAATCGCCGCGGGAGGATCACCGTGTCCACGACGATGAACCGGCGCGTGCTGCTCAAGAGCCGTCCCGTTGGCGAGCCGAAGCCGAGCGATTTCGAGATCGCCGAGGCGCCGATCCCGAGGCCGGGTGACGGCGAGGTGCTCGTCCGCACCATCTGGCTCTCGCTCGATCCGTACATGCGCGGCCGCATGAACGACGTGAAGTCGTACAGCGCGCCCGTCGAGCTGGGTGGCGTCATGACGGCCGGCACGGTTGGGGAAGTGCTCGAGTCGCGCCACGCGGGATTCCGGCCGGGCGATTTCGTGCTGTCGTACGGTGGCTGGCAGACGCATCACATCGCGCGCGCGGGCGCCCAGCCGGGCCCGTTCGGGCCGCTGAAGCTCGATCCGAAGGCGGCGCCGATCTCCACCGCGCTGGGCGTGCTCGGCATGCCCGGCATGACGGCCTATGTCGGTCTCTACGACATCGGCCAGCCGAAAGCGGGTGAGACGGTCGTCGTCTCCGCGGCCGCGGGTGCCGTCGGCTCCGTCGTCGGCCAGCTCGCGCGACTGCGCGGCTGCCGCGCGGTCGGTGTCGCGGGATCGCAGGACAAGTGCGATTACGTCGTCAAGGAGCTCGGCTTCGACGCCTGCGTCAGCCACCGATCGCCCGATCTGTTCGCGACGCTCAAGGAGGCCTGTCCCAAGGGCATCGACGTCTACTTCGACAACGTCGGCGGCGACGTGCTCAAGGCGGTGTTGCGGCTCGTCAATCCATTCGCGAGGATCCCGCTCTGCGGCTTGATCTCCCAGTACAACGCCGTCGAGCCGCCGCCGGGACCGAACATGGGTCTGGTCCTCGTGAACCGCGTGATGATCCGCGGCTTCATCGTGTCCGATCACGCCGATCGTCTCCCGGCGTTTCTCGCCGACTGCGGGCGCTGGGTCGCCGAGGGACGCCTCAAGTACCGCGAGGACATCGTCGACGGTCTCGACAACGCGCCCCGCGCGTTCATCGGGCTCCTGCAAGGCAAGAACCTCGGCAAGCTGCTCGTGAAGGTCGGGGAGGACCCCACGCGGCGCTGAGCTCCGAGGCCGCCGGGATACTGGACGCGATGCGCGTGGAGTACCGCGAGGAGCCGTGCCGCTCGGCATTGAACCGGGTGGGCAACATGCCGTTCAAATGGTCGCTCAATCCCTACATGGGGTGCGCCCACCGCTGCACGTTCTGTTACGTGCGCGGCTTCGAGCGGCGTGCCGAGCGTCCTTCGGGCGAGGCGTACGGCCGCTCGGTGCGGGTGAAGGTGAACGTGGCCGACGTGCTTCGCCGGGAGCTGGCGAGCCGGACGTGGAAGCGCGAGGTCGTCGCCATCGGCGCCGCCACCGATCCCTATCAGCCCGCGGAGGGTACCTATCGCCTGACGCGCGCGTGCCTCGAGGCCTTCGCCGACGCGCACAGCCCGTTCAGCCTCATCACGCGCGGGCCGCTCGTCGTGCGCGACGTCGACGTGCTGCAGCGCGCGGCGCCGCGCGCGGAGGTCGACGTGACGTTCTCGGTGCCGACGCTCGATCCCGACATCTGGCGTCGCACGGAGCCGGGCACGGCGCCGCCGCGCCAGCGACTGCGCGCCCTCCGTACGCTGATCGAGGCGGGGATCGACGCCGGGGTGGGCATCGCGCCCATCTTGCCCGGGCTCTCCGACACCCCGGAGCTGCTCGCCGACGTCGTGCGGGCCGCGCGCGACGCCGGTGCCACCAACGTCTGGTGCAACGTGCTCTACCTGCAGCCGGGCACGCGCGAGCACTTTCTCGAGCAGCTCGCGCGCGACTGGCCGGAGCTGCTGCCCCGCTACCTCGCGCTGTACCGCTCGCCGTATCCGAGCCAGGCAACGACGGCGCCGGTGAAGGAGGAGGTGGCGGCGCTGGCGCGGCGGTTCGCCATCGCCGATCGCCGTGCGCGTCCGCTCGAGCCGCCGCCGGCTCCCGAGCAGTTGTCTCTCGCGATGTAAACGTATTTGCACGCTAGGCGGCGGCGCCGACCGTCGGCTATCATCGCGACATCATCCAGACTGAGTTCCTGCACGAGACGGTCCGTCGCATCTGGGGTTACGATCGCTTCCTCTCACTGCAAGAGTCCGCGATCCAGTGCGTGCTCGACAATCGCGACTCGCTCGTCGTCCTGCCGACCGGCGGTGGCAAGTCGCTCTGCTATCAGGCGCCGGCCGCGCACCTGCGACGGCTCGCCGTCGTCGTGTCACCATTGATCGCGCTCATGAAGGACCAGGTGGATGGACTACGCCAGGCCGGCGTGCCGGCGGCGGCGCTCAACAGCAGTCAGGCGCCGGCCGAGCGCGCGGCGGTGATGCGTGGCGTTGCCGCCGGCGGCGTGCAGCTGCTCTACGTTGCCCCCGAGCGCCTCGTGATGGACGGCTTCCTCGAGCGCCTGCAGCGCGTGACGCCCGCGTTCTTCGCCATCGACGAGGCGCACTGCATCAGTCAGTGGGGTCACGACTTCCGTCCGGAGTACCGGCAGCTCCGCGGCTTGCGCGACGCGTTTCCCGGCGTCGGCATCCACGCCTACACGGCCACGGCCACCCCGCAGGTTCGCGCCGACATCATCGGCGAGCTCCGGCTCCGAGACCCGAGCGTGCTCGTCGGCTCCTTCGATCGGCCGAACCTGATCTACCGCGTGCGACCGCGCACGGATCGCCTGGCGCAGGTGGTGGCCGCGATCAACCGGCACCGCGCGCAGGCCGGCATCGTGTACTGCATTCGCCGCAGCGAGGTCGACGAGCTCACGGCGGCGCTCGTCCGGCGCGGCTTCAGCGCGCTCCGGTACCACGCCGGGCTCACCGACGACGAGCGGCGGCAGAACCAGGAGGCCTTCGTCAACGAGAAGGTCGATATCGTGGTGGCCACCGTCGCCTTCGGCATGGGCATCGATCGCTCCAACGTGCGCTACGTCATCCATACCGGCATGCCGAAGTCGCTCGAGCACTACCAGCAAGAGGCCGGCCGCGCGGGACGCGACGGGCTCGAGGCCGAGTGTCTGCTGCTCGTGAGCGGCGGTGATTACGGTCTGTGGAAGTCGGTGATGGCGCCCGACGGTGCGCCACCACCACCGGCGGCACTGCGCAAGCTCGGCGAGATGTACGCGTTCTGCCAGCAGGCGGTGTGCCGCCACCGGGCGCTCGTGACGTATTTCGGCCAGCCGTACCCGCGCGACAACTGCGGCGCGTGCGACGTCTGCCTCGGCGAGACGGTGCAGAGCGGCGACACCGCCGGCGTGGCCGCGCGCATCGTGGAGGCGGTGGCCGAGCTCCGTGGTCGCTTCGGCGTCACCCATGTCGCCGACGTCCTGGCCGGCGCGGCCACCGGTCGCGTCGGTCAGCTCGGTCACCAGCGGCTCGCCAGCTACGGCGCCCTCCGCGGTGAAAAGAAAGCCCAGGTCCGCGCCTGGATCGATCAGCTGCTCGCGCACGGGCTGCTCGCACGAACGGACGACGAGTATCCGACGGTCACCGTGACCGAGCGCGGCCGCGCGCTGCTTCGCGGCGAGGAGGGCGCGCCGGCCCTCTCGAGCGCCGCCGCGCTCCGGGCGACGGCGGCCGACTCGACGACCGTCACCGGCGCGCGCGCGGCGGCCGTCATGGCGGAGCCGGGCGCCTATGATCGGGTGTTGTTCGAGACGCTTCGCGGTCTGCGGCGCCGCATCGCCGACGAGCGCGGCGTGCCGCCCTATCTCATCTTCAGCGACGCTTCGCTCCGGGACATGGCACGTCTCCGGCCCCGCACGCCGACGGCGTTCCTGGAGGTCAAGGGCGTCGGCGAATGGAAGGCGGCCGAGTTCGGCGAGCGCTTCCTCGCCGCGATCCGCTCCGCGACCTGATCGGGATCAGCCGATGGCCGATGCCGTGGGCCGGCGTTGATACCTGCCGCGCGCGGGACCGACCACCTTGCCGTCCTCGTACACCACCTCGCCGCGCAGGAGCGTCGCCGTGACCTGCCCGGTCAGGTGCTGTCCCTCGAACGGCGTGTAGCCCTGCGCGGAGGGTGACTCCGCCGCGCGGACGACGATCTGGCGGTCCGGATCGAACAGCGCGAGGTCGGCGTCCAAACCGACCGCGATGTCCCCCTTGGTGAGCAAGCCGTAGCGTCGCGCGGGGTTGAACGCGAGCAGCTCGGCGATGCGATGCAGCGGTAGCCCGCGCCGGCGCCCTTCGCTGAAGACGCCGGCCAGCAGGTACTCGGTGCCGCCGAAGCCGGCTTTGGCCAGCCAGATGTCGCCGCGGCCGTGGCCGGCGCCTTTGACTTCTTCGGCACAGCAGGCGTGATCGCTCACGATCCAGTCGACGCCACCGTCGAGGACGGCCCGCCACAGATATTCGACGTCGTCGCGCGGCCGGATCGGCGGGTTGACCTTGGCGTAGGCGCCGGCGGGGGCGTCGACGTCGAGGAGCAGGTGACCGACCGTCACCTCGCGCCGGAAATCGATGTTCGGAAACGTCCGCCTCATCGCGGCCGCGGCGTCGAGCGCCTTGCGCGACGACAGGTGAAGGAGGTTGATGTTGGCGCAGTCCGTCTCGTGGGCGAGATACGCCGCCACGCAGACGGCGAGGCCTTCGGCGTGCGGCGGCCGCGCCGCGCTGTAGGCATGCAGGCCGGCCAGGGTGCGGTCGCGGGCGACGAGCCGCGTGTAGGCGTTCAGGATGTCCGCCATCTCGCAGTGCAGGCTCACGCTCACGTGCGGGGCCAGCGCGGGGTGCGCGGCGCGGATGCGGGCGGCCGCGCGCATGACGAACTCGAAGTGCGCGAGGTCGTACCGGTCGTCGTCGCCGAGCATCAGAAAGCGTCGCTGGGCGTCGTCACCCGCCTGGCCGTGCAGGCCGTAGCCGCCGTAGAACATGAAGATCTTGAACGAGGGGATGCCGTGCGTCGTCGCCAGCGACTCCATCTCGTCGATGTGCGCGGCCTCGATCGGCGCGAGGTGATAGGCGTAATCGCAGTGATAGCGGCCGGCGGACAGGCGCAGCACCTCGGGAAAGAGCTCCCCGTATGGCCCCCCGCGGTTGAGGTAGTACTGGCCGCTGCGAAAGTACGTCAGCATGGTGGTCACGCCGCCGGAGACGGCGGCCCGGCTCTCGCTGAGCGCGTCGTCGGCCAGCGGCGCATAGATGCCGGCGTGCGTATGCGCGTCGACGACGCCGGGAAATGCCAGTCTCCCGCGACCGTCGTACACCCGCCGTGCCGTGGCCGGCGGGATCGCGGGCGCAATGCGCGCGAAGCGCCCGTCGGCGATGCCGACGTCGAGCGCCTCCACGTCCGGATGGCCGGGGCGCACGACGCGGACGTTCTTGACGAGGAGATCGAGGGTGGGGTCGGCCATGCGGGCCTCCTACTTCGCGTCGTGGAAGATCACGCCGAGCGTGTAGCGCTCGCCGCGAGTGAGACGGCTCACGCCGTGGCGCATGGCCGCGCGGTAGTAGCCACGCGGCGTCTGGACCGGCCGGTACCGCGTGGTGAAGATCAGGATCTCGCCCTGCTCGGTGGCGATGGACTCGCCCTTGGATTGCGCGCGCGGCCGCTGCTCGACGAGCAGGAAATCACCGCCGTCGTAGTCCACGCCGCGCCGGCTCAGGAAGCACGTGAGCTGCAGCGGAAAGACCACCTCGCCGTAGAGGTCCTGATGCAGGCAGTTGTAGCCGCCCGTCCGGTAACGGAGCATCAGCGGCGTCGGCTTCGTCTGCCCCTTCTTGCGGCAGCGCGCGAGCAGCGCGCTCAGCGCGGGCGGATGAAGCACGGCGGTGCCGAGCGCTACCTCCCACTGGTTGGCGATGGCCGCCAGTGGTGGATAGGCATGCACGCGCAGTGCTTCGACCAGCGGCGGCAGCGGCGCCGCGAAGTACTTGTACTCGCCGGCGCCGAAGCGCAGTCGCGCCATGTCCACCCGACTGCGGAAGCGCGACTCGTCGTCATAGAGCGCGATGAGATCGGCGCACTCGGCGGCCGTGAGCACGGGCGGCGTCTTCGCGTGGCCATGCTCCCACAGCGAGCGCTCGAGCGCCGCCCAGTCCAGCGCGTCCAGTCGATCGGCGATGGTTGGCACGCCTGTACTGTGCCATGATCGCGTGCATGTCGTTTGCATTGGCGAGCGGTCGCGTCAAGTTTGCAAGGAGGACGAGCTGATGGCGAGAAAGTACGGTCGAGGCGCGAGCAAGAGCGTGAAGTCGGCGATGCGCCGGCGC
Source organism: Candidatus Methylomirabilota bacterium (assembly GCA_035605575.1). GTDB lineage: Bacteria > Methylomirabilota > Methylomirabilia > Rokubacteriales > CSP1-6 > AR12. Next base: position 23,067 of record DASTCJ010000056.1, read on the forward strand.
AAGCGCGGGACACTCAAAAGTGGCCGCAGCGGCAAGAAGGTCACGAGCCGCAAGCAGGCCATCGCGATCGGGCTGAGCGAGGCGCGCAAGAAGGGCGCGCGCGTGCCGCGCAAGCGCGGCTCGCGGAGCCGGCGTCGCCGCAAATCCAGCTAGCGGTACGCCTCGGGCGCTTGCTTGACGGTCTTCCAGAACGCCGGATCGTGGCTCGGAAAGATGCGGCCGCTGGTGAGCCGGGCGAGCGTCTTCAGCTTCTTGATCGAGTGCAGCGCGCGTGTCGGGTCCCACACCACGCCCGGCACGCGCTCGTGATCGATGTGCTCCTGCCAGTAGCAGCAATCCCCGGCCAGGATCACCGGCGCCGATTCGGGCAGCTCCACGAACAGCGATTGGTGGCCCGGCGTGTGTCCGTCTGACCGCACCGCGGTCACGCCCGGCGCCAGCGCCGTGTCGCCGTCGAGCAGCCGCCAGCGATAGCCGGGCAGGTCGAAGTTCTTCCGATAATAGAAGCCGGCGAAGAAGGGTGCGGGGTAGTGCGCGTACGCATACTCGTCCTTCTGGGCGACGAGCTCGGAGTCGCGAAACAGCTCGGCGCCGCCCGCGTGGTCGTAGTGCAGGTGGGACAGCACGACGAGGTCGATGTCCTTCGGCTCCAGGCCGAGCCGGTCGAGGCGGTGCACGAGCAAGTCGTCGTCGCTGAACCGCGCGAGCGTGTCATTGCGAACGAGGCCGGGCACCGCGCGGGGCGAGACCCCCGTGTCGTACAGGATGAGCGCGTCGCTCGTGCGCACGAGATACGAGGTGATCGGAATCTGGGTGCGGTCCGCCGAGTACTCACCGTAGAACAGCAGCGAGCGGGTGGCGCCCATGAAGCCGTTCTGGAGCGCGTAGAGTCCGACGACCGCCATGGCGGCGCACATCATACACCGCGCGGCGCCGGCGCGAATCCTGGGATAGAATCCGCGCATGGACTTCGCCCTGAGCGAGCAGCAGGAGATGATCCGCAAGGAGGTGGCCACCCTCGCGCGCTCCTTCTCGCTCGACTACTGGCTGGAGCGTGATCGCAAGCACGAGTATCCGTGGGACTTCGTCACGGCGTTCGCCAAGGCGGGCTGGCTGGGCGCGATCATCCCCGAGGAGTACGGCGGCTCCGGTCTCGGGGTGACCGAGGCCGCGATCCTCCTGCACGAGATCTGCGCCGCCGGCGCCGGCACCAGTGGCGCGTCACCGATCCACTTCTACATGTTTCCGCCGATGCCCGTCATCAAGCACGGCAGCGAGGCGCTGAAGCGCAAGTACCTGCCGCGCATGGCCACGGGCGAGATCGTGATGTCGTTCGGCGTCACCGAGCCGAACGTCGGCACCGACACCTCACGCATCCAGACGCGCGCGGTCAAGCAGAGCGACCGCTGGATCGTGAACGGCCGCAAGGTGTGGAACACCAACGCGCAGAACGCCACCCACATCCTGCTCCTCGCGCGCACGGCGGAGCGCGACCCGAGCAAGCCGCTCAAGGGGCTGACGCTCTTCTTCACGGAGTTCGACCGCGCCCGGATCACCGTGCAGGAGATCGAGAAGCTCGGCCGCGCCGCCGTCGACAGCAACGAGATCTTCATCGATGCGCTCGAGATCCCCGAGGAGAACGTCGTCGGGGAGCCCGGCCACGGCTTCTATCACATCCTCGACTCGCTGAACCCGGAGCGCGTCTTCACCGGCATCGAGGCCGTCGGCATCGGCCGCGCCGCCCTCGCGCGCGCCGTGGAGTACGCCAAGCAGCGCGTCGTCTTCGACCGGCCCATCGGCCAGAACCAGGCGATCGCGCACCCGCTCGCCATGGCGTGGGCCAAGCTCGAGGCGGCGGAGGCGATGTGTCTGAAGGCGGCGTGGCTCTTCGATCAGGGCCGGCCGTGCGGCGCCGAATCGAACGCCGCCAAGCTGCTGGCGGCGGAGGCCGGCTTCGAGGCCTGTGACGTGGCGCTCCAGACCCACGGCGGCTACGGCTACGCCAAGGAGTTCTACGTCGAGCGGCTGTGGCGCGAAGTCCGGCTGTACAAGATCGCGCCCGTCTCCCAGCAGATGGTGCTGAACCACCTCGCCGAGCACGTGCTCGGCCTGCCGAAGAGTTATTAGACCGGGGACCGAGAGACCGTCCTTAGCATCCCGCCTACCGGTGTGTATGCGTCGCGCGATCGGGATGGTTCTCGTGATCCTGCTCTTGCTGGGCGTGGCGCCGGCGGAAGCCCGCAAGAGCGTCCTGCTCCTCTTCGACGAAGACAACGACCTGCCCGGCCTCGCCGCCATGAACCGGAGCCTCCGCGATACATTCCGATCACAACCGGACGGCGATGTCGAGTTCTACAGCGAGTCGCTGAACCTCTCGCAGTTCCCCGACCCGCGCCACGAGGGTGTGCTGCGCAATTTCTTCGCCCGCAAGTACGCCGCAACCGGACTCGATCTGATCGTAGCCATCCTCGGCCCGTCTCTTGACTTCCTGCTTCGACACGGCGATGGGCTCTTCCCGGGCGTCCCGATCGTTTTCTGCGGAGTCGACTCGACGGACATCGCCCTGAAAAACCTGAAGCCGAACGTCACCGGCGCGGTGGTGAAGCGTACGTTCGCTCCGACGGTTGACGTCGCGCTCCGGTTGCAGCCGGATGTTCGCCACGTCTTCGTCGTGGGCGGTGTCTCGAGCTTCGACCGGCATCTGCAGTCCATCGCACGCGGCGAACTGGAGCGATTCGCGGGCCGCGCGGACGTGACCTATCTCACGGCCGCGCCGATGGATGACTTGCTGAAGACGGTCTCGAACCTTCCGCCGGAGAGCATCGTGCTCTATCTGACATTGTTCGCGGACACCGCCGGCCGCGCATTCGTTCCGCACGAGGCGCTGTCGTCGATCACGGCAGCGGCGAACGCCCCCGTCTACGTCGCGCTGGATCAGTACGTAGGACGCGGGGCGGTGGGGGGATACGTCTACAGCCTCGACGCTCACGGGCGTCTCGCTGCAGAGATCGGGGTGCGGGTGCTGCGCGGGGAAGCGCCGGCCAGAATCCCGATCGTCGAGGCCGGGACCCACCGCTACATGTTCGACTGGCGTCAGCTCCGTCGCTGGGGACTCGACGAGAGACGGCTGCCGCCGGACAGCGTCGTGAATTTTCGCACGCCATCGGTGTGGGACACGTACAAGTGGTACATCGGCGGTGGCGCCGCGCTGCTGCTTCTCCAGACCGTCCTCATCCTGGGCCTGCTCTTGAGCAGAGCGCAGCGCCGGCGGGTGCAGCGAAGCCTGGCCGAGCGCCTCCGCTTCGAGACGCTGCTCTCGGAACTCTCGGCGGAATTTCTGATGCTGCCGCCTGCCGCCGTCGACCAGCGCATCGAGGCCACGCTCCAGCGGGTGGTGGAGACTCTGGACTTCGACCGCGCGGGCCTGGCCGAGCGTGCCGACGGCACAAAGAGCATGCGGGTGACACACGCATGGACGCGTCCGGGAGTGATGCCGATCCCGACAATGGTGGTCCAGGACGAAACGCTGCCGTGGGTCGCCGGGCAGTTGGCTGACGGCAAAGCGGTGAGAATTGCCCGAGTGGATGCGCTTCCGCAGGAAGCGGCCAGCGACCGCCGGAGTCTTACCGGGCGCGGCATCGTGTCCCTGGCGGCCGTACCTCTCGTCGTCGAGGGCGCGGTGGTGGGCGCACTGGGATTCAGCAGACTGCGGGGAGAGCGGGTGTGGCCGGACGAGCTCATGTCACGCCTTCAGCTGCTCGCCGACGTTTTCGCCAACGTGCTCGCTCGCCGTCGGGCCGACAGCGCAGTGCGGCAGAGCGAGGCGCGACGCCGCGAGGCCGAGGAGGTAGCCCAGCGGCAGCGTGACGAGCTGGCCCACGCGCAGCGGGTGGCGACGCTCGGCGAGCTGATGGCCTCGATCGCCCACGAGATCAACCAGCCGTTGGCCGCCATCTTGAGCAATGCGAACGCGACACGCCGCCTGCTCGTCAGCGAGCACGCGAAGCCTGAGTACATTCGCGATGTGCTGACCGACGTCGCCGACGATGCGAAGCGCGCATCGGAGACGATCCGCCGGCTGCGTGTCTTGTTCTTGAAGGCACACACCGAGCGCGTGGCGGTGAACATCAATGCGCTCATCGACGACGTATTGGGTGTGCTCCATGGCGACATTCAGGCCAAGCGCATCGTCGTGTCGTTCACGGCGGGTCCGACGCCGACGGTGCTCGCGGATCCGATCCAGCTCAGGCAGGTCGTCCTCAACGTGGTCGTCAACGCGGCGGAGGCCATCGCGCTGACGGTGAACGGCCCGCGCGAGATCCGGATCCAGATCAACGACTCTGCGGCGGGACGGATCGTCATCGCCGTGCGTGACACCGGAGTGGGGCTCAAAGACTCCGAGCTCGAGCGGATCTTCGAGCACTTCGTCAGCAGCAAGCCGGAGGGCCTCGGCATGGGGTTGGCCATCAGCCGCTCGATCGTCGAGGCGCATGGTGGGCGCATCTGGGCCACCTGCAATACCGACCGCGGACTCACGCTCCACATCGAGCTTCTTCCCGGCGCGTCTGAGGAGAAACCGGCCACCGGCTGATCTCAGGCCATCGGTTCCCCGGGGAGCCCGAGCAGCAGCTGCCCGAGTCCCTCGTACGCCGAGTCGCTCACCATGAAGTGCTGCGCGCCGGCGTTGAGATCGCGCAGACAGCGCTGCAGCACGCTGGCGTCGTAGAGCGCGGAGCCGCCGGCGTAGCGAAACGCCCGCGTGGCCACGTCGAGCGCCACCTCGGTCGCGTGGACGGCCGCGCTGCGCAGCTCGGCGTGCTGGCGTGCGGTGAGCGATTCGCCGACACCGACCGTTGTCCACGCCGCCTCGTTCAGCTCGACGGCGAGGGCGCGGGCGGCGCGCAGCCGGAGCTCCGCTTCGCCGACGAACCGCTGGAAGCTTCCGCGTCCGACCAGCGGCGCAGGCTTGAGACCGCGAGCTTTGCCGCTCGCCAGCGCGACGACGGCGTCGAGCGCGCGCCGCGCCACGCCGAGCGCGAACGCCGCGTGCTCGTTCGTCACGAAGGCCGGCAGGCCGAGCCGATAGAGGGCGCCACCGCGCTGAGGCCGCGCGCGCTCGATGTCCCAGGTGAAAGCCCCGGCGACGAAGCGGTCGGCGAGGGAGAAATCGCAGCTGCCGGTGCCGCGCAGACCGGCGACGTGCCACGTGTCGTGCACGTCGACCTCGGCGGTGGGCACGACGAACACGCGACGCTCGGCGGACCGCGCGCCATCGTTGACGACCCACGCGCTGCCGGAGACCCACTCGGCGTGCCGGATACCGCTGGCGAACGCCCAGCGGCCGGTGATGCGATAACCGCCGTGTGTGGCCACGGCCTGCCCCGTCGGCATGTAGCAGCCGGCGGCGAGCGGCGCGATGCCGGCGCGGAACATCACGCGCAGCGGCTCCTCGGCGAGAAAGACGCCGGGCAGCGCGAGCGTGGTGGCGCCGACCATCAGACACCAACCCGCCGACGGATCGATCGCCGCGAGCGCCTCGATCACGTCCATCTGCGTGACCGGATCCGCCTCCGCGCCACCGAGCACGGCGGGCAGCTTGAGACCGAGCAACCCGGAGTCCCGCAATGCGGTCACGGTGGCGGCGGGCAGCGTGCGGAGCCGCTCGGCGTCGTCGGCACCGCGGGTCACGACGTCGCGCACGCGATCGACAGCGTCGAGCAGCGCGCGTCGCGTGGCGGTGCGATCGCGCGTCATGTGGGCAGCCGGAACTCTCCGCGCGCGACCGTGACGGCGCTGCCCCCGACCTCGACGGTCGAGAGGGCGTCGCGCGTGCCTGTCGCGCGCGCGTAGAGCGTCGACGGTCGCCCGATCTCCGCGCCCTGCGCGATCTCGATCTCCGCGCCGGACTCGAGCCGGCCGTGGCGGAGGAGGTGGCACGCGAGCGGTCCGGCCGCCGAGCCGGTGGCCGGATCCTCGTTGATGCCGTGACCCGGCGCGAACATCCGTGTCTTCCAGCGCGTGCCGCCGCCGGCGAAGCAGGAGACGTTGTCGCTCGTGGCGCGGGCGAGCGCGCCGAAATCCGGCGCCAGCTGCGCGACCTGGTCGGGCGATTCGACATTGATCATCACGTGCCGTGGTCCGTTGACGTAGCGCTCCACCGGCAGCACGGGCTTCACCCCGCCGAGGGCGGCGACGATTGCCGCTGTCTCCGCGACCGCCTCCACCGTCGGGATGGGCTGCGTCATCCGCCCGAACACGATCCGCGGCCCCTCGCGCTGCAGCGCCACCGGGACAGGTCCGATGCCCGTCTCCAGGATGATCGTCTCGAGCTGCAGGGGAGCGCCGAGCACGAACGCGGACCCCAGGATCGGATGCCCGGCAAACGGCAGCTCCCGCGCCGGCGTGAAGATGCGGATCCTCGCATGCCCTCCCGCCGTTGCCGGATAGACGAACACCGTCTCCGAGAAGTTCATCTCCTTCGCGAGCAGCGGCAGCAGCCCCTCGGGGATCGCGCGCGCATCCGTGAACACCGCCAGCTGATTCCCCGTCAGCGGCTGACTCGTGAACACATCACACACGACATACCGGAAGTCCATGGCCCGCCATTCTACGCGAGCCAAGCGGCGCGGCGGGGGGCCAGAAGAGGAAATGCCGCTTTCGAGCGCCGGCTTTGCCGGCGCAATCCTGCGCTGGGGGGAGGTATCGGAGGGGGCCGCCGAGGCCCCCTCCGACGCGGTCGCTAGTGCGACCGCGAAAAGCCGTGCGAGCCCTTGATGCGATCCTCGGTGCCCGGGATGTACTTCTTCTCCAGCTCCTGGAAATGCGCGACGCGCGCCATCACGTGATGGCTCTCGGTCGGGTGGCCGGCCTTCATCTTCTCGAGCCGCCACTGCGCCTGCTCCTGGTCACGCACGAGCTCGTCCATCGCGTTCCAGGTGGCGTACATGCCGGCGTGGGCGGCGAAGAGCGTGATGAAGATGAACTTGTAGCCGAGCTCGCCCAGCTCTTTGAACGTGAGGGGGTTCGGATCGCTCGACCATTTGAACGACGAGGAGTAGTTGAACGACAGCGGCAGCTGCGGGTGGCTCTTCCGCATCGCGTCCGCGAACTCGATGGCGGGCTCACGTGAGGCGTTCGAAAGCTCCGCCCACACGGAGTCGACGCCGGCGTCGGCGTACATCCGCCCGCGGTCGATCGCCTCCTGCATGCTGCCGCCCACGGCGCCGTAGGCGTCGGTACGCGCGATGACGAAGAAATCCGGGTCGAGGCGGTTCCGGACGTCGATGGCGGCGCGATACTTGCCGAGCGCTTCCTCGCGGCTGACGAGCGTCTTGCCCGCGATGTGACCACAGCGCTTCGGGAATCGCTGATCCTCGAGGTGGATGCCCGCCACGCCGGTCTTGATCATCTCCTGCACGGTCCGCATCGTCGACAGCGCGTTGCCGTAGCCGTCGTCGGCGTCCGCGATGACCGGAATGTCGACGGCGCTCGCCACCATGTGCGCGGTGCGCGCGACCTCCGTCTGCGTCAGGAAGCCCATGTCCGGCCACCCGTTGGCCATGGCCACGGAATAACCGCTCAGATAGATCGCCTTCATGCCGACGCGCTCGGCGATCTGCGCGTCGAGGGGCGAGTAGACGCCGCCCGTGAAGACGTGCGGCTCCTGTGCGAGCAGTCGACGAAACGCCGCGCCCTTGCTCTCCATGCGTGCTGTCTCCTTCACGTGAACTAGGCTGGTCGCGCCAGCCCGTGGCTGGTGGCGCACCACCGGCAATAGGTCGTGGAGCCGAATTCGAGCCGGCAGCTGGCGCACACCTCGGTGCCGCATTCCGCACAGCCGGCGCGACGCCCGCCGGGCTCCAGGGTCATTCCGCAGTGACAGGCCGTACCCATGACGCTCCTCCTCAGTGCAGATCGAACGGGGTGGTGGCGCGCACGTTCGGTGTGTCGAGCAGGGAGCCGGCGCACGCGCTGCAATAGGTCGCGGACTCCAGGTGGATCGCGCACGTCGCACACGTGCTGGTCCCGCACTCGAAGCACGCCAGCAGGGTTGGCACCGTTTCGCCGCAGCCGCATCGACCGCCCATCGCAAAACCTCCTGATGAAGTCGTGGCCCCTGCTATTGCAGTCACTGTGCCGACGGTGAGCCGGCGCCGCAAACGCATTGTTTTTATCGGGCTGATAAAGTTTCGTGATCGGAAAGATCTTTCACAGGGGCTATAATCAGGACATATCAGAGCAGCCGACCTCATAAGCGAGGTGAATCGGGTGGAGATCGGACAGGTCGAGGCGTTCCTCGCCGTCGGGACCTTCGGCGGCTTTCGACGCGCCGCCGACGCCCTGCGGGTGACCCAGCCCGCCATCAGCGCGCGGATTCGCGCCCTCGAGAGCTCGCTCGGCGTGCCGCTCTTCGTGCGCAGCAAGGCCGGTCTGGCGCTCTCCGCCGCCGGCCGCGCGTTCCGGCCGCACGCCGAGCAGCTCCTGCACGCGGTGGCCTCCGCGCGCCAGGCCGTGCACGACCTCCGCCCGGCCAGCGGCAGCGCGATCCAGATCGCGGCCGCGCTGTCGATCTGCACCTACGTCCTGCCCGACGTCCTCAAGCGCTTTCAGGCCGCGCATCCGAAGGTCATGATCACGGTCCGCTCCGGCCACTCCAAGGAAGTGCTGGAGATGGTGCTCAGCGGCGAGGCCGAGATCGGCCTGGCGCGCTCGCTCAACCATCCCGGCGTGGAGACGCTCAGCCTGCGCGACGACCCGCTCGTGCTCGTCGCGCGGCCGGACTCGCGGCTGGCGCGTGCCCGGCGCGCGCGGCTCGAGGACATCGCGGGTCAGCCGCTGATCTTCTTCGATCGCGGGTCGAGCGACTGGACGCTGACCCATGGGCTGTTCCGGCGCGCGGGCCTGGTGCCGAACGTCGTGCTCGAGGTCGAGACCATCGAGACAGCCAAGCGCATGGTCGAGCGCGGCATGGGGCTCGCATTTCTCCCGCACCTCGCGGTCGTGCACGAGATCCGGCGGCGGCGCCTGGTGGCCCTCGAGATCGGCGACGCGGAGCCGCTCAGCCGCAGTCTGGACGTGATCCATCCGCGGCAGCGGCCGCTCAGCGCGGAGGCGCTCGCACTCCTCAAGACGCTGCGGGCGGCGGTGGGCGAGGCCGGGACGCCGGCGTCGGGCGCGCCGGCGTCCCGCCGCGGCACGCGATCAGGCGTGAATGGGACGCGGGGGGCGGCCGAGCAGCGCGGCGGCGGAGGCCAGCGCCAAGCCCAGCGCGACGCCGCCGATCACGTCGGACGGCCAGTGCGCGCGTAGCATCACACGCGACGTGGCCACCAGCACGATGGCCAGTCCCGCCAGCACCCGCACCCACGTGCGAGTCGGCGGCGAAAACGAGCCCGCCAGATAGATCACCGCGCCGAAGAACGCGGCGGCCGCCGTCGCGTGACCGCTCGGGAAGCCGAACGACGCATCGAACGGACGCGGCCGGCCGATGAGCGCCTTGAAGGCGCTCTCCGCGATCGGGGCCAGGAGCATCATCCCGATCCACACCCACCATCGCGCACGGGCCTCGGCGAAGACGAGCACCAGCAGCGCCGTGGCCGGGGCGAGCACCCATGCATGACCGAGCAGCGTGATGACGCGCATCAGCGCCGTCACCAAGGGGGAGTTGAGGCGCAGCAGGCTGTCGCGCGCGGCGGCGTCCGCGGGGTGGGCGCCGGCCAGCAGCACGGCGAGCGCCATGGCGACGAAGCACGCCGTGGTGAGAATGAGCATGCCGCGCGGGTGAACGACCGACTTCATGACGAGCCGTCGTCGCGCCGGGTGAGCAGCGTCACGATGACCACGACGAGCATCCCGGCCAGCAGCGCGAGGCCGCCGAAGAGCAGGGCCGCGGTGAGCGGACTCCAGGCCTCGCTCCGTAACGCGCCCGGATGATCCGCGCTCGCCGTCGCCACGTCGAAGACGGCGACGGTGAGCGCGACGGCGAGTCGTGTGAGCCACCACACCGCGACTTACCGCGGCCGCAGCGCCATCCCGTGCGGCGCCTTGCCGACGAGGATCGCCCGTACCTGCGCATGCGTGGCGAGGTCGATGACGGAAACGTGATCCGCGTAGCGGTTGGTGACGAGGGCGTAGCGGCCGCTCGGCTCCATCGTCACGAGGTCCGGATAGCCCTTTTGCGGAATGTTGGCCACGATCTTGTCGTCGGCCGTGCGCACGACCACCACGCGATTGGCCTTCCGCAGTGTCGTGTACAAGAACTTGCCGTCGGCGGTGAGCGTCGCCTCGTGCACGATGCCGGGCAGCGGGATGCGCGCGATCTCCTTGTTGGTGGCCGTGTCGATCTTGATCACGGCCTTGTTCTCGCCGGCCGCCGCGTAGAGCACGCGGCCGTCAGGGCTCAGGGCGAGGCCCATGGCGTCGCCGCCGCCGTGGACGAGACGGGCCACCGTCTCGTGCTTCGTCACGTCGATGACGCTCACGTCGCCGGCCGTCTCCCCGGAGACGTAGAGCAGTTTGCCGTCCCGCGAGAAGATCGCGTGCGCCGGCCACGTCGAGACCTCCACGCTCCAGTCGATCCTGTCCGATTTGAGATCGTAGAAGATGACGGCGTCGGTGCTCGTGTCGCTCGCCCAGTCGAGCACGACGAGGTGACTGCCGTTCGGCGTGAAGGCGAGGTTGTACGGATTCCCGCCGATCCTCACCCGCTTGAGCAGCCGCCGGCCGTCGACGTCGATGATCCCGAGGTCGTGACTCTTGTCGTAGACGACCCAGGCCAGCTTGCCATCGGGATGGAACACGATGCGGTTCGGCTTGCCCTTGCCGAGGGGGATCGTCCCGACCACCTCGAGCGTGTCGGTGTCGATCACCGACGCCGACTCCGACTTCGTGTTGCTGATCAGCAGCGTGGCGCCCGCGGCGGGCGCGACCACGGCCAGGACGAGGGCGACCGCCAGCGCCGAGCTCCACTTCACGCGCGACTCCTCCTTACTGAGAGGTGACCTTCTCGACGGCCACGAGGGCCAGGTTCGGGGGCGTTCCCCGCAGCGTAAATCGTACCGCGTCTCCGACGTCGACCGTCTCGTATATCTTCGGCGATACCGCGCGAAAGCCCATGGTCATCGCCGGCATGTAGCCCGTGATCTCGTCGTGCGTGATGACGACGATGTTCATCTCCGGCAGGACGGCACGGATCACGCCCTCCGCGTGATACTCGCGCGGTCCGGCGGCGGCCCGCGCCTCCGCAAGCTCGCGCGTGAGCCGGGTCGCCTCACGGCCCCACCAGAGATAGCCCCAGCCCACGCCAACCGCAAGCGTCAGGACGAGCAGCACCACCACCCGCCAGACCGCCATTAGTGCACGTGCTCGGCCGGCGGCGCCACCACCACGCGCTCACGGTTCAGCGCTTCCACGTTGGCGACGAGCGTGTCCGTGTCGCGCGACCGCGTGTCGATGGCGCGCAGATATCCCTGGCGATCGACGAGGAACTCCGCGTGCGGGGCGCGCGCCAGCAGCCCGTAGGCGGCCACGATCTCGGCGGCGCCGTCGGTCACCACGGGAAAGAGAACGCGCGGCTCGGCGCCGAGCTGCTTGATGGCGTCCGGCGCGGCGTCGGTCGGCACGGCGATGATCTCGACGCCGAGCGGCACCAGGACATCATAGCGCGCGGCAAGCGCGCTGAGCCTCGCCCGCGAGGCGGGCAGCGTGTACAGCACGACGAGGACGCTGCGGCGACCGCGATAATCCTTGAGCGTGCGCGGTGGCGTGGGGCCCACGGCGAAGGCGAAGTCGGGGGCGACGACGAGCGGCCGCTCCGGCTGCACGAGCGGCGTGAGCTCGCGCGCGGTGTCGCCGGCGGCGAGCGCGCGGATGAAGTTCACGAGATCCCAGCGCGCCTCGACGTCGAGACGCTCGCCGAACGCCGGCATCTGGCGGCGCCCGTGCGTGATCCACCAGAACAGATCGCCGGCCGTATGCAGCGCGGCGTGATGGGCCCGCAGGTCCGATGGCGGCGGCGAGAGCGCCGCCGCGGCGGGACCGTTGCCGGCGCCGCCGGCACCGTGACACGCGGCGCAGTGCTCGCGATACGTCATCGCGCCCGTCGCGATCGAGCCGGCCTGGTACGGCACGGCCGGCCGCTGATACGTCGTCGGATAAGCGTCCGTGGCGAGCGGCGGCAGCGCCATGGCGAGGCCGGCGACGACGAGAACGGCGCCGCCCCCGAGCAATGCCGGGCGCGCCCTGCGCCGGAGCAGCCGTGAGGCGATGGCCGCGGCGACACCGAGCACGGCGACCTGGCTCCCCACGAGCACGAAGGGCCGTGACTCTGGTGCATACGCAAGCGACTCCCACGCCAGGCGGAACGTGAACGGCCACACGGGTTGCTCGTGGCGCGCGGGCGCCGTGACGCCCATGACGGCGACGACGCCGAGGATGGCAACCGCCACGATCGCCTCCACGGCGACGCAGGCTCCCAGCCGCCGCATGGCCGGGCGTCCGACGCGCCCGGCCTCTCCCGAGAGCTGCGGCAGGAGTCGACGGTTCAGCGCGGCCAGCCCGGCGATCGGCACGAGCAGCGCGAGCTTCAGCAGGAGGAGACGGCCGTAGCGCGTGCCGACGAGGGCGGGGATCGAGCCGATCTGGCTCACCGCGACGAGGGTGCCGCTGAACGCGAGGGCGACCATCAGCGCGACGGCGGTCCGCGAGAATCGGCGTGCGGCGACAACCGCGTACGGTCGCGCATCGGCACCGGCCTCGCTCCACGCTGACGCCAGCAGCAGCGTGAGCGCCGGCAGCGCGCCCGCCCAGACGCCCGCCGCCAGCACGTGAAACATGTCGGCGGCAACGGCGGCGGCCGTCCCCGGCTCGACGGCGGCGGCGTGGCCGGCGGCGCCGAGCAACGCGAGCGCGGCGCCGGCGAGGAGCAGCCCGTACGCGCGCGCGGCACGCCAGTCGACGCGGCGCGAAACGTCAGCGCGAGCGAAGATGAAGCCGCCGAGGAGCAGCAAGAGACTTTGCCGCACGATCCAGACGGCTCCGGCGTGTGTCTCGACGGCCACCCGCCATAGTGCCGCCGGCTCGACGGCCGCCCGAGGCCGCTGCTCGAGGCTGGCTGCCTGCTGCGCCAGCGCCACGACGCCGGCCGCCAGCGCCATCACGACCAGCGCGCGCATCAGTCGCTGGACCTGCGCCTGCCAGCGCCGCGCCGTCGCGCGGTCGGAGTGCCCGGCGATGATCAGGAAGGCGGCGCTACCGACGGTCAGGATCGACGCCGCGAGATGGACGAAGCGGGCGACAAGCCCGAGCTCATTCACTCCAGTCGAAGCTCACCGTCACCGGCTTTCCGAAGCGCCCGACAGCGGCGCCCATCGTCTTCAGCGCGGCGACGCCGACCTTCAGCGTGAGCTTCGTCGTGCCCTCGGGAATCGTCACGTCCGCTCCGTAATGAAAGCCGTCGTCGCCGACCATGGGAGAAAGCCGCACGGTCCGCGGCGCCGTCTTGGTGGTGATGACGACGCTGACCGGCAGGTACGGTACCGGCTCGCCGGTCACACCATCGAAGACGAATGCCATCAGGTGTCCGGCCGGCGTGGACGCTCCGCCGCCGTGATGGGCGTGAGCGTCGTGGCCTTTGCTCTGGTACTCGACGCGCACACGGTATGGGCCGGCCGTCTGCTCGCGCGTGGGTGCTCGATGGTGCGCATGGCCGCCGCCGAGGCTTTTCAGATAGGCCACGAGGTCTACGAGCTCGGTGAAGGTGACGCTATCGCGGTAGTCGGGCATCACCGAGCGGCCGTCGGCGCCGACGAAGCCCGGGCCGGCGAGGAGCACGGCGTTCGGATCGACGATCGACTGCGCAAAGTACTCCGCCGGATGGTGATCACCCATGCCGGTGAGCTCGGGGCCGACGTCGCCCGTCCCCCTCTCGCCGCGCGGGAAGTCGGGTTTCACTTCATGACACTTGCTGCATTCGAGCTTGGCGAAGATCTCGCGTCCGATCTTCGGGTCGCCGGCCGGCAGGGTGAACTTCCAGCCGGGCGGCACGCCGCCTCGTCGATGCAGCTCCTCCATCGAGATCGGCGTGGGGCTCTTCGCCGGGGCCGAGGGCGCCGGCGAGGACGCCGCGCCGTGACCCGCGTGTTGGGCGAGCGCCGTCGTCGCCAGCGGCGAGACGGCGAGGCCCATGACCGCGAGCAGCACTCTCGTGTGCACTCTCACCGAGATTCTCCTAACTTCGGCGAATATATGACGGTTTTGATCGATGGAAACTGCTCTTCGTGCCAGACGATCAGGAAGCCGCCGGGCGCGACGACGACGTCCGGAGCGAAGGCCTTCACCGCCTGCGTGAGCATCTGCGGCGGGCTCAGCGTGCGGCCGCCGTCGAGCGTCGTTCGCATGATGACGCGCCGGCGCACCGCCGTCGAGTCTTCCCACACTATCGCCGCGCGTCCGGAGCCGTCGACGGCGAGTCGCACGTGGTCCGGGATCGACCCCGTCGCGGTTTGCAATCGCCGTGGGGGTGAGAAGCGGCGGCCGTCGGCCGACGTGGCGAAGAGCAGGTCGGGCCGGCCCTCGGCGCCTTCGGTGTACCAGACCGCGTAGACGCGTCCGCGCGCGTCGGTCGCGATGCTGCCCCCCCGATGCGGGCAGGCGGCGATCTTCCAGCCGTCGGCATGCACGAGCGCCGGAGCGTCGAAGGTCCGCCCGCCATCGCGCGACGTCGCGAGCACCATGTCGCGGACATTTTCGGGAAAGACCTTGCGCCAGAGCACCGCCACGCGGTCGCCGGGTCCGGCCGCGACGCCGACGCGACAGCATACGCACGTCTCGCCGGTGTCCAGGCGCCGTGTGTCGCCGACGCGCGTGCCGCGATCGAGCACGCGCGCCACGAACGTCGCCGCCGTCTCGCGTGGCTCGATCCACGCGACGATGACCGTCCCGTCAGGCGCGACGGCCAGCCCTTCGAACGAATGCGACGTCGGCTTGTCCTCGTTCACGACGAGGTGGCTGTCCCACGTCCGCCCTCCGTCGAGCGAGCGCGACAGACGGAGATCAGAGGCGAAGAGCCCGCCGACCGGCACCGGACGCCGCGAGGACCACGTCAGGTACACCTCGCCGTGCGGGCCCGTCGCGAGGCCGGGCGCCTGATGGAGCGAGTCGACCGACGTGCCCGCGGGGTTCACGCGCACGGGATCCATCTGGCCGGGACGCGCCGCGTAGAGCACGTTGTCGCCACCCTCCGGCGCCGCCCACGCGATGATCGGCGGCCCGTCGCTGACGACGCCGACGGCGGCGGCGGACAGCTGCACGTCGTGACCTCTGGGAGGATGGGTCAGCTCGAGCCGCGCCGGTGCGGCGGCACGGGCGAGGGCGGCGATGAGCGACAGCGTCACCGTGAGCAAGGCCGCACGTTTCATCGGAACCTCCACTCCAGACCGCCGTAGAAGGCGCGGCCATCGGCGGGCTCGAAGAAACGGCGGTTGGCGGCGTCGACGACGACCGACGATGCGTAGGTCACGTTCGGCAGGTTCCGCGCCTCGAAGAACCCGGCGAGCTGCCAGGGCGTGTATGTGTACCCGAGGCGCACACCGGCGGTCACGTAGCCGCGCGTGCGCGCGTCGTTCTCGCTGTTGACGTAGTAGCCATGCGGCACCGTCTCGAAGTTCGGCGCCAGCCAGAAGCCGCTGGCGTGGTCGTAGCGCAGCTCGCCGCGCAGGAAGTGCCGCGGCGCTCCCGGGAGATCGTTGTCGCCGAAGGTCGGGTCGTCGACGAATACGAAGCGCGAGAACGTATACGCCGCGCGCGCGCGCAGCGTGTCGCCGGCGGCGCCGACGCCCGCGCGCCGCGCGAGATCGTCGACCAGCAGCACGTCGAGGCCGGCCTCGAGGCCGGTGTGCCGCGAGCGATCGATGTTGCGGAAGCGCGGGATCGTGAACGGGGCGCCGGCGAACGGCGTCACGTTGACGTTCTGGATCTCGTCCCAGAGCTCGATGTCGTAGATCGAGAGATCCCAGCCGACGCGCTGGCCGAGTTCGCCGCGGGTGCCGAGCTCGAACTGCCAGGCCTTCTGGGCGGCGAGCTGTCCGAGGTTGCCCTGCAGCTGACCCGGCGCGGTCAGCTCGAGCAGCAGCGGCGGCTCGTAGGAGTGGGCGGCGTTGCCGAAGATCTGTGCGCTCGGCGTGAGGCGCCACACGAAGCCCGCGCGCGGAGAGAACGACAGGAAGTCAACGGAGTCCGAATCGTTGGCATCGATGTCCCCGGGCCCGTCGCGCATGAAACGGTCGCGCACTTCACGCAGGGAATACTGCGCGCGGCCGCCGAGCACCGCGGTGACGGAGGGGGTCACGTCGAGCTGGTCCTCGGCGTAGAGGCCGACGCTGTTCGCGATGTTGAACTGATTCTTCGTGAGCACGGGCGGCGCGCCCGCGGCATTGCTGACGTTGACGTCGATCTGCCGCGTGCCGAAGTACTGCAGCCCCACCGTCAGCCGATTGGCGTGATCGAACAGCGGTGCGACGTCGATCCAGCGCAGCTCCGTCGA
>DASTCJ010000094.1:0-67124 GCA_035605575.1 Candidatus Methylomirabilota bacterium
TGCATGCGTATGTCGGAGGCGATCCGTTCGGTGGCGTGGCGGCGCCGGACACGCGCTCGATCGAGTCGCTGCGCGGCTGGGTGGTGCTGACGTTCGACCGGGGGAGCGGCGACGCGGACGCGCGCTGTGCCGCGGCGGCGCGGCTGGCAACGGCCCTCGGTGAGCGCGGGGGCTTCGTCGCGCATCGCTATCCGGTGACGCCCTACCACGAGGACTACGTGCTCCATTACGATCTCGCGCAGAAGACACGCGAGGCGTCGGGTCGGCTGCCGCGGGTGCGCGGCCGCGGCGCGCTCGCCAAAGCGCTGGCGGCGGCCGGCGTGGCGGCCGCGGGATCTGAAGCAGAGGCGACCCTTGAAGAGATCGAGCTCGCGCCGCTCCTCGCTCGCGTCGAGACGCGCCTCATCGGCTGGACGGGACCGGCCTGGCTCAAGGAAGGCTGGTATCAGACATGGCTGCTGCAGTCTTCTGCGGCGGCGCGTGCGGCGGCGGCCGACGCCTTCCGCCGGCGTACCGAAGGTGGCTGGCAGACGGCGACGGAGCGGGTCGCGCTCGAGCGGCGATTGGTCACCGAGCTGTCGTCCACGTGCGAGCGCGTGGTGCTCGGCTATACGATGCGGCGTGAGGCCATCAACGACGCGTACAACGAGGGCATCGAGAACGTCGCCGCCGACTCGCAGAAAGGCCTCGCCTCGCCGATCTTCGTCCGCACGGTGAAGCTCAAGGACTTTCCGTGGAATGGCTGGCTCCATCTCGGCGTGGCGGCCCCACCGTCGGCCGCGTGGAATCCCGTCGGCGGCTTCACCGACCTCGCCGGTCAGCTGGTGTGGGCCGCCATCGGCGACCCCGCGCTGCTGCTCGATCCCGACAACGCGCGCTTCATCGCGAACCGCGCCCGGCCCGCCTCGGTCACCGAGGTGACGGAGGCGCCCGCCGACGCCCTCGTGCCGGCCACGCTGCGCGCCGGCGGCGCGCCGACGCCCGCGCGCACGAAGGTGGTGTACCGCGCGCTGCTCTCGAAATCGCACGACGAGCGGCCCATGACCGTCGCCGACGTCCTGTATCCCTATGCGTTCGTGGCGCGCTGGGCCGAGGGCACGGGGCGCCAGCGCGATCCCGAGATCGAGCGCGCGAGCGCGCAGGCCCGACGCCTCGTCGCCGCCGTGCGCGTGACGAAGATCGCCCGCGACGTGAAGGACCTCGGCGACATGCAGCTCGTCTACGAGGTTCCCGAGATCGAGGTCTATCTGAAAGCGGCGGTCGACGCGCGCGCGGCGGTGTCGATCGCGCCCCCGTGGAGCCCGGTGCCCTGGCACGTGCTCGCGCTGATGGAGCAGGCGGTCGCGCGCGGCATCGGGGCGTTCTCGGAGGGCGAAGCACGGCGTCGCGGCATTCCCTGGCTCGACCTCGGATGGGACCCCAAACAGCTGAGCGCGCTGTCGCGGCTGGCCGCAGAGCTCGAGCGCCAGGCGTGGGTGCCCGAGCCACTGCGCGGGCTCGTGACGGCGGACGACGCGCGCGCGCGATGGGCGGCGCTTCGCGCGTTCGCCCGCGCGCGCGGCCACTTCCTTGCGACGGCCGGTCCCTACGTGCTCGGTAAGGTGACCGCCGAGAGCGTCACAATGCCGGTCTTTCGCGATTTCTCGTACGCGCTCGGCGTCGGCTCGTTCGACCAGTACCCGATCCGGCTGCGGGCGTTCGCGAGAGCAGTCGAGCGCAGCGGCGACCGGCTGGAGATCCAGGCCGACGTCGAGCACGTCGAGAAAGCCGGCCGCTCGTATAAGATCGTGCGCGAGCCGTACAAACCCCAGCCGCCGGGCGAGAAGTCGCGCGAGCCGCTGACGGCCCACTGGGTCCTCGTCGACGCCTCGGACGCGGCGGTGGCGGCGGGAACCTCACGCAGCGTGCGCGAGGGGCGGGTGGTGATCGAGCCGGCGCCGCGGCCGAAACCCGGCGTCTATCGGCTCGTGCTGGCGCTGTCGATCGACGGCAATCTCGTGCAGCCGGAGGTGAAGGTGGTCCCGTATCGCGTGGGCGACTGATGGACATCGTCGTTATCCATCTGCTCAACGCGCTTCTCTACGCCTCGGTGCTCTTCCTCATCGCCGGCGGTCTCAGCCTCATCTACGGCGTCATGCGGATCATCAATCTCGCCCACGGCAACCTCTATGCCTTCGGTGCCTACGTGAGCGCCTGGGCGGTGGGCCGCGTCACCACGCTCGCGATGGGCGAGGGCGCTGGCGCCACCGGCACGCCGCCGACGGCGCTGCTCCTGCTCGTCCTTCCGGCCGGCGCGGTGGCGGCGGCCGGAGTCGGCGCCGTGCTCGAGCCGACGCTGTTGCGGCGCTTCTACCGGCGCGCCGAGGAGTACCAGCTTCTCGTGACGTTCGGCCTGCTCATGATCATCGACGACGTGATCCGGTTCATCTGGGGGCCGTACCCGCTGTCGGCGAGCGCGCTCTTCGAGAACTTCGGGAGCGTGACCATCGGCGATGCGATCTATCCGACCTACAATTTCCTGGTCATCATCGTCGGAGCGCTGGCCGCGCTCTTTCTCTGGGCGTTCATCTACAAGACGCGCTTCGGCGTGGTGCTGCGCGCGACGTCGCAGGACATGCGCATGTCGGCCGCGCTCGGGGTGGACGTCAACCGCGTCTACGTCCAGGCGTTCACGCTCGGCTGCCTGATGGCCGGTCTCGGCGGCGCCATCATCGTGCCGAGCCAGTCGGCCGTGCTCGGCATGGGCGTCGACGCGCTGATCCTCTCGTTCATCGTGGTCGTCGTGGGCGGCCTCGGCAGTCTCGAGGGCGCGCTGCTGGGCGCGCTCATCGTCGGCGTCGTGCGCGAGGCCGGCATCGCGTGGTTCCCTGAGATCGAGCTGGCCGTGCTCTATCTGATCGCGGCGCTGGTGTTGCTGGTGCGGCCGGCGGGCCTGTTCGGACGCGCATGAGCACCGCCGCCGTCACGCTGCCGCATCGCTCGGCCGTCCGCTCGCTGGGCTGGGGGATCCCCGCGCTCGTGATCCTCGTCGCGCTGCCGTGGGTCGCGGGCGAGTATCAGACGATCCTGCTCGCGTACGGGCTCGTGATGGGCATCGCCGCCCTCGGCTTCAATCTGCTGCTGGGCTACACGGGGCTGCTCTCCTTCGGCCACTCGGCGTATTTCGGCGTCGGCGCCTACACCGTGGCGCTGATGGTGAAGTATCTGGGCGCGACCTCGATGGAGCTGTTCCTGGCCGGTGCGATCGTCGCCTGCGTCCTGGTCACCGCACTGTTCGGCTTCGCGTGCGTGCGCTACACGCGCATCTTCTTCGGCATTCTCACCATGGCGCTCTCGCAGGTGCTGTGGAGTCTCGCCTTCAAGTTCTTCTGGGTCACCGGTGGCACCGACGGGCTGCGGGTGCCGACCCCGACGTTGCTCGGCGTCGTGGCCGGCAAGGGGGAGAAGATCGCCTTCCTGGCCAGCGCCTACTACTATTACGTGCTGGCGATCTTCGTGGCCTGTGTCGCCGTCATGTGGGTGATCGTGAACTCGCCGTTCGGACGCGCGCTGCAGGCGATCCGGGACAACGAGGTGCGCGCCGCCTTCGTGGGCATCCAGATCCGCAAGTATCGCTGGGTCGCGTTCCTCGTCTCCGGCGTCTTCACCGGCCTGGCGGGCGCGCTGTGGGTGCCACTCAACGGCCTCACGACGCCCGACATCATGCACTGGACGTTCTCCGGCGAGATCGTCTTCATGACCGTGCTCGGCGGCTTCCGCTCGTTCACGGGCCCGGTCATCGGCGCCATCGTCTTCAACTATCTGAAGACCTACGCCGTCGGCTACACGGTCTACTGGCAGCTCCTCCTCGGCGTCGTGCTGGTGGTCCTCGTCGTCTCGCTGCCGACCGGCATCGTGGGCACCGCCGAGCGCCTCTGGAGCAAGTGGTGGAACCGCTGAGACCGCTTCTCGAGACGGAGGGGCTGCTGAAACAGTTCGGCGAGTTCCGCGCCGTCGACCGCGTGGACTTCCGCGTGCAGGAAGGCGAGGTGCTCGCGCTCATCGGCTCGAACGGCGCCGGCAAGACCACGCTGGTGAACTTGATCAGCGGCCTGCTGCGCGCCGACGCCGGCCGCATTCGCTTTCGTGGCGTCGACGTGACCGAGCAGTCCGTGCACGAGCGAATCGCAGCCGGCATCGCGCGGAGCTTTCAGCTCGTGAACCTCTTCGACCAGCTCAGCGCCCTCGACAACGTGGCGCTCGCCATCTTCTCGCGCCAGCGCAAGACGCGAAAGCTGTGGGCGCTGGCGGAGGCCGACCGCCCGGTGTGGCACGAGGCGCTGGAGATCCTGGCCACCTTCCGCATGGAGGCGAAAGCCGGCATGCTGGCGGGCGGCCTCTCGCAGGGGGAGCGCAAGCTGCTCGACGTGGCCATTGCCTATGCGCTCAAGCCACGGCTGCTCTTTCTCGACGAGCCCACGAGCGGCGTCAGCACGCGCGAGAAGGCCCCCATCATGGACACGATCTCGTCGGTCGTCCGCTCCGAGCGGATCTCCGCGGCGATCATCGAGCACGACATGGACGTCGTCTTCGCCTACTCCGACCGCATCGTGGCCATGCACCAGGGGACCATCCTCGCCGACGGGACGCCCGAGCAGATTCGTCGTGACGAGCGCGTTCTGACGACGTTGATCGGCACCCCGGAGACGCCATGAGCGCGACGGGGCCGATGCTCGAGCTGGACCGCGTGGAGACGTACCGCGGGCCGGCGCAGATCCTGCGCTCCGTGTCGCTCACGCTGGCCGGCGGCGAGGCCGTGTGCCTCGTGGGGCGCAACGGGGCCGGCAAGACGACCACCATCGACACGATCATGGGACTCCTGTCGCCCCGCAGCGGCAGCGTGCGCTTCAAGGGACGGGAGGTGACGCGGCTGCCGGCTCACGAGCGCGCGCGCCTCGGCATCGGGTACGCGCCAGAGGACTGCGGAATCTTTCCGGATCTCACCGTCGAGGAAAACTTCGAGATCACGGCCTGGCTGGGCAAGCGGGCGCCCGCCGAGACCTTCACCGTCTTTCCGGAGATCAAGACGTTCCTGGGGCGGCGCGGCCTGCATCTCTCCGGCGGTCAGAAGAAGATGCTGGCCATCACGCGCGCGCTGACGCTCCAGCCGGCGGTCCTCCTGCTGGACGAGCCGTTCGAGGGGCTGGCGCCGGTGGTGGTGACGCGCTTCATCGAGGCGGTGCGGGCCATCAAGGCGCTCGGCGTCGCCGTGCTGATCGCCGAGTCCCATGTGCAGAACGCCGGCCGGATCGCCGACCGCCTCTACGCCATCGACCGTGGCGAGATCATCTTCAGTGGCCGACCCGCGGAGCTCCTCGGCAACACCGAGGTGATGCGGACGCTGCACGGGTAAGCGGCCATCAGTACCGCCCGCGGCCGTGCCAGTAGCCGCCGCCGTAATAGCCGCCGCCGTAGTAGCCGCGATGGAAACGATAGACGGGACGCGGCGCCACCACGACGGGCGCCGGGACGACGAGCGCCGGCTCGGCCACGACCGGTGGCCCCGCCGGAACGAGCACACAGCCGCTCATGAAAAGCACGACGCCCAGCACGAGCACTGCGCGAAGCCACATGATCCGTACCTCCTGGAGAGTCCGACGGGCGGCCGGCTAGACTTATTCTGGTTCGGGCTCTCGCTGGCGGCCGCCATCACGCAGGCCGCGCAGTTTGCCGTGCTGAAGGGCCGCGCCCGCGACATCTCGCCCGTCGTGATCGTCGCGTGGACGCAGCTCGTGGCCTTCCTCGGCTGGGTGGGATTCTTCGTCGTCACCGGCCACGGCTTCGTCCGACCCCGAACGGCCTGGCCGGCGCTCGTGGCATCGGTAGTGCTGGTCACGGCCATGAGCGGGCTGCTGACCCGCGCGAGCGCGCGCGGCGATATCTCGGTCGTCGGGCCCGTCTACGCGCTGAGCCCGATCTTCACGGTCGTTCCGGACGCCGTCCTGTCCGCCACGCTGCCGACGCCGCTCGGCTTCGTCGGCATCGCCCTCGCCGTGGCCGGAACGATCGGCCTCTCGCGGGGTGCGGCGAGCGGCGGGACGCTGCGCGGGCTCTTTCGCCGTCGCGACGCCCTCGACGCGCTGCTGTCCGCGATGTTCCTCGGCCTGCTCTCCGCCGTCGACCGCTGGGGCGCGCTTGCGCTCGGAGCGCCGAGCTATCTCGTGTGCTCGCACGGCGGCACGGCGGCCGCGAATCTGATGCTGTCGCTGGCCGTGGCCCGCCCGTCGCTGTTCGCGAGCGTCGAGCGACGAAATCTGGTGACGGTCCTCAGCCACGGCGTGCTCGGCTTCACGGGCACCGGCATGCAGACGTCGGCGCTCACGATGGCGCCCGCGTCCTACGTCAACGCCGTCCGTCGACTATCGGGCCTCATCGCCGTGATCCTCGGCGGCACGCTGTTTCGCGAGGCCGACACCGGCCGCCGGCTCTTGGCCGCCGCGCTCGCGTGCCTCGGCGCGCTCTGTCTGCTGCTCGCACGCTGAGAGCGCGGCCGAGCTGCTGCTCGCGAGCACCTAGTACAGGTGACAGGCGACGAGCCGACCTTCGTGGCTCCGTGGCGCCGGATCCTCCACGGCGCATCGAGCGAGCGCGACGGGACAGCGAGGATGGAATCGGCACCCGGCCGGCGGCGCCAGCGGGCTCGGCACCTCGCCGCTCAGGGTGACCGGCTCGCGCGGCGTGTCGAGATCGACCGGCATGGCGGCCGCGAAGAGCGCGCGCGTGTAGGGATGCCGGGGCGAGAGCGCCACCGCGTCGGCGTCGCCGATCTCGACGATCCGACCGAGGTACATCACCGCGATGGTTCGGCTCATGTGCGCCACGGCGGCCAGATCGTGGGCGATGAAGAGATAGGTGACGCCGAGGCGCTTCTGGAGATCCGTCAGCAGATTCAGGACCTGCGCGCGGATGGAGACGTCGAGCGCGGAGACGGGCTCGTCGAGCACGATGAGCTTCGGCGAGAGCGCCAGCGCGCGGGCGATGGCGATGCGCTGACGCTGGCCGCCGGAAAACTCGTGCGGGTAAAGGGTGGCCGCGCGCTCGGGCAGCCCGACGAGGTCCAGCAGCTCGGCGACGCGACGGCGGCGCCCGGCGGTGTCGAGGTCCGTGTTGATCACCAGCGGCTCGGCCACGATGCTTCCGACGCGCATGCGCGGATCGAGCGACGCGTACGGATCCTGGAAGACGGCCTGCACGGCGCGTCGGTACGCACGCTGGGCGGCGCGACCGAGGGCGTGAACGTCGCGGCCTTCGAAGCGGATCGCGCCCGCCGTCGGCCGCTCGAGCCCGAGGATCAGCTTGGAGGTCGTCGTCTTGCCGCAGCCCGATTCGCCCACCAGACCGAGCGTGGTACCGCGCGCCACCGAGAACGAGATGGCGTCGACGGCGCGCACGATACCCGTCGACCACCCGAGCGCGCCGCGCCGCACCACGAAGTGCCTGGTGAGGGCGTCCACCGCCAGCAGCGGCGTGCCGTTGCTCGCGCTCGGCTCAGGCGGGAGCATGGAGCCAGCAACGCGTGGTGTGATCGCCGTCGATCGCACGCTCCGGGGGCGCCTCGACACGACAGCGGGGCATCACGTCCGGGCAGCGCGGGGCGAACGCGCAGCCGGGGGGCAGCGTGGCGAGATCGGGCGGCTGGCCGGCGATGGCCGTCAGCGTTTCGCGACGCGCGCCGAAACGCGGGATGGAGCCGAGCAGCGCCCGTGTGTAGGGATGGGCCGCCGTCCGGAACAGCCGCCGCACCGGCCCCGCCTCGACGATGCGCCCGGCGTACATCACGGCCACGCGATCGCAGGTGTGGGCCACGATGCCGAGGTTGTGGGTGACGAAGATCATGGCGAAGCGGTGCTGGCTCTGAAGATCCTTCAGCAGTGTCAGGTACTGCGCCTGGATGGTGAGGTCGAGGCTCGTGGTCGGCTCGTCCGCGATCAGCAGCCGCGGCGGTCCCGCGATGGCCATGGCGCCGACCACGCGCTGCCGCATGCCGCCCGAAAGCTGGTGAGGGAAGGCGCGCAGCCGCGTCTCCGGCGAGGGGATTCGCACCGAGCGCAGCAGCTCGGCGGCGCGGCTGACGGCGGCGCCGCCGCGCAGGCCGTGGTACAGCGCGAGTGGCTCGCGCATCTGCATGCCGACCGAGAACACGGGATTCAGGGAGCTCATCGGGTCCTGCAGGATCATGGCGACCTTCCGGCCGCGGATGCGCTGCATCTCGCGCTCGGTCTTGGTCAGAAGATCCTCGCCGTCCACGCGCACCTCGCCGCCGACGATGCGCGCCGCCGGCCGCGGGACGAGACGCACGATGCTCAGACAGGTCATGGACTTGCCGGAGCCCGATTCGCCGACCAGCCCGAGCGTCTCCGCCTCACCAAGGGCGAACGACACGCCGTCGACCGCGCGGACGGTGCCCCAGCGAGTGACGAGATGTGTGTGAAGCTCGCGAACGTCGACGACGGCGCTCAGAGCTGGCGCAGCCTCGGGTCGAGCGTGTCGCGCAGCCAGTCGCCGAGCAGATTGAATGCGAGCACGACGAGCAGGATGGCGAGCCCCGGGAAGAGCGACACCCACCACGCACTGGTGACGACGTCGCGCCCCTCGGCGATCATTCCGCCCCACGCCGGCGTCGGCGGCGGAATCCCGGCGCCGAGGAACGACAGCGACGCCTCGACGATGATCACGTAGCCGATCTGGAGCGTGACCAGCACGACCAGCGTGTTGAGCGTGTTCGGCAGCAGGTGGCGCGTGATCACGCGCCAGGCGCCGGCGCCGGCGATCCGCGCCTGCGCGATGAAGTCGAGCTGCATGATGGTCAGGACCTGGCCGCGGATGACACGCGCGTAGCGGGCCCACAGGATCACGGCGATGGCGAGGACGACGTTGGTGAAGCTCGGGCCGACGGTGACGGCCAGGATGAGGGCGAGCAGGATGATCGGAAACGAGAGGGTCGCATCGGTGACGCGCATCAGCGTGGCATCGACACGGCCGCCGTAGTAGCCGGCCACCAGACCGACGGCGGCGCCGACGGCGCTGGCGACGAAGACGGTGACGACGCCGGCAGCCAGCGACACGCGCGCGCCGTAGACGATCCGCGAGAGGAGATCGCGCCCGAGGCGGTCGGTGCCGAGCGGCTGGGCCCAGCTGCCGCGCTGCTCCCACGCCGGCGGCCGGTGGCGGAGACGCAGCGACTGCTCGTACGGATCGGATGGGCTGATCCACGGCGCCAGCACGGCGACCAGCACGAAGACCACGATGATGCCGACCGGGATGATCGGCGGCCGCCGCCGGCGTGTCGGCGACAGCACGGGCGCCGCGGTCTCGGGCAGCGCGACGACACTCACCGCGCGTACCGGATGCGCGGGTCGATCAGCGCGTAGAGGCAGTCGACGCAGAGGTTCACGAGCGCGACGATGGCGGCCGTGGTCAGCACCACCGCCTGGATCACCGGAAAATCGCGCGACGTAATGCCGTCGTAGGCAAGGCGGCCGAGACCGGGCCAGGCGAAGACCGTTTCGACCACGATGGCCGTCGTCACGAGAATCGCGAAGTAGATGCCGGCGAAGGTGACCACCGGGATGAGCGCGTTCTTCAGCGCATGCACCCAGACGACGCGATGCTCGACGACGCCTTTGAGCCGCGCGAGCTTGACGTATTCGGAGTCGAGCACCTCGAGCATCCCGGAGCGAAGCAGCCGCATGAGCCCGGCCACCACGAACCAGCCCAGCGTGAAGCCGGGCAACACGTAGCTGGTGAACCCCTCGTTGCCGCCCGCGGGCAGCCACTGCAGCCGCCCGGCCACCACCTCCACGAGCACGATGGCCACCCAGAACGTGGGCAGCGACTGGCCGAGGATGGACACGATCTGCGCGGTGCGGTCGACGGCGGTGCCCTTGCGAACGGCGGCCATGATCCCGAGCGGGAAGGCGAGCGCGATCGACACGCCCATCGCGAACGCCGCCAGCTTCAGGGAGTTTGGCAGCCGCGCCTCCAGAAGCTCGATCACGGGACGCCGCGCGCGGATGGAGGTGCCGAAATCGCCCACGACGGCGCGGCCCACGAACGACAGGTACTGCTCCACGTACGGGCGGTCGAGCCCGAGGTACTGCCGGGCGTTGGCGTAGTCCTCGGCGCTGGCGTTCATCGGGAGGATCATGTGCAGCGGATCACCGGTCGCGCGCGCGAGGACGAACACGACGACGGACAGAATCGCCAGCGCGATCAGTGACTGGATCAGCCGGAAGAATACGAACCGGAGCATTTCAACATCGGGGGGAGCGAGCGCCGCTCCCCCCGATGCCCCCCACCGGGAATACGCGCGGACGGGCAGCGACGTCGATTGCGGCGGCAAAGCCGCCGCTCGAACGACGCCACATCATGGCCACTGCAACCTTTCACTTCCCCGCGGCGAGGTTGTCGAGGAACAGGTCGTACATCACGGAGCCGGGGTTCCACTTGCCGAGCGTCTTCGACGTCGCGTAAGGCGAGTGCAGGTACACGACGGGGACGCCGGCGTGCTCGCTCCGCATCCGCGTGAACACGTTGCGCATCAGCGTGTTGATCTTGTCGCGGTCGGTCTGCCGCATCACCTGCGCGATCATGCCGTCGACCTCGGGATCGTTGACCGTGTCGTTGAGCTTCGACGGCGTATACGCCATCTTCTCGAGCAATGCGTACGTGCCGATCCAGTCGCGGTTGGCGATGTTGTAGTAGCCGACGACGCCCGGCGCCTTGCGATCGACCCAGAGCTTCCGGAACGCGGGATAGTCGACGGGAATCAGCTTGGCCTTCACGCCGATCTTCTCCCAGTAGCCGGCCACCGCTTCGGCGAAGGCCTTGCCCTCGGGCAGGCCCGGCAGCTGGAACGCGTAGACGTCGAACGCGAAGCCGCCGCCGACGCCGGCATCGGCGAGGAGCTTCTTGGCGCGCGCGACGTCGTAGGGGTACGCCATATCGGGCGTCGGCTTGAAGCCGACGTCCTTGAAGGACCACGAGAGACCCAGCGGAATGGACGCGGGTTCGGCATGGCCGGCGAAGATCGCCTGCGCGATCTCGCTGCGGTCGATGGCGAGGTTGAGCGCCTCGCGCACGCGCTTGTCGCCCGTCGGTGGCGTGCGGCCGTCCGGCCCGAGCACCCACCACATGTGCAGGATCGCCTCGTCCTTCCGGAAATAGACGGGGAACTTCTCGTTCTCGAGCTCCTTCACGCGCTCGCGGCTGACGTCGGCCACGTCGACCTCGCCGCGTCGGAGGAGCGCGATGCGCGTGGCCTCCTCGGGGACGAGCCGGAAGGTCACGTTCTTGTACTTCGGCGTGCCGAGCCGCCAGTGACTGTCGACGGCCGTCAGCTTGATGTGCGAGCCGACGACCTGCTCGACGAACTTGAAGGGACCCGTGCCGACGGGCTTGCGCGCAAAGACGTCATCGCCGTTGGCCTCGATGTACTTCTTCGGGAGGACCATGCCTTCCGTCGACAGCGAGCGCGACAGATAGGTCGGGATGATCAGCGTCGGCTCCTTGGTCACGACCACCACCCGGTCGGGCGCCGGCGTCTCGATGTCGACGATGAGCGCGCGCAAGGGGCCCGCATAGCCCGTCGTCGAGCGCTTGCTCATCGCGCGCTGCAGGCTGAACTTCACGTCCGCCGACGTCATCTCGTCGCCGTTGTGGAACTTGACGCCCTTGCGCAGCTGGAACGTCCAGCGCTTGTGGTCCGCCGAGGCCTCCCACTTGGTGGCCAGCCCGCCCGCCTGCGACGGCTGACCGTCCGGCGTGACGCCGACGAGATAGTCGAACATCAGCGAGAGGTAGTACTTCACGTTGTGGCCCTGCAGTGCAGGGTCGAGCGTCTCCGCCGAGAAGCTCGACAGCGCGATCGTCAGCTCCGACTTCGCCTGCGCCTGCGCGTGGCCCGCGAAGGCCAGGACGACCATGGCTGCCGCGAGGAGCGTGAAGACCGCCGTGCGTCTCGATGTCATGGTTGGCTCCTTCGAGCTTCGTTGTGGGTCCCGAACCTATCGCGGGACGGCCGGGACGGCAAGCGCGCACTTGACGTAAGATTGGCGCCCCGGAGGTGCCCATGGCGCTGCTCGTCGCCCTCTTCGTGATCGTCCTCACCCTGCTCGGGCCGACGCCCGATGCGCGAGCTCAGAGCAAGCCCGACGGCGAGATGCGCTGGGCCGTCTACGTCACGCTCTCGCCTCAATGGTTCGATCCGGCCGAGGTGATCGGCGTGCTGACGCCGTTCTGGGTGATGTACGCGCTCCACGACGCGCTCGTGAAGCCGATGCCCGGCACCCTGCTGTCCCCGAGCCTCGCCGAGTCCTGGACGGTGAGCCCCGATCAGCGTGTGTACGAGTTCAAGCTGCGCGAGGGGCTGAAGTTCCACAACGGTGATCCGTTCACGGCGGAGGACGTGAAGTTCAGCTTCCTGCGGGCCAAAGGAGCCAAGCAGCTACAAGAAAAGGTGCGCGAGGTGACCGTCGTCGATCGTTATCGCGTGCGGTTTCAGCTCGCCGAGCCGTGGCCCGACTTCATGACGTTCTACGGCACGCTGGCCACCTCGGCGGGGTGGATCGCGCCGAAGAAGTACATGGAGCAGGTGGGCGTCGAGGGCTTCAAGAAGCATCCGATCGGGCTCGGCCCGTACAAGTTCGTGAGCCATACGCCGGGCGTCGAGCTGGTGATGGAGGCCTTCGAGGGCTACTGGCGCAAGACACCGTCGGTGAAGCGGCTCGTCTACAAGAGCGTGCCGGAGGCGACCACGCGGCTGGCGATGCTCAAGCGCGGCGAGGTCGACGTGGCGTACCTGCTCGACGCGCCGATGGCCGAGGAGATCAAGCGCGACCCGTCGCTCAAGCTGGCATTCTCGGGCGCCATCGGCACGTTCTATCTCGACTTCCTCGAGCAGTGGGATGCGAAGTCGCCGTGGGCCGACCGGCGCGTGCGGCTGGCCGCGAGCCTCGCCGTGGACCGCAAGGGCCTCAACGAGGCCGAGAACCTCGGGGCCTCGCGGCTGAATGGCAACATCGTGCCGCGCACGTTCGAGTTCGCGATTCCCATCGAGCCACATCCCTACGATCCGCCCCGCGCGCGGCAGCTGCTGGCCGAGGCCGGGTATCCCAACGGATTCGATGCCGGAGACGTGCATCCCTGGCCGCCGTACGTGAGCGTGGGCGAGACCGTGGCGAGCAACCTCGCCGCCGTCGGCATTCGCGCGCGCGTGCGCACCATGGAGCGTGCCGCCTTCTACGCGGCGCTGGCGTCCAAGAAGCTCAAGGGCGTGTGCGTCTGCATCAACGCCGTCTACGGCAACGCCGCCTCGCGGCTGGCGCAGACGGTGCCGGCCGACGGCGCCTTCGCCTACGGCAGCTATCCCGACATCGAGGCGCTCTTCCGGCAGCAGGCCGTCGAGCTCGATCGCCGCAAGCGCGCCGACCTGCTGCGCCAGCTGCAGATGCTGCTCCACGAGCGCGTGCGCTTCGCGCCGATCTACGACTACATCTGGCCGAGCGGCATCGGCCCGCGTGTCGACGAGCCGGCGCTCATGCTCATCGATCCCTATCCGTGGTCGGCCCCGCTCGAGGAGGTCCGCCTGAAGAAGCGCTAGCGCGACGGTGCGAGCGGTATGGCGGCGAGGTGGTGGACCGGACGGAATCGTACGAGCTCGGCGCGCGACAGATATCCCGCGACGGGCACGGGGATGTTCATGGCCGATCTCCAGCGCAAAAGGCATAGGCGGAAACGTACCGCGTTGTTAGGATCGTCCGCATGATCGTGCTCGGGATCACCGAGACGCACTGCGCGACGGCCGCCCTCCTGAAGGACGGCGCCGTCATCGGCTGCGCCTCCGAGGAGCGGTTCACGCGGCTCAAGAACGACGCCGGCTATCCACGCCTGGCCGTCGACGCGCTGCTCCGACAGAGCGGCCTCACTGCCGCCGACATCGACGTCGTGGCTCTCGCCGGCACGGAGAGCTACGCGCGCGAGTGGATGAACCGCGTCCTGCACGACGCCGCCTACGCGCGCGCCTACTACGGCGTGCAGCTCGAGGCGCCGGCTCGCGGCCTCCGGCGGCGCGTGCGCAAGCTCGGCGCGCGCCTCGGCGTGGCCGATCCGGCCCACGGCAAGTTCCAGCTCTCCGAGGCCGAGCGCCTGGCGTTCGTGACCGGGCATCTCGGAATTCCGCGCGAGCGGATCGTGACGTACGACCATCACACCTGTCACGCCGCTGCGGCGTACTTCGGCTCGCCGTTCGCCGGCGCGCCGGCGCTGGTCCTCACCAACGACAACTCCGGCGACGGTCTCTGCGCGACGGCCTCCTCGGCCGATGGAACCTCCGTCACGCGCCGCGAGGCGACGCCGAGCGCCCCCGGCTCGCTGGGCTCGTTCTACTCGTTTGTCACGCTGTTGCTCGGCATGAAGTTCGGCGAGCACGAGTACAAGGTGATGGGCCTCGCGCCCTACGCGCCGGCGCGCTACGCCGAGCGAGCGGAGGCGTCTCTCCGCGAGGTCTTCGACTTCGAGCCCGCCACGCCCGCCCGGTTCGCGTGGACGCGGCGTGGCGCGCGCTATCGCCTCCTGCTGGAGGCGACGCTGGGGCAGCGCTTCGATGCCATCGCGGCCGGCGCGCAGCGCCTCGTCGAGGACGCCCTGCTCCGCTGGGCGCGACTGATGCGCGAGCGGTACGGAGGCGACCGGCTTGCCGTGGGCGGTGGTGTCTTCATGAACGTGAAGGCCAACGGCCGCATCGCGGAGGAGGAGTGGCTCCGCGAGCTCTTCGTCTTTCCCTCGTGCGGCGACGAGTCGAACGCCGTCGGCGCCGCTTACCTGGCGTGCGTGGCGCGCGGCGGTCCCATGCCCCGGCCGTTCGGTCCCGCCTATCTTGGCCCCGACATCGAGGCCCAGGAGGTCGAGGCGCTGATCCGGAAGCGGGACCTCGCCGGGAAGTATCGCGTCACCGAGCACGAGCGCATGGCCGACAAGATCGCCGAGCTGCTCGTGAGCGACGGGGTGGTGGCCCGCTGCGCCGGGCGCATGGAGTTCGGCGCCCGCGCCCTCGGCAATCGCTCCATCCTCGCCAACCCATCCGACCATCGCGTGGTGACGCTGATCAACACGATGATCAAGAACCGCGACTTCTGGATGCCGTTTGCGCCGAGCATCCTGCGCGAGCGCGAGAGCGACTACGTGGTGAACCCGAAGGGCTTGGCGTCGCCGTACATGATGCTGGCCTTCGCCACCAATCCGAAGCGCCGCGACGAGCTCATCGCCGCGCTGCACCCACAAGACGGGACCGCGCGCGCGCACCTGGTCGACGAAGCCTGGAATCCCGAGTACCACGGCCTCATCCGCGAGTTCGAGCGGCGCACGGGGATCGGCGCCGTCCTCAACACCTCGTTCAACCTGCACGGCGAGCCGCTGGTGGCGTCGCCCGCCGACGCCGTCGACACCTTCGAGCGCTCCGGCCTGCCGCACCTCGCCCTCGACCGCTGGCTCATCTCGAAGAAGTAGCGCCCGAACCGCCATGGGGGGCGCCCGAGCCGCGCCACGGCGGCGCCGGGGCGCGTGCGAGCCACCATGGGGGGCTTGGGGGGCGCCCGGAGCCCCCCATGTAATCAATAGCCGCGCCGGCGGTCCACCACGTGACGGAGGGGACGGCCGCCGAGCCAGCGCGCCAGGTTGTCGTTGAAGACGGGCGACATCTCGGCCGGCGTGCTGGGACCGGAGATGTGCGGTGTGACGACGGCGTTCTCCAGCGCCCACAACGGGTGCTCGGGCGGCAGCGGCTCCTCGGCGAAGACGTCCAGAACCGCGCCGGCGATCCGTCGCGCGCGCAGCGCCTCGACGAGCGCGCGCTCGGCGATGACGGCGCCTCGGCCGATGTTGAAGAGCCACGCCGTCGGTCGCATGGCGGCCAGCGCGGTGGCGCCGATCACGCCGCGCGTGGCCTCGGTCAGCGGCAGCACGAGCACGACGAAGTCGCCCTGACCGAGCGCCTGCGTCAGGCCGGCGAGGCGATAGACGCGATCGGCTTCGCGCACCCGGCGGCCGGAGCGGCTGACGCCGACGACGCGCATGCCGAGCGCGCGCGCGCCGGCGGCAATGGTGCGGCCGATGTCGCCGAGACCGACGACGACCATCGTCTTGCCCGCGATACGTTCTGGAATCACGTCCTCGCGCCAGCTCGCCGCGCGCTGAAAGCTGCGATAGAGCTCGAGCCGCTGCGTGACGGCGAGGCAACGGGCGAGGACGTATTCGCGCATCCACGGGCCGAAGACGCCGGGGACGCGGGTCACCGTCACGTGCGGGGGAAAGCCCGGCACGAGCACCCAGTCCACGCCGGCGCCCATGGCGTGCAGCCATGAGAGCCGCGTCGCACGCTGGTAGAGCGCCGTGGGGAACTTCCAGCCATAGATGACGTCCGTCTCGGCCACCACCGCGGCCGCCTCGTCGGGCGTCGCGCAGGCGGTGACGACGACACGCCCCCGCGGCGCGCGAACCAGCTCGGCATACTCCTTCGCCTCGGCCGGATGGTACACGAGCACGCGGGCCGGGGACGGGCGGCTCATCAATGGCCGGCCAGCAGCGCGTCCTCTTCGCGGAAGTCCACGTCGCGGCGGTCCAGGCCCTCGCGCCGGTACCAGGCGAAGGTCTGGGCCAGTCCGGAGGCGAGCGTATAGCTCGGCACCAGACCGAGCTCGCGCCGCAGCTTGGTCGTCGTGTAGACCGCGTGCGCGTCATACGCGAGGTTCTGACCGAACGGCGCCTTCGAGACGTACACGAAGCGCGCCGGCCGGGCGACGACCTCGGCGATGAGATCGACGAAGCCGACCTGCGTGACGATCTCCTCACCGGTGACGTTGTAGGCCTGGCCGAACGTGCGTCGGTCGCCGAGCATGGCCGCCATGGCGTCGGCCAGATCGCTCACGTGACCGAACTGGCGCAGCCAGCCGCCGTGGCCGGGAACGAGGATCGGTCGGCCGCGCACGAGCCGGTCGAAGAAGAACGTCTCGTTGTTCCGCGTGTTGAGGGGGCCGTAGACGTGGGTGGGGCGGACGATGGTGGCCGGCACGCCCGATCGCAGGTAGGCGTCCTCGCCCTCGATCTTGAGCCGCGCGTACTCGCCCCAGTAGAGCGTGCGCGGCGCATCCTCGGCGAGCGGCATCGGCAGCGCGTGGTCGTGCACGCGCCCGGTGGAGACGAAGATCGCGTGGCCGACACGACCGCCGAGCGCCGCCAGGAGCGCGTCGATATCCGCGCCCGTCGTGGGCGCGTAGGTCACATCGACGAGCCCGTCGAACCGCTCGCCGGCGAGCGCGCTCTTGAGCGCCGTCGCGTCCTTGCGATCGCAGACGATGGTGCGAGTGCCCTTCGGCGCCCGCTCGGGATGGCGGCCGCGATTCAGCACGACGACCTCGTGCCGATCCCGGAGCAGCGCCTGCACGAGGTGCAGGCTGATGAACTCGGTGCCGCCGATGACGAGCACGCGCATCAGCCGAGCGACACCGCCACGCAGGTGGTGGTGCGGGTGACGCCGTTGATCGAGCCGATCTCGTCGGTCACGAGCCGCCCGATGGCGTCGAGGGTCGGTCCCTCCACGACCGCGATGAAGTCGTAGGGGCCGGTGACGGCATCGAGATTGGCGAGGGCGCCCTTCGAGACGCCCGCCAGCTCCTTGCGCACCGTCTTCGTCTTGCCCGGTGCCGTCTCGATGAGGACATACGCCTTCATGCCCTTGCGCGCGGTCTTGGGGCTCATCGTCTCCTCCCGGTCAGCGCCCGGCGGCGCCGATGAAGGTCGCGAGCGTGGCGCGAAACGCCGCCGCGCGCTCGATCACGCGGACGCCGTCGAAATCGACGCGCGTGCCGCGCTCGTCGGTGTGGTTGGTTGGATCGAAGGTCGCGGTCACGCGCGCGGTGGCGCCGCCCAGACGGAGGGTGAGCGCCTCACCGGCGCTCTCGTCGCCGAGCCGCGCGATGATGACGTAGAGACCGTGCGCGTCGGTGTCGCCGAGATACGAGAACTGCGTGCGCTCGCGCACCAGCTCCACGCGCTCTCCCGCGCGCGGCCGGCCGCCCGCGTCGAGCGCATAGCCGAGCACGGTGTAGCGGTACCAGATCTCATGCTCGCCGGCGGCGGGCAGGACGCTCAGCAGCACGAGGGCGAGCGGAGCGAGGACGCGCACGCGGGGAGTTTAGCAGATAGGCGCGGAGCAGCGAGCGATGGCAGCGCTGCTCGTCCGCGCATCCGCAGAGCAGCGTCACGCGTCCCTCGCGCGCCCGCCGGCGCACCTCCGCGATCGCCGCGTGCGCCTCCGGACGCCGGAGCCCGGCGCGGTAGCGCGGCACGTATTCGTCCCAGGTGATCCGCTCGTCGAGGAACTCACGCAGCAGCGTGGGCACGGGGCCCAGCTCCTTCAGCCACGCATCGACATGCTCCTTGCGAATGCCGCGCGGCCAGAGCCGCATGATCAGCACGCGGTAGCCATCGGACGCGGCCGACGGCTCGTAGATCCGCTTGGTGACGATGTCGGCGCGCTTCATCGGCTGGTGAGCGTCACGCCGCCGTCGACGACGAGCGTCTGCCCGGTGACCCAGCGCGCCTCGTCGCTGGCGAGATAGACGGCCGCCCAGCCCACGTCCCACGCGGTCCCCTCGACACCGAGCGGGCTCGCCTTGCGGCGGCGCTCGCGCATGGCGGGGCCGAGGTCCTCGACCATCGGCGTCCACACCATGCCGGGCGCGATGGCGTTGACGCGAATGCCCTTCGGCGCCAGCTGTACGGCCACGCTGACGACGAAGCCGAGCACGCCGGCCTTGGCCGCCGCGTAAGCCGTGCGGCCATGACCACGGAGCGCCGCCACCGAGGAGACGCACGTGACGGCGCCGCCGCCGCGCCGCTCGAGCGCGGGCACCGCGGCCTGCGTCGCCAGCAGCATCGATTTGAGATCGACGGCCATCACGCGATCCCATTCATCCTCCGTGGTCTCCATCAGCGTGTGGCGCGACTCGATGCCGACGTTGTTGTGGAGGATGTCGAGACCGCCCCAGCGACCGATGGCCTCCGCCACCATCGCCGCGCACTCGACCTGGCGGGTGACGTCGGCGGCGAAGGCGTGCGCCTCGCCGCGCTCGCCCTGGATGATCGCCACCGTCTCCTGCGCCCGCTCCTTCTGCGCGTCGACACAGAGCACGCGCGCGCCCTCGCGCGCCATCAGCACCGCCGCCGCCTTGCCGTTGCCCACGCCGGGCCCGCGCGAGCCGGCGCCGGTGACGATCGCGACCTTGCCTGCGAGTCGTTGGCCCATGCGGTAGAGTTCCTCCCGGGTCCCTATATCATGTCGCCCACGCGGCGTCTGCGCCTCGTCACCGGCGTGGTGCTCTTCGCGTATGTCACCACGCATTTCCTCAATCACGCGCTCGGCCTCGTGTCGCTCGACGCCATGGAAGCCGGGCGGCGGTGGTTCATCGGCTTCTGGCGCAGTCCCATCGGATCCGTGCTCCTCTATGGCTCGCTGCTCATTCACATCGCGCTCGCCTTCTGGGCGCTCTACGAGCGGCGCACGCTGCGCATGCCGTTCGGGGAGGGCGCGCAGCTGGCGCTCGGTTTGTCGATCCCGCCGCTCCTGATCGGCCACGTCTTCGGCACACGCGTGACGTGGGAGCTCTACGGTGTCGAGGATGCGTACTCGCGCCTGGCGCTCGCGCTGTGGGCGGTGTCGCCCGAGCTCGGCCGCAAGCAGCTGTTGACGCTCGCCGTCGTGTGGACCCACGCGATGCTCGGCCTGCACGCGAACGTGAAGCTGCGGCCGTGGTATCCGCGCGCGGCTCCGTGGCTGCTGGCCGGGGCCGTGCTCGTACCCGTGCTGGCCGCGCTTGGCTTCGTCAACGCCGGACGGCTCACGACCGCGCTGGCGCGCGATCCCGCCGTGCGCGCCCAGCTCCTGTGGCACGGCCGCGCGCCGCTGAGTGCCGCGGAGACGGCCCGTCTCGTCTCGATCCGCGAGGCGACACTTGCGACGTACGCGGCACTGCTCGCCACCGTTCTCGTCGCCCGCGGCGTGCGCGGAACCGTGCAGCGGCGTCGCCGTCGGATCCGCGTGACCTATCCCGATAACCGCCGCGTTCGCATGCCGCTCGGACTGTCGGTGCTGGAGATCAGCCGGCTCGCGGGCATCCCTCATGCGTCGGTGTGCGGCGGGCGCGGTCGCTGCTCGACCTGTCGCGTGCGCATTCGCAGCGACGAGCCGCAGCCGCCGCCATCGGAGGCGGAGGCGCGGGTGCTCGCGAGGATCGGCGTGCCGCCCGACGTTCGCCTGGCCTGTCAGCTGCGCCCGACCGCGGATCTCGTCGTCGTGCCGCTGCTGCCGGCGACGGCCACCGCCGCCGACGGCCGCCCGCCAGGGGACGCGCACAACGGTCGCGAGCAGGAGATCGCCGTGCTGTTTGCCGACTTGCGCGCGTTTACTCGGCTCGCCGAGCAGCGGCTGCCCTACGACGTCGTGTTCTTCCTCAACCGGTACTTCGAGGCGGTGGGCGGCGCGATCCAGCGGGCCGGCGGCGTGGCCAACCAGTACACCGGCGATGGCGTGATGGCGCTCTTCGGCCTGGACGCCGGCCCCGTCGACGGCTGCCGCCACGCGCTGACGGCGGCGGCGGAGATGGTGCGCAGCGTTTCGCGCCTCAGCCAGGCGCTGGCCGCCGACCTGCGCGAGCCGTTGCGGATCGGCATCGGGATCCACACGGGCCCCGCCGTCGTCGGCCGCATGGGCTACGGTGATGCCGTGTACTTGACGGCCGTCGGCGACACCGTGCACGTTGCCGCGCGGCTGGAAGCGCTGACCAAGGAGTACGACTGCGAGCTGGTCATCTCGGAGGCTGTCGCGCAGCGCGCCGGCGTCTCGACCTCGGAGCTTCCGCGCCACGAGCTGACGCTACGGAATCGGCGCGAGCCGCTCGCCGTCTTCGTCGTAGAGCAGGCGACCGCCGTCGCGCCGTGAGGCGCACGCACGGCAATCGGTCAGGGGATGGCGAGGTCCATCTGCGCCAGCACGGCGCGGCCGAGCAGGCCGTAAGGGTTGGCCAGCGTCTCGTACAGCTCGAAGTGGTTGTAACCCTCGCCGACAAGGAGATCGACGCGCTTTCCGGCCGCGCGCACGGCCGCCGCGAAATCCCGCGTTTGCCGCTGGAACTCCGGGCTCTCGAACGTGCCGTGGGCAACGATGAGCGGCGCCACCAGCTTGTCGAGATGCCGCTGCGGGCTCAGCCCCTCCACCATCTCGTCGGTGAATGCGACGTAGCGGCTACGGGCCGAGAGCCGAACTGGCCGCAGATCGAACATGCCGCTGATGCAGAGGCCGCCCTTCACGAGATCGCCGGGCAGGTCGAAGTCTTTCGCCCAGTCCGTGGTGAGGACGACGCCGGCGAGGTGCGCGCCCGAAGAGAAGCCCGAGACGTAGAGTCGTCGGGCATCGCCGCCGAGGTGCTCGGCATTCCGATAAACCCAGGCGACGGCGCGCCGCACCTGATCGGCCAGGGGAAACAAGCTGCCACCGACGTCCTGCACCCACGCGAAGTCCGGCACCACGTAGTGCGCGCCTGCTCGGACGAAGAGCTCGGCCGCGATGGCGTTGTTGGCGGCGACACTGGCGCGCCAGGCGCCGCCGTGGATGAAGACGTTGATCGGTGCGCCGGCGCGATCGGTGGCATAGACGTCGAGCCCCTCGATCGGCGCGGGGCCGTAGGCGTACCGCCGCGGCGCACCCAGCCGCGCGCGTGCGCGCTCGCTGTTCGCCGCGATGCGGCCGAGGATCTGCTCGCGGTTTGGCGCGTAAGCGTTTTGATCGTAGGCCGCGTCGAGCGCCGCTTGATCGAGGTCGAGCCAGACCTTCATGCGCGGCAGCGCACCGGATACGTGAGCACCAGCCGGTCCGTGGGATAGCGCGCCTGCGTGTCGAAGCAGCCGGCGAGGCGCGGCCGCGGATCCTCGACCGCCGCGGCGTCGGTGCCGCGCTGAAGCTCGAGATGCACGTGCTCGTATCCCGGAAATGCGCGCTGACCCGTGGTTCCGACGATGGCGATGGGCTGACCGCGCCGGACATCGTCGCCGCGACGAACGCGGATCTCGGCGGAGTGGCAATAGATCGTCCGATAGCCATGCGGTTCGTGCAGGATCACGACGATGAGCCCGCACAGATCGCGGTTGTCGCGCGCGACGATCACGCGGCCGTCGGCCGCGGCGAGCACATCGCTGCCGGGGTGGGCGGCGAAGTCGACGCCGCGGTGCGCGCTTGGACGCGGATAACCTTCCCCGCCGAGCCAGTCGCCGAAGCCGACGAGGATGCGCGGCGGTGCCGCCGCCGACGTGGTCAGGATGCCGACCAGGCGGGTCAAGGGCAGGACGGTCAATACGAGGAAGCCGACCGCAGCCACAGCGAATCTGACGACGGCTGACCCGTCATGCGCACGTCGGAGGCGCAGCGTGGCGCGGACGAAAGTCACCGTCATCAGCACCGCGCCGGCGAGCGCCAGCGCCGGGAATGAGAATCGCGGTAGCGCGTGTGCGATCGTCGGTGACGACGCGGCGACGATGAGCGCGCCGGCAACGGACAGCCCCAGCCACGCCGGCCAGCGTGTTGCGCGATGTGCTCGCGCGTCGTGCGGCTCGGCGGCCGGGGTCGCGGCTCGGCGCATGGCGGGGACGACTATCGCATGTCGGCGCGTCCCCGCGAGCGAGGACTCAGTGACCGGTCGTCGCTATCGCGCGCGCGGGCCGGGGTGGCCGTCGCGCGTGAGCCGCGGGCCGTCGGCGGTGAAGCCGGCGGCGACGAGCGCGTCGAAGGCCTCGGTCTCGCGCACGGGCCGGCCGTCCCACTCGAAGACGTCGAGCCGCCGTACCGGGCGCAGGGTCAGCGGGCGCTCGACGGCGCTCACGAGCGCTCGCAGTGCGCCCGGGAAGTCGACCGCTTGCCAGCCGGCCAGCGGCGTCAGCGAGCGGCCCTGACCCTCCACCAGAAGGATCGGCCGGCCTTGTCGCACGACCAGCCACGTGGTCGGAATCCGTGAGGCGGAAGCTCGTACACCGTCCAGGCGCGTCAGCGTCAGCGTGCGGCCCCAGAGGTTCGCGGGATCGGCGATGTTCACGAGCACGTGCGGCTCGGCGCGGCGCGACGGCGCGTCCAGCTCGGTCAGCGCCTCCGGCAGCGCGTACTGCTCGCCCGATAATCCTTCGACGAAATAGCCGCGCACGACTTCGCCGCCGTACTCCATACGCAGCAGCGTGTGTCGCAGCGTCGACCAGTCGCCCTGCGCCAGCTCGCGGCCGAGCACGCCGTAGCGCGCGAGCAGCAGGTGCGCCTGCGCCTCGCTGCGCTCCTCCGGCGAGAGCGCTTCCTCCTCGGCGAGCGCCGTCCACCGTCCGATGACCGGCGCCCGCGCGACCGGCGGTCGCCGCGCACCGCGGCGGTGCTGACGTCGCAGGGGCCCGGGTGGCTGCACCGCGCGGGGCGCCGCGCTGCCGGCCACGATGGCGCTGAACGTATCCGGCGTGACGAGGCCCGCCCAGAAAAGCTCCCACAGCGCGGCGAGCGTCTCGCGTGTGTCGAGTCCCGCGACGCGTCCGAGATCGGGCGCGAACGAGGCGCCGCGCAGCTGCAGGTGGAGGAGCACGTTCTTCACCTTGGGATCGAGATCGCCAGCCGCCGTCGGCGCCGGCCGCAGCCAGCCGACGTTCTCGCGCAGCGCCACGCCCACGCGCCCGGTGCGCGCACGCTCGGCGCCGGCCGCCGCGAACGGTGTCCACACGATCTCGCCGGCGAGCCCGAGCTGATCGAGCCACTCGCGCTGATAGTCCTCGACCCGCGCGGCGAGCAGGTCTTGCTCCCAGACCCGGACGGGGAAGTCTTCGCCCTGCAGGAGCTCGAGTGCGTCGAGCACGCCGGGCGGGCCGACCAGTCGGTGATCCGGATGCAGATGATGTCGCCGCAGCAACGCGGCGGTGAACTGCTCCGCGGTGGCCACCGGCCGCGGCAGCCGGCGCGCGTGCACCTGCCGGCGCTGGATCTCCTCGAGCACCGCGATGTGCACGTACTGCGGCTCGGGGACGCCGGCGACGTACTCGCCGCGACGCACGACACCGCGCGCGGCGAGGCGATCGAGCACGCCGGTCGCCTCCTGCGCGGTGAGACCGTAGCGATCCGAGAGCCAGGTCGGCGTCACCGGCCCGCGCGTCCGGATGAGCCGCAGCGCGATTCGCTCGACGCCCGCGTCGGTGGCGAGGGCGGCGTAGTGCAGGGCGTCGGCGGCGGGAATCCACGCGCGTCGGCCCCCCGGGAACTCGGCCTCGGTGATGCGACGCTCCGCGCGCAGCGAGGCGATCATCGCGTCGGGATCGGCGTCGCTGCGGGCGGCGATCTCGTCGCGCGTGAGATCACCGAGTTCGTCGAAGATGGCCGCGAGCTCGTTGGCGTCGCGGGCGCGGCGCTCGGGCGCCGTCTTCTGCAGCTCGGCCTCCACCGCGCCCACCACCTTCGGATCGAGCGGTCCCGGCGCCACCGTCCACGCCTTGCGCATCGACACGGCGTCGGTGCGCCGCTCCTCTGCGTGGCCGGCGTCGAGGTACGCCCAGTCCCACGCCAGCAGGAGCGGATAGACGAACGGCGAGGGCAGGGGCGTGTCGACGTGACGGGTCCACATCTCGCCGTCATGCAGGCGCTCGAGCAGCCGCTTCAGCCGCGGCACGTCGAGCGCATCCTCGAAGCACTCCCGCAGCGTCTCGGCGACCACGGGGAAGTCGGGCAGGCCGCCGACGGCCTCGAGCAGTGCGTCGGCCTTGAGCCGCAGCAGGTACGCCGGCGTGCGCTGGCCCTTGTAGGTGCGCGGGATGAAGAGCGCGCGCACCGCGGCATGGCGAAAGCGCGTCCCGAAGAGCGGAGAGCCGATCAGCGCGCGGCCGAGCAGGTCATCGACCTCTTCGGGCGTCACCAGCGTCGTGAGCCGCTCCGGCGACGGCGGCACCTGGCCCGGGGCGAAGGAGAGCAACAGGCCGTCGTCCACGTGCGCGGCCTCGGCCACGAGGCCGTACGCGCGGCGGACCTTTTCCTTCAAAGCCATGCCCCACGCGCCGTTCACGCGCATGCCGAAGACCGAGTGGATCATCGCGTGACGGCCGCCCATCTCGTCGGCGAACGACTCCACCACGAGCCCGCGGTCGTCCGGCACGCCGTCGAGCACCTCGGCAGCCTTGGTGAGCCAGGCGCGCATGGCGAGCGCCGCGCGCTCCTCGAGCCCGCACTCGCGCTCCGCCCACGCGACGAAGTCCGGCTGGCCGACGCGCTCGGCCGCTTCACGGCGCAGCCGGCCGACGGCCACGCCGAGATCGTACGACCGCGACGGATGCTCGCCCTTCCAGAACGGAATCGTGGGCGACATGCCGTGCGCATCCTCGACGAGGACGCGATCGGCGCGCACGCGCACGATCTTCCACGCATTGGAGCCGAGCAAAAACACGTCACCCGGCAGCGACTCGGTGACGAACTCCTCGTCGAGCGTGCCGACCTTCAGGTCCGTGTCGGCGACGAAGACGTCGTAGAGGCCGGCGTCCTGAATCGTCCCGCCCGAGGTGAGCGCGAGGAATCGCGTGCCGCGTCGCGCGTGCAGACGATCGTTCACGCGATCCCACAAAACACGGGGAGCCACGCCTTTCACCTCGTGCGGCAGCGGCTCGGCGACCGAGCGCACGACTTCCTGAAACGTCTCGCGCGAGAGCGTGCGGTATGGCGCGGCGGCGATGAAGCGGCGATAGAGCACGTCGAGGTCGATCGACTCGGCGGCGACGGCGGCCACGATCTGCTGGGCGAGGACGTCCAGCGGCGCGTTCGGCACGTGCATGCGATCGAGCGTCCGCTCCCGGATCGAGCGGACCACCGCCGCCGCCTCCACCAGCTCCTCCCCCTTGGTGACGACGATCCGGCCCTTGGACACCCGCGACAGCGCGTGGCCCGCGCGCCCGACCCGCTGCAGGGCCGCCGCCACGTTGCGCGGCGACTGCAGCTGCACGACGAGGTCGATGGCGCCAACGTCGATGCCCAGCTCGAGCGAGGACGTGGCCACCAGGGCCTTGAGCTGTCCGTCCTTCAGGCGATTCTCGGCCTCGAGCCGCGCGCGGCGCGACAGCGAGCCGTGGTGGGCGGCCACGCGACCGTCGACGATGCGGTCGTTCAGATCGCGGGCGAGGCGCTCGGCGGAGCGGCGACTCTGCGCGAACACCAGCGTCGTGCGATGCGCCTGCACGAGCTCGGCCACCTGCTGGAGCGTCGCGTCCCAGACGGTATCGCTCTGGGTCGTGAGGAAATCGTCGACGGGCGCGACGACGCGGATGTCGAGGTCGCGCGAGAAGCCGGCGTCGACGACCACGGGAGCGACGGCGGTGGCGCCGGTGAGAAACGCGAGCGCGTCCTCGACGGGTCGCACGGTGGCCGAGGCGCCGATGCGCTGCGGGCGCGGGCCCCCCGCGTCCTGCACGAGCGCCTGCAGCCGCTCGAGCGACAGTGCCAGGTGCGCGCCGCGCTTGCCGCCGAGCAGGGCATGGACCTCGTCCACGATCACGAACCGCGCCTGCGCCAGCGCGGGTCGGAACCCGGCTGACGTCAGCAGGATGTAGAGCGACTCGGGGGTGGTGATCAGGACGTGCGGCGGTCGCCGCGTCATCGCTTGCCGCTGCGCGGCCAGCGTGTCGCCGGTGCGTACGGCCACGCGAACTTCCGGAAGGTCGAGCCCCGCCGCCTCGGCGGCGCGGCGGATACCGGCCAGCGGCGCGCGAAGATTCTTTTCGATGTCGTTGTTCAGCGCGCGCAGCGGCGAGACGTAGACGACGTGGACCTTGTCCTCGAGCCGGCCCTCGACGGCGAGTCGGTGGAGATGGTCGAGCGCCCAGAGAAACGAGGCCAACGTTTTTCCGGAGCCGGTGGGGGCGACGATGAGCGTGTCGCGTGCGGAGGCGATCGTCTCCCAGCCGTCACGCTGCGGGGGCGTCGGCGCACCGAAGGTGTCGTCGAACCAGCGTTGAACGAACGGCAGGAACTGCGGCATCGAACGATTGTACCGCCGGCTCGCGCCGGCGTCAGGTCACGCGGCGGCGT
Source organism: Candidatus Methylomirabilota bacterium (assembly GCA_035605575.1). Lineage (GTDB taxonomy): Bacteria > Methylomirabilota > Methylomirabilia > Rokubacteriales > CSP1-6 > AR12. The sequence continues at coordinate 27,170 of DASTCJ010000094.1, forward strand.
CGAGTCGAAGCGGATACGAGCGGTCGAGCGCGCCCTCGAGATAGACGGGCTCGAGCCCCGTGACCCAGTAGGCGATCGCCTCGAGATTGGCCTGGGTCGTCTCCCGGCCCGTGCGCCGGGCGAAGCCGCGCGCGAGTGGCAGGAACACCAGCCAGCCCTCCCAGCGTTCGTCCTCCATACGACGACCCCAGGCCTGGACGACGTACACGCCGGCGTCCCGATCCTTCACCTGCGTCGTGAATTCGTGGATGAGCTCGGCCATCGTGCTCGGGGGCATGCAAACGTCAGACCGTCAGGTGTTCGCGTGTAACTTTTGCCTTACGGCCGAGGTCGCGCGCCACCGGCGACCGGTGACGCGCGCCGCTCGGATACGCCGTTACTTCTTGTCGCGAATGGCGCCCCGGACCTTCTGCGCGACGTCGGGCGGGATCTGGCTCATGCCATGCGCTTGCTTGGCGTGCTCAGCGCCCTTCTGCATGACCTCGGTCTCGTCCTTGCCCTCGATCACTGCGTTGCAGCCGGGCATCAGATCGCCGCATCGAAGCTGTTTCATCGTCGCCTCCTGTGCGCGGAAGTCGATCACTGGACATTGTAGCCGCGCGCGCTAGTCGTGCGCGGCGGGATCGCCGCTGATCTACAATTGCTGCGTGAAGATCGTCTCCGTCGGCGGCGGTCCCGCGGGGCTCTACTTCGCGATCCTCATGAAGAACGCCGACCCCGCGCACGACATCACCGTCGTGGAGCGGAATCGCCCGGACGACACCTTCGGCTTCGGCGTGGTGTTCTCGGACGCCACGCTCGACAATTTCCGCGAGGCCGATCCTGCCACGCACGAAGCGATCATCCGCGCGTTCGCGCACTGGGACGACATCGACATCCACTACGGCGGGCAGGTGCTGACGTCGACGGGCCACGGCTTCTCGGGTATGTCGCGACAGACGCTGCTCACGATCCTCCAGAATCGCTGCCGTGACCTCGACGTGACGCTCGCGCACCAGACCGAGGTCGCGGATCTTTCGCCGTACGCCGATGCCGACCTCGTGCTCGCCGCCGACGGCGCGAACTCGTGGGTCCGGACGGCGCACGCCGACTGGTTCGGGCCGCGCATCGACTGGCGCCGGAACCGCTTCGTCTGGCTCGGCACGACGTTTCCGTTTCGCGCGTTCACGTTCATCTTCAAGGAAGACGAGCACGGGCTCTGGCGTGTGCACGCCTACCGCTACAACGATCGACACTCGACGTTCATCCTCGAGACGACGGAGGCGGTGTGGCGACGCGCGGGCCTCGATCGGGCCGACGAGGCGACGACCAAGGCCTTCGCCGAGCAGCTGTTCGCGCGGGAGCTCGACGGCCATCCGATGCTCGTGAACCGCTCGCTCTGGCGCGCGTTCCCGACCATCCGGAACGAGCGCTGGCACCACGGCCGCGTCGTGCTGGTCGGTGATGCCGCCCACACCGCGCACTTCTCGATCGGCTCCGGAACGAAGCTCGCCATGGAGGATGCCATCGCGCTCGCCGGCGCGCTCCGGGCGGCTCCGGATGTTCCGAGTGCGCTCGGCGCCTACGAGGCGGAGCGCCGGCCCCAGGTCGAGGCCATCCAGCGGGCGGCACAGACGAGCCTGGAGTGGTTCGAGCAAGCCGAGCGCTATCACGGTCGCCTCGAGCCGCTCCAGATGGCCTTCAGCCTGCTGACACGCAGCCTGCGCGTGAGCCACGACAATCTCAAGGCCCGCGATCCGAAGCTGGTGGCCAGTGTCGACAGCTGGTTCGCCGCCCGCGCCGCTGCGCAGAGCGGACAGGTGGTTCCGGCTGCGCCACCACCACCGCCGATGTTCACGCCCTTCCGCCTGCGCGAGCTCGTGCTCGATAACCGGGTCGTGGTCTCGCCGATGTGCCAGTACTCCGCGGAGGATGGCGTGCCCAACGACTGGCATCTCGTGCATCTCGGCAGCCGCGCCGTCGGCGGCGCCGGCCTCGTCATCGCGGAGATGACCGACGTGAGTCGCGAGGGGCGCATCTCCCCGGGCTGCACCGGGCTGTACAAGCCCGAGCACGTGTCGGCGTGGAAGCGCATCGTCGACTTCGTGCATCGCGCGAGCCGCGCGAAGATCGGCATCCAGATCGCACACGCGGGTCGCAAGGGCTCGACACGGCTGATGTGGGAAGGGATGGACGAGCCGCTGGCGTCGGGCAACTGGCCGCTCATCGCGGCCTCGCCCATCCCATATCTCCCGCACAGTCAGGTTCCCCGGGAGATGACCCGCGCCGACATGGACGCCGTGCGCGACGACTTCGTGCGGGCCGCCCGCATGGCGGACGAGGCCGGCTTCGACCTGATCGAGATCCACTTCGCTCATGGATATCTGCTCGCGACCTTCCTGTCGCCGCTCACCAACCAGCGGCGCGATGAGTATGGCGGCACGCTCACGAGCCGGCTGCGGTTTCCGCTGGAGGTCTTCGACGCCGTGCGCGGTGTATGGCCGGCCGCCAAGCCGATCTCCGTGCGCATCTCGGCCACCGACTGGATGGAGGGAGGCGCCACTCCCGACGACGCCGTCGAGATCGCGCGCGCGCTGAAGGCCCACGGTTGCGACATCGTCGACGTCTCGGCCGGCCATGCCGTCGCCAACGCTCCCGCCGGGCGCGGTCGGCTCTTCCAGACGCCGTTCAGCGATCGCGTGCGCCAGGAGGCGGGAATCCCGACCATGACCGTCGGCAACATCGCCTCCTATGCCGACGTCAACTCGATCGTGGCCGCCGGCCGCGCCGATCTCTGCGTGCTGGCGCGGGCTCATCTCTACGATCCCTACTGGACGCGCCACGCGGCGCGCGCGCAGGGCTTCGAGCTGCCGTGGCCGCCGCCCTACGAGCCGGCGAAGGATTTCACGCCGCGCGGCTGGGTGTAGGTCGCCCCCTCGTTTCCTTCGACGCACCGCCCGCAATGGTCGGTGGCATCTCCGATGCACGGCCTGGACACGTCATGCCCATGTTCGTCACCGGCGCACTGTTGCAATAGCGGAGAAAGACACCATGGCAGAGACCGCCGCCGACGTCCTCGTGGAGACCATCATCGACTGGGGCGTCGACACCGTCTTCGGCCTCCCCGGCGACGGCATCAACGGGATCATGGAGGCGCTGCGCACGCGGCAGGACCGCATCCGCTTCGTGCAGGTCCGCCACGAGGAGGCGGCCGCGTTCATGGCGTGCGGCTACGCGAAGTTCACCGGCCGCCTCGGGGTGTGTCTGGCCACCTCCGGCCCCGGCGGTATCCATCTGCTGAACGGTCTCTACGACGCGAAGCTCGACGGCCAGCCCGTCCTCGCTCTCACGGGCCTGCCGTACCACGACCTGATCAATACGCACACGCAACAGGACGTCGAGCTCGATCGTCTCTACACGGATGTGGCGAAGTACAACGTGCGGGTGATGGGACCCGATCAGATGGAGAGCGCGGTGGACCTCGCGTGTCGCACCGCTCTCACGTATCACGGCGTCGCCCACGTCACCGTACCCGTCGACGTGCAAGAGATGGCCGTCGGCAAGCAGCGCTCCAAGCGCAACGTTCCGCATCACAGCTCCGACGTCTACGCGCAGAGCGCACGGCTGCCGTCGGAGACCGACCTCGCGGACGCCGCCGCCGTGCTGAACGAAGGCCGCCGCACCGTCATCCTGGCCGGGCGCGGGGCGCTCCACGCCACCGACGAGCTCGAGCGCCTCGCGGAGATGCTGGCGGCGCCGATCGTCAAGCCGCTGCTGGGCAAGGCGGCCGTTCCCGACGACAGCCCGTACACGACGGGCGGCATCGGGCTGCTCGGTACGCGGCCGTCGCAGGAAGCGCTCGAGGAGTGCGACACGCTGCTGATGGTCGGGACGTCGTTTCCGTACATCGAGTACTACCCGAAGCCGGGGCAGGCGCGTGGGGTCCAGATCGAGCTCGATCCGATGCGCGTGGGCCTCCGCTATCCCGTCGAGGTCGGCCTCGTGGGCGACAGTCGCGCCACGCTGCGCGCGCTGCTGCCGCGCCTCACGCGTCGCGCCGACCGCTCGTTCCTCGACAAGGCGCAGAAGGGCATGAAGGAGTGGCGGAGCCTCATGCAGGAGCGGGCGGCGCGTCGTGACACGCCGATGAAGCCGCAGCTCCTGGCCGCCGAGCTCGGGGCGCGCCTGCGCGACGACGCGATCGTGGCCTGTGACAGCGGCACCATCGCGACGTGGTGGGCGCGACACATCCCCGCCCGGCGCGGTCAGATGCACTCGCTCTCCGGCAACCTCGCGACGATGGCCAACGGCTTTCCGTACGCGATCGCCGCGCAGATCGCCTATCCCGAGCGGCAGGTCGTCGCCTTCGTCGGCGACGGCGGCTTCTCCATGCTGATGGCAGAGCTGGCGACGTGCGTCAAGTACCGGCTGCCGGTGAAGGTCGTCATCGTGAAGAACAACACGCTCGGCCAGATCAAATGGGAGCAGATGGTCTTCCTCGGCAATCCCGAGTACGGCTGTGAGCTGCAGCCCATCGATTTCGCGCTGGTCGCGCAGGCGTGCGGGGCCACCGGGTTGACGATCGAAAATCCGGAACAGTGCGGGCCCGTGCTCGATCGCGCGCTGGCGACGCCGGGGCCGGTCGTCGTGCAGGCCATCGTCGATCCGCTCGAGCCGCCGCTGCCGCCGAAGATTACCGCCGAGCAGGCCCGGAAGTTCGCGATGTCCCTCGTTCGCGGGGAGCCCAACCGCGAGAAGATCGCGCTGACGGTGCTCGGCGACCGGGTGAGGGAGCTGGTGTAGCAGGATGAAATCGAAGCTGCTCGATTCCACGGGCCAGAAGACGTTCGCGCTCGTCTTCGACAAGGGGGACGAGGTGGTGGGGGAGCTGACCGCGTTCGCCAAGGGAGAGCGCGTGCGCGCCGCACACTTCACAGCCATCGGCGCCTTCAGCGAGGTCACGCTCGGCTACTTCGATCGGGGGCGCAAGGACTACAAGCGCATGGCCATCGGCGAGCAGGTCGAGGTGCTCTCGCTGATCGGCGACGTGGCGCTCGACGACAAGGGCGCGCCGAAGGTCCACGCGCACGTCGTGGTCGGTCTCTCCGACAGCCAGACGCGGGGCGGCCATCTGCTGAGCGCGCGGGTGTGGCCGACGCTCGAGGTCATCCTCGTGGAGTCGCCCGCCTACTTGCGTAAACGCCACGACCCGGACACCGGTCTCGCTCTGATCGATCCAGCCGCGTAGTCGTCACTCGAGCTGCCTGGACGGGAGCGCGATGCGCTCCATGCGCCGCCGAATGTCGTCCACGTAGCGGCGGTAGGCGCGCGTGCTGACGCCGGGGTGCCAGGTGCTCGGACGCGGCAGGCTGGCGGCGAGCTCGGCGGCGTCGTCGTCGGTCAGCTCGGCCGCCGACTTCCCGAAGTAGCGGCGGCTCGCCGCCTCGGCGCCGTACAGGCCCGGGCCGAACTCGGCGACGTTCAGATAGAGCTCGAGGATGCGACGCTTGCTGAGCGCGCGCTCGAGCTGCCACGTGAGGATCGCCTCCTTGGCCTTGCGCACGGGGTTGCGCGACGGCGAAAGCCAGAGGTTCTTGGCTAGCTGCTGGGTGATGGTCGAAGCCCCGCGCGGCAGGCCGAACTCCTTCACGGCCCGGTCGATCGCCTCTCGAATCTCCGCGGTCGCAAACCCGCGGTGCGAGAAGAAGCTTGCGTCCTCGGCCACCACCACCGCGCGCTTCAGCGACGTGGCGATCCGCGTGTACGGCATCCACGTCCACTGCACGCGTCCGGGTCGGCCGGCCTCACGCTCGACGGTGCGGTAGCGGTCGATGAACGCGGTGCTGGCCGGTGGCCGAGTTTCGAGCGGCGCCACGCGCGGCCACGTCACCGCTTCCCATGCCAGGAACCCCGCCGCGACCACCGCCGCCACTGCGGCGAGCCGTGGCCGGACGCTAGAGCGCGAGGAGCGCCTGGCGGAGCGAGGCGTCATCTCGCAGGCGCGCGGCCGGTCCGCTGAACTTGATCGAGCCCTTCTCGAGCACGTAGACGCGGTCGGCGAGCGAGAGCGAGAACTCCGTATTTTGCTCGGCGAGCAGGATGGTGAGGCCCTCGTGCTTGAGCCGCGCGATCTGGTCGCGCAGGTGATCGACCACGATCGGCGCCAGCCCCTCCGATGGCTCGTCGAGGAGCAGGAGCTCCGGATTGCCCATCAGCGTGCGCGCGATCGTGAGCATCTGCTGCTCACCACCGGAAAGATGTCCGCCCTGGCGGGAGCTTAGCTCACGAAGCTTCGGGAAAAGATCGAACACGCGCTCGACCGTGAACCCGTCGGCGCCGGCGGCGCGCCGGGCGACGTCGAGGTTCTCCCAGACGGTCAGGTCGGCGAAGATCCGGCGGTCCTCCGGCACGAAGCCGAGCCCCGCTCGCGCCACGCGGTACGGCGCCCAGCCGGTGATGTCCGTTCCCTTGAAGCGCACGCGGCCGGACTGCGGCGGCGTCAGTCCCATGATCGAGCGCATCGTGGTCGACTTGCCCACGCCGTTGCGACCGAGCAGGCAGACGCACTCACCGGCGCTGACGTCGATCGACACGCCGAACAGCACGCGCGAGAGCCCGTAGGCGGTGTGGAGGTCGTCGGCTTCGAGGAGCGCCGTCATGCGGCGCTCACCGGCGCTCACCGAGATAGACCCGTCGCACCTCCGCGTCGGCGCGCACGTCGGCGGGCACGCCGTCGGCGATGACGCGACCCTGGTGCAGCACCGTGATCTTCTGCGCGATCGAGAACACCACCTCCATGTCGTGCTCGGTGAAGAGCAGCGTGAGTCCACGCTCGCGCGCGAGACGCTCGATCAAATGAATCGTCTCGCGCGTCTCGGTGGCGGACATTCCGGCCGTCGGCTCGTCCAGCAGCAGCAGCCGAGGCTCGCTGGCGAGCGCGATGCCGAGCTCGAGCTGCTTCTGCGCGCCGTGCGACAGGAACCCGCTGACCTCGCCACGGCGATCGAGCAGACCGAGCGAGGCGAGCACGGCGTCCGTCTCCTCGGCGTACAGGCGATCCACGCGACGGAAGAGATCGCGCCCGCGGCCGCGGTGGGAGATGTACGCGGCCTGCACGTTCTCGAACACCGTCAGGCGCGGGAAGATGTTCGTGCGCTGGAAGGACCGGCCCATGCCCAGCCGGCAGACGTCGTGCGGCGCGACCCCGGTGATGTCGCGGCCCTCGAGCAGGACGGCGCCCGCGTCCGGCTGCAGATGTCCGGTGATGAGGTTGAAGAAGGTGGTCTTGCCCGCACCGTTCGGGCCGATGATGGCCGCGATCTGGCCGGGCGCTACCCCGAGGCTCACGCCGCCGACGGCGAGAAAGCCGTCGAACGCTTTGCGGATGTCGCGCACCTCAAGCACGGCGCGGTCTCCCGAGGCGGCGCCCGATGAGGGCGGCGGCACCGGCGAGCCCGCCCGGAAAGACGAAGAGCAACACGATCAGGATGGTGCCGAGTACGAACGGCCAGTACTCCGTATACGAGGTGATCTGCTGATTGAGAAGGATGAGGGCGAGCGCGCCCACGGCGGGGCCATAGAAGGTGCCCATGCCGCCGAGCAGCGTCATGATCAGCACCTCGGACGATTTCGTCCAGTAGGCGAAGTCGGGAAAGACGCCGCGATTGAAGATGCCGAAGAGGCCGCCGGCGAGCCCGGCGAAGGCGGCGGCGAGCACGAAGGCGGCCAGCTCGTACCGGCGGACGTTCACGCCGATGAACTCCGCACGCTCCGCGTTTTCGCGGATCGTCGTCAGCATGCGGCCGAACGGCGAGCCGGCGATGCGGCGTAGCGCCCACAGGCACAGCGCGACCAGAATGAGCGTGAGGAAGTAGAAGTACTCCGCCGTGCGCCAGCCGCCGACGAGCGGGACCGAGGCGAGGCGGTCGAGCCAGGCGAAATCCGGATACGGGATCTCCGGCATGCCTTGCTCGCCGCCGGTGAGCTCATTCCACTTGAAGCAGATGGCCCACACGATCTGGGCGAAGGCGAGCGTCAGCATCGCGAAGTAGATCCGCGTCAGTCGCACGCAGAAGAATCCGAACACGAGCGCGAGCGCGCCGGCCACCACGCCGGCCGCCGGAAAGGCGAGCACGAACGGCGCCGCGAGCTTCTTCATCAGGAGGCCGGTCGTGTACGCCCCGATCCCGAAGTACGCGGCGTGCCCGAACGAGACGAGCCCGGTGTAGCCGACGAGCAGATTGAGACTGGTGGCGAACAGCGCCCAGATCGCCACGTCGTTGGCAAGGAACGTGTAGAAGCGGGAGCCCGCCGCCGGCACGAGGAAGGCGGCGACGAGCACCAGCGCGCCCCATGGCAATCGCGCGAGGCGGTTGATCATTGTAACGACGGCGCTGGTTGCGCATCGAGGCGTGGGTGGGCTGACCGAGATGGTCGTGACTTCATTTCAGTGGCCGGCCGAGGAGGCCCCAGGGGCGGACGATGAGGACGGCGGCCATGAGGGCGAAGACGGCGAAGATCGAGAACCGCGGAAACAAGAGGATGCCGAACGACAACACCTGGCCGTAGATGAGCGCGCCGAGGAACGTGCCCCAGAACGAGCCCAGACCGCCGATCACGACCACCACGAACGCCTCGACGATGACCTCCGTGTCCATGCCGGGCACCGTCGCGCGCATCGGGCTGATCAGCGCGCCGCCGAGGCCGCCGAGGAACGACGCCATGACGAACACCCACGTGTAGAGCGCGTTCACGTTCACGCCGAGCGCGCCCAGCGTCTCGCGGTCGAGCGCGGCCGCGCGGATGAAGCGGCCCACGCGCGTCCGCTGCAGCACGTACCACACCGCGAGGGCGATAGCGGGGCCGAGCAGCAGGATGAGCAGGTTGTAGTCGGGAATCGTGGCCCCGAACACGGTGAAGGCGCCCGTCAGCTCCGGCGGCCGTGTCACCGACTTCTGCTGCGTGCCCCAGATCATCTTGGCCGCGTCGCTCAGCACGAGCACGAGCGCATACGTGAACAGCAGCTGATAGAGCTCCTCCTTGCCGTAGAGATGCCGGAAGAGCAGACGCTCGACGAGCCCGCCCAGCGCGGCGATGACGAGCCCGGCCGCCAGCGCGGCCAGCCAGAATTTTCCCGGTCCCGGCCGCAGCCAGACCATGAACTGATAGGCGCAGTACGCGCCGAGCATGTAGAAGGTACCGTGCGCGAAGTTCAGCACGCGCAGCACACCGAAGATGAGCGAGAGCCCGGACGCGATCAGGAACAGAAACATCGCGGCCGTCAGGCCGCTTACCGACTGCGCGAACACGAACGAGGGGTCAGGCACTCTGGTCTCGAGGCCGGTCTATGCGGAATGGTCCGGGCAGTGATCGGGCGTCACGTAGAAGGGGGGAAATGGGGGGGCCGTCCAGCCCCCCCATTCAGTATGGTCAATCCATGAACTTCGTCGGATCGACGTAGGTCACGGGCTTCATGATCGGGAACGGGTACTTCGGATCCTTGACCGTCTTGCCGTAGAGCTGGCCGCGATTGGCCTGGTGGTCCTTCTCCCGGATGGTCTGCGGGCCGATGGGCGTCTCGACGGTGAGGCCGAGCAGCGCCTTTGAGACCTTGTCCGAGTCGGTGCTGTTCGCCTTCTTGATGGCCTCGGCCAGGAACTGCATGCCGATGTAGCCCTGGATCGCCCACGACGACGGGTACTCGTCCTTCAGGTACTTCGACAGTCGCGCCGTGTAGTCCTTGTGGGCCGCCGTCTCGCCCCAGTAGAACGCGTCATAGGAGTTGCCCCAGATGCCGACCGGGTAGTCGTCGCCCATCGACTTCGTCGTCTCCGGGGAGCCGGCCTCGCCCACGCCGATGAAGTTGTACTTCACGGCGTCGAACATGCCGAGCGCCTTCGCCTGCTTGGAGTACGTCACGAAGAACCCGCCCCAGATCGAGGAGAAGATGGCCTCGGGCTTCTTGGCCATCTGCGCGTTGATGAACGGGTTGTAGTCCTGCTCGCCGAGCTTCGGCCACTGCTGGTCCACGATCTGCGCGCTCGGCTTGATCTTCTTCAAGTGGTCGACGAAGGCGCGGGTGACGTCCTGGCCGTACGCGTAGTCGAACGAGATGGTGGCGACCTTGGTGACCGGCCACTTGGCCACGATCTCGGCCGCGCTGCGCCCTTCCATCGTCGTGTTGGCGGCCACGCGGAAGACGTACGGGTGTAGCTTGTCGGCGGCTGTGAGCTGATCGGTCTTCGGAATGGGCGCGATGAAGACGATCTTGTTCTCCTTCGCGACGACCGAGACGGCCGGTCCTTCGGCGGAGGTCAGCGTGCCCACGAGGAAGTCGACGTTGTCCTTGAGGATCAGCTCGCGCGCCTGCCGGACGGCCTCGTTGGCGTCGGCCTTGGAGTCGCGCGTGATCAGCTCGAGCTTCCGGCCGAGGACCCCGCCCTTGGCGTTGAGCTCCTCGACGAACATCAGGGCGCCCTTCGACGCGGGCTCCCCGAACAGCGCGGGCGGGCCCGACAGCGGCATCGGCATGCCGACCTTGATCGGCTTCTGCGCATCGGCGGCGAACGGGGCCGTGAGCACCGCGGCCATCAGGAGCAGGACTGGCAAACGTCGCATTGCGTCCTCCTTGTCAGAACACCGGCAGACCGGGAATGGTGCGGCGCGTGCGATAGAGCGAGGTCGAGGCGGTGATGAACAACGTGCGGTAGTCGTCGTCGCCCCACGCGAAGTTGGCCGTGTACTCCGGAACCTCGAGGACCTCGAGGAGCTGCGCATCGGGGTCGAACACGTGGATGCCGCCCGGCCCGCAGCAGTACACGTTGCCGGCGGAGTCGAGCTTCATGCCGTCCGGCGCGCCCGGCTTGTCGCCCTTGGTCTCCGCCCACACGCGACCGTTCGTGAGCGTGCCGCTCGCCGTGACGTCGAAGACGCGGATATGCTTGCGGGCCGTGTCGTTGATGAACAGCCGGCCCTCGTCGCGCGAGAGGCAGAGCCCATTCGGCCGGTCGAAGTCGTCCACGAGCAGCTCCGTCGACTTGGCGTCGCGCCCGACGCGGTACACGCCCTGGAAGTCGAGCTCCTGCGGCCGCTCGACGCCGTAGAACTTCGCCCGGCCGTAGGGCGGGTCGGAGAAGTAGATGCCGCCGTCGGACTTGCACACGATGTCGTTCGGGCTGTTGAGCTGCTTACCGGCGTAATGCGTCGCGATGGCCACGACGCGGCCGTCGCTTTCCGTTCGGGTCACCTGGCTGGTGGCGTGCTCACACGCGAGCAGCCGCCCCTGCCGATCGTAGGTGAGGCCGTTCGACATGTTGCACGGCTTGCGGAACGTCGTGACGCCATCGCGGGCGGACCAGCGCCGCATGTGGTCGCCGGGCATGTCGCTCCAGAGGAGGAACTTGCCGGTGGGATGCCAGAGCGGGCCCTCGGTGAAGAGGAAGCCGGTGCTGAGCGTCTCGAACGTCGCCGTCACTTCTTGCCGGGGTTCCCCGCCACGTACCAGTCGGGCGGCGTCACCTCGTTGAACACGACCCACACCGCCTCACGCGGCAGCTTGCACACGTCGGTGAGGGTATCGGTCACGCGGCGCGCGATCTCGTCCTTTCGCTCCTTCGGATGCCCCTCGTAGATGGTGATGTTCACGAACGGCATGGCGAATCCTCCGTCGTCGCTGACGTGGCAAAAGTGGTCGGTAAGGTACCACGCACCCGGCGGCGGCGACAACGGCCGCACCTGAGACTTTCCGCGTGTGCTACCGGATCGTGCGGGCTCCGCTCGTCCGCTCGGCGTATCGGCGTCGAAGCTCACGGCCGAGCGCGCGGCGAGCGCGATCGGTCATCGTCCCGGGAAGCTCGAGCTGGAACCAGCCACGCTCACCTTTGACGTCCGCCCGTCGACGCGGCCCGGGAAACAGATGGAAGTGCAGGAACGGCTCACGGCGCAGATAGAACACGGCGGGGTGCTTCTCGCTCACGCCCCGCCATGTCCGCACTTCGGCCAGCACGTCAGCCAGATCGGCGAGCAGCTCGAGCGGACAGTGCGCCACGTTCGGCGGTCACTCCTGGGACGGTTTCCACGGGGGCGCCGACAGCCGTCGCTTGCCGTCGGCGGCGAGCCGCACGTCGGGCGCGTCGACGTCGAGGCGATCCCAGAGCTTGCAGGTCACTTGCTTGTGGTGCTGATCGAGGCCCTCGCAGTAATTCGTGAACTCGCAGCGGCGCACGAGCTGGCCGTAACCGAGCTGCATCTTCCGGAACCAGTCCGGATCGGCCAGCGTCTGTCGCGCGGCGGCCACGAAGTCGGCTTCGCCGCATGCGAGGATGCTTTCCGCCTGCTCGAACGTTCCGATGCCGCCGCTGGTGACCACGGGCGTCGTCGCGCCGGCCTCGCGCACCGCCGCGCGAATGCGGGCGGCCAGGGGCACATTGCGACCGAAGGGGCCACGCTCGTCCGAGATCACGGTGGGCATGCACTCGTAGCCGGAGCGCCCGGTGTACGGATAGACGGCTTCGCCGACGCGCGGCTGCTTGGCGTCCTCGAAGCGCCCGCCCTTGGAGACCGACAGATAGTCCGCGCCCGCGGCCGCGAAGCGCGCGCCGAACCAGGCGGCGTCCTCCAGGTCACTGCCGCCGGCCACGACGTCGTCACCGAGATAGCGAATGCCGACGACGTAATCGTCGCCGACGGCCGCGCGGGTGGCGGCGAGCACCTCGAGGGGCAGCCGAACGCGGTGCTCGCGCGGACCTCCATAGCCGTCGGGACGAACGTTGAGCCGCGAGAGGAACGACGACATCGTGTAGGCATGGGCGTAGTGCAGCTCCACGCCGTCGAAGCCCGCTGCCTTCGCGCGTTGCGCCGCCGCCGCGAAGAGTCCGGGCAGCACGCGCGGCAGCTCCTCGATCCACGGCAGGTGGACGTCCCAGATGCGCTCCCGGTAGCCGTAGTCGAGCGCCTCCAGCTGGCGTTCGGTCAGCACGCGCTCGACGAACAGGCGATCGTCGAGCAGCGACGCGAGCAGATGCTGGCGGATGACGCCCTCGTCGGCGGCGAGCCAGGCCGGGTCGTCGGCGGCCGCCGCCATGCGCCGGCGCAGCGCCTCGTCGACGCCGAGATGCCGCCCGAAATATTTCTCGGGCTCGGGGCGGCGCCGAACGGCCACGAAGTCGATGAGCTGGATGAAGAGACGCGTGTGGCCGGCGCTGTGCTCGCGCACGGTGTCGACCAGGCGGCGCAGGCCCGCGATGAAACGATCGTCGCCGATACGGAGCAGCGGTCCGCTCGGGATGTCGCGGATGCCGGTCGCCTCGACCACGAGCACGCCGGGCCGGCCATCGGCGAAGCGTGCGTACCAGGCGAGCACATCCTCGGTCACGAAGCCGTCGTCCGTCGCCCGCCATGGCACCATCGCCGGTACCCACGTCCGCTGCTCGGCCATCGTGCGGCGACCGATCGCCGCCGGCTGGAACAAACGCGCGCGGGCCGCCTCCTCGCGCGTGGGCCAGCGCGCCGCGGGCAGCGGATGCCGGATGCGGAAGCGCTCGCCGACGGCGCTCATGTCACTGTAGCGACCGCGGTGTTTGCGGCTCGACCCGTGGGTGGCCTGGCCGAGATGGTCGTGGCCTCACTCCCGAGCCGGGTCCCATGGCAGCACGTCGCTCAGGCGCAGACGGTAGCGCTGGATCTTGCCTGTCTCCGTGCGTGGCAGCCGCTCGACGAACTCGATGGCGCGCGGGTACTTGTACGGCGCCAGCTCACGCTTGACGAAGTCCTGCAGCTCGGCCACGAGCTCGGCCGTCGGCCGCGCCGGCGGCCGCAGCACCACGTACGCCTTCACGATGAATCCGCGCGCGGCGTCCGGCGCCGCCACCACCGCCGACTCCGCGACCGACGGGTGCTCGTCGAGCACGTGCTCGACCTCCGGCCCCGGAATCTTGTAGCCGCCGGACACGATCATGTCGTCCGAGCGGCACTGATACGTCAGATAACCGTCGGCGTCCTGGACGTAGACGTCACCAGTGACGTTCCAGCCGCCCCAGCGGACGTAGTCGGCCTGGCGGTCCGGCTTGCGCCAGTACTTGCAGCCGGTGGGGCCTTTGATGGCGATGAGCCCCTCGGTGCCTGCCTCGAGCTCGCGTCCGTGCTCGTCGACGACGCGGCAGTCGTAGCCGGGAACGGGCACGCCGGTGGCGCCGGGCCGCACCTGGCCCGGACGGGACGAGATGAAGATGTGGAACATCTCGGTCGAGCCGATGCCGTCGAGCAGCTCGACACCGGTGGCCTTGCGCCACGCCTCCCAGGTCGCCGCCGGTAGCGGCTCCGCCGCCGAGACGCCGAGTCGCAGCGCGCCGAGATCGTAACGCCTGCTCATGTCCGACACGCCGAGCATGAAGCGGTACGAGGTCGGCGCACAGAAGGCGATCGTCACGCGGTCGCGCGCGAGCGTCTCCAGCATCGTCTCGGGCGTGAAGGGACCGCTCAGCACGGTGGCGGCACCGAAGCGGAAAGGAAAGACGAGGAGGCCGCCGGTGCCGAACGTGAAGGCGAGCGTCGGATGACCACCGAAGCGATCCTCTTCGCTGGGCGTCAGCACGTGACGCGCGTACGAGTCGGCGGAGGCGAGGATGTCGCGATGGAAATGGACGCAGCCCTTGGGGACGCCGGTCGAGCCGGATGTGTAGGCGAGCATCGCGACCTCATCACGCTCCGTCGGCGCGGCCGTGAAGCGCTCCGAGCGTCCACTCAGCAGGGATGCCAGCGTCGTATCGCCGGCTTTCGCCTCTCCGGCGACGATGAGCCGCGTGAGACCGGGCGCCTGCTCGCGCGCGCGATCCAGCTCGTCGCGCAGCCCGCCCCACACGATCGCCGCCGTGGCGCCGGCGTCCTCGATGATGTACGCGAGCTCGCGCGCGCGCAGCATCGGCATGGTGCCGACCGTGATGACCCCGAGCTTCTGGCACGCGAGCCAGGCGACGATGAATTCCGGCACGTTCGGCAGCCGCAGCAGCAGCCGGTCGCCCGGCTCCAGCCCGAGCCCCCGGAGCCCGTGACACAGCCGGTTCACGCGCTGCGCGAGCTCGCCGTACGGGATCGTGGCGCCGCCCGCGATGATGGCCGGGCGGCCCGCTCGGCCACCGTCGGCGTTGGCGTCGAGGAGCTGCTCGGCCACGTTGAGCCGTCGCGGATAGCGCAGCTCGGGCAGCGTGTACACACGCTCCGGCATCAGCGCAGGAGCGGGAAGGGCATCGGTGAGCGCGGCGATCATTGCAGCGCGGCCACGCCTTCGATCTCGATCAGCGCGCCGTCGGCGGCGTCGAACAGATCGCGCGCGCCGACGAGCGTCATCGCGGGAAAGTGCTTGCCGAAGTACTCCCGGTACACCTCGCCGATCGCCTTGAGGTTCTTCCTGTACTCGGCGACGTCGAGCACGTAGATGGTCAGCTTCACCAGGTCGGTCATCTCGCCGCCGGCGGCGCTGAGCACGGCGTGGATGTTGGCGCACGTCTGGCGGAACTGGGCGACGAGGTCGCCGCGACCGACGATGCGGCCCTCCGCGTCGACGGCGACCTGACCGGCGACGAACAGGAGTCGTCCGCTCTTCACCTCGTACCCGTAGGAAAAGCCGGCGGGCTTCGGCAGCGTACGCGGGCGCACGGCCGAGATGTGATCCTTCATGCTGTCGCTCCCTTCGGTGCGGGCTGAGTGCCGTCGAGCACGATGCATTCGCCGTTGGTGGTGGAGTCGTCGACCAGTCGCGCGGCCGCGTCCGCCACCTCGTCCGGCTCGATGAGGCGGCGGCCCGGGTTCATGCCGGCGAGCGCTCGCACGGCGTCCTCGAACGACGTGCCGGTCTTCTGGACGATGTTGCGGGCGCCGCGCCAGACCATGTCCGTTGCCGTGAAGCCCGGGCAGAGCGCGTTCACGGTGATGCCCTTGCTCGCGACCTCGGTGGCGAGGGCGCGCGTGAAGCCCACCAGCGCGTGCTTGGAGGCCGTGTAGGCGGTGACGTACGGAGAGCCATAGAGCCCGGCGAGCGAGGCGACGTTGATGACGCGACCCCAGCGGCGCTCGAGCATGCCGGGCAGGACGGCGCGCGTCAAACGGTAGGGGCCGGTGACGTTCACGCGGAGGTGGCGCTCCCACAGCTCCGGATCGGTCCGTGCCAGCGGCGCGGACTCCGCGATGCCGGCATTGTTGACGAGCACGTCGACGGGTCCGAGCGCGTCGGTGATGCGGGCGAGGGCGGCCGCGATCGAGGCGGGGTCGGTGACGTCCAGCGACGTCGCCAGCGCAACGGCGCCGGTGGCGCACGCCGCCGCCTCGGCCTCGCGCAACGGCGCCTCCGCACGCCCGGCGATGGCCACGTGCAGCCCGTCCTTGGCGAGCCTGAGCACGATCGCGCGGCCGATGCCGCGGCCGCCGCCGGTGACGAGCGCGACGCGGGGACTCACGCCTTCATCTTACGGGCTCTCGATACAGAACAAATAGACGAGTGGTCGCGTGTGGCCCTCGTTGGGATCGGCCAGACAGCGTACGCGCGGCGAGCCCGACGTCGTCGTCGAGCTGCTCTGCGGTGCGGTGCTGCAGCCATAGGTGAAGAGGGTGATGGCCAGGGGGGCGAGGACGAGCAAGCGCGCGTTCATGGCGCGGTATTATACGGGCCGCCCATGCCCCGCGCGTTCGTCCGGGAAACCGTCGCCGGCGCCGTGGAGCGCCTGCGACCCGGCATGCGGGTGCTCGTGCCACCGGCGTGCGGCGAGCCGACGGCGCTGCTCGCCGAGATCTGCCGCCAGGCCGACCGCCTGCGCGATCTCACCGTGCTGGGCGGCATCCACCTCGGCGACTTCGGCTTCGCGCGACCGCAGCACGCGGCGCTGGCGGCGGGCACCTGGCACATGTCGCGCGAGCTCGAGGACGCGCGCCGGCGCGGGCGCGTCGATTTCGTCCCCGTCCGCTACTTCGACGTCGTCAGCGAGTTTGCGCGCGGCGGCGCCTGGGCGCCGGACTGCGTCGTCGTCCACACGGCGCCGCCCGACGCGCGCGGCTACCTGAGCCTCGGCGTGGCCGTCGGCGTCGCGCTGCCGGCCGCGCGCACGGCGCCGCTGGTCGTCGCGCAGATCAATCCGCGCATGCCGCGCACGCGCGGCAACTGCTGGCTGCACCAGAGCCAGGTCGACGTCGCCGTCGAAGTCGACGCGCCGCTGGTGGAGTATCCGCCGCCGGTCGTCGGCGACGTCGAGCGGGCGATCGGCCGTCACGTCGCGAACCTCGTGCCCGAGGGCGCGACGGTGCAGGTGGGGGTCGGAGCGATTCCCCAGGCCGTGCTGGAAGCGCTCGGCGACCACCGCGATCTCGCGCTCCACTCGCTGCTCGTCGACGCTTCGGTGTCGCTGATCGAGCGCGGTGTCGTCACGGCGGCGCGGAAGCCGTTTCATCGCGGCCGGCTCGACATCGCGGAGGCCATGGGCACGCGCCGGCTCTTCGACTTCCTCCGCGACAACGCGCGCGTCAACATGGAGTCCTCCGCGTTCGTGCACGACCCCGACGTGGTGGCGCGCCTCGACCGGTTCGTCTCGATCAATTCCGCCCTCGAGGTCGACCTCACCGGCCAGGTCAACGCCGAGACGCTCGGGGCGCGGCAGGTGGCCGGCGTGGGCGGTCAGTTCGACTTCGTCATCGGCGCCTCGCGCGCCCGGCACGGCGCCTCGGTCATCGCGCTGCCGTCGACGGGCGGGCGCGACGGTGGCGTCTCGCGCATCGTGCCGCGGCTCACGGCGGGCGCCGCCGTCACCACGCCGCGGTATCTGGCCGACTGGGTGGTGACAGAGTACGGAGCGGTCCGGTTACGGGGACTCGGTGTGCGACAGCGGGCCAGGGCGTTGACCGCCGTGGCCCACCCACGCTATCGGGAAGAGCTCGAGAGTGAGCTCACTTCTTAGCCGCGTCGATCTTGCTGAAGATCTCCTCGTTCTCCGGGAAACGGTAGGTCTCCTGATTCGAGTACACCGTCCGCCCGTCGATGGAGACCTCGAAAATACCGCCGGCTCCCTCGCGCAGCTCCGCGTTGATGCCGTACTTTTCCTTGATGGCGGCCTGCAAACTGGAGGCCTGAGGCAGGTAGTTTCACTCGCCGCAGTACAGGATCTCGATGTCCATTCGCGCACCTCCTCCCGGAAGGTCTGACCTCATTGTATAAGAGTGGGCCAGTCGTCCAGAGGATTCGATGCCGCCGGTCCTGATCGACACCGACCCCGGCGTCGACGACGCGCTGGCGCTGCTCCAGGCCTGGGGGACGCCGTCGCTCAGCGTCGACGTCATCACGACCGTGGCCGGAAACGTGCCGGTGACGGCGGGAACCCGCAACGTGTTCCGGCTGCTTGCGCTGCGCGATCCGCGACCAGTCCCCGTGGTGGGGCAAGGCGCGGCGACGCCGCTGGCGCGCCCGCTGGTCACCGCGACGCGTCACCACGGCGAGGATGGACTCGGCGATCTCGATGACTGGCCGCCCGCGCATCCCACGCTCGCGCCGGCGGGCGGCGTCGCGCTCATGGTGGCCGCCGCCCGGCGCCACGGCAGCGACCTCACGCTCATCGCGCTGGGGCCGCTCACCAATGTCGCCCACGCCGTCGAGGCCGACGTTGCCGCCATGCGCGGGGTCGGGCGCGTCGTGGTGATGGGGGGCGCCGTCGACGTCGCGGGCAACGTCACGGCCGACGCGGAGTTCAACATGCATGTCGATCCCGAGGCGGCGCGCCGTGTCGTCGAGGCCGGCCTGCGGCTCGACCTCGTGCCGCTCGACGCGACCCGGCAGGCCGTGCTCGAGGCCGGTGCGCTCGATGCGGCGCTCACGGCGACACCGGCGTCGTACGCCGAGCGTGTGCGTCGCTTCACGGCGTACTCCTTCGGCACGGGCGCCACGCGGCGCATGACGTTGCACGACCCGCTCGCGGTCGGTCTCGCCGCCGACCCGTCGCTCGGTACCTGGGAGGCCATCCGAGTCGCCATCGGTGCCGATGGCGAGACGCGGCGGGTGGCCGGTTCACCCAATGTCCGCGTCGCGCGCCGCGTGGACTCGGTGCGCTTCATGCAGACATTTCTGGCTGCGCTATGTCGCGTGTCCTCGTAGTCGGCTCCGCCAACGTCGACTTCACGCTGGCGTTGCCGCGCCTGCCGGAGCCCGGCGAGACGGTCACCAACGGCACGCTGCTCGTGAATCACGGCGGCAAGGGCGCCAACCAGGCCGTGGCGGCCCGCCGGCTCGGCGCCGAGGTTCGGCTGATCGGCTGCGTCGGCGATGATGCCTCCGGACGCGCCGTGCGCGCGGGGTTGAGCGCCGAAGGCATCGACACCGCTGGACTGATCATGACCGACGGCGCGGCGACGGGGACGGCGCTCATCTTCGTCGACCGCGAGGGCCGCAACCAGATCGGCGTCGCGCCGGGCGCCAACCGCGCGCTCACCGTCGAGCACGTGCGGGCGCGCGCCGACGACTTCGGCTGGGCAGACATCGTGCTGGCGTCGTGCGAGATTCCGCTCGCCGCCGTGCGCGAGGCAGTGACGCTCGGGCGGGGCCGTGGCCGACCGACGATCCTCAATCCGGCGCCGGTCCCCGACGATGGGCTCGGGTTTCTCGAGCTCGTCGACTACCTGACGCCGAATGCCGGTGAGGCGACGCGCCTGTCCGGTATCGCGGAAGCGGCCGACGCTGCGGCAGTGTTGCGGCGCCGCGGTGCGCGGTCCGTGCTCGTCACCCTCGGCGAGCGCGGCGTGCTGGCGTGCGGTGAGGGGCCTCCACTCCACGTGGCCGCCGTCCACGTCGACGCCGTCGACACCACGGCGGCCGGCGATAGCTTCAATGCCGCGCTCGCCGTGGCGCTGGTGGAAGGCAAGGCGCTCGCGGCCGCGGTCGGCTTCGCGTGCGCCGCGGCGGCGATCACGTGCACGCGTCGGGGCGCGCAGGCGTCGCTGCCGACCCGCGACGAGGTGGAGCGACTGCGAACCTAGCGCGTCTTGCGGCGCTCGAGCGCCTCGAGCAATCGCTCGGCTTGCTCGATGTTCCGGCGCGCGTTCGGATGCTGTGGGTCCACGTCGAGCACGATGCGCCACTGCGCGATCGACTCCTGCAGCCGCTCCTCGCGGAAGTGCCGGATGCCCTCCTGGTAATGATGGTCGATGACCTGGCGCCGCGCCTGCTGCACGAGGCTCGCAGTATCCAGGTAGTCGGGCTGCAGGCGCGCGAGCTGTCGGAGCGTCTTGTAGCCCTCGTCGTAGCTCTTCTGCTCGATCAGCGTGTAGCCCTGCCGGTAGAGCGTGAGCTTCTTCAGCTCCACCGCCTCCGCCTCACCGGGATTGAGCGCGATGTACCGATCGATGTCCCCGAGGGCGACCGCGTAATCCTTGCGGTCGATGGCGTCGCGGATGTCGGCCAGCATCGGATTGACCTCGGGCGGCTCTTCGGGGCCGCGTTCCGTGATCGGTCGTGGCGGCGTCGGTGGTGTCGCTGGCGTCGGTGGCGTCGGTGGCGTCGTCGCCGCTACGGCGGCTTTGCCGCCGCCCGCCGTGAGCGGCAGTCCGGAGATCTCCGGAACCTTCAGCGTGCTGCCCACGACGAGCGGGCGGCCCGCCGGAAGCCGGTTGGTCTCCCAGATCACCTCGCTCCGTGAGCGGTCGCCGTAATATCGCTCGGCGATGCCGCCGAGCGTCTCGCCCGCGCGCACCGTGTGGAGCACGAACTCGCCTTCGCGGCCTGAGGCGCGCAGCAGCGTGACGGCCGCGGCGTTGTCGGGTTCGAGGGCGAGGACGGCCAGCAGGCGGCGCCGCGCCTCGACGTGGGCGCCGCGGGCAGCGGCCGCGCGGGCCTCGGCGAGCCGCTCGGTGACGCGGCGCTGGATCCGCGCCTCGAGCTTGCCTTGCTCCGTTCGTGCTTCGGCATCGTCGGGATCGATCGTCCGGGCGATCTTCCACTCGAGCAGGGCGGCGCGCAGCTGGCCGTCACGCTCGAGCATCCGCGCGCGCTGGTGATGCGCGCTGACCATCTCCGCGCGCGGCGGCACCGTGGCGCACCCGGCCAGCAGGACGGCGCCGGTGACGAGAAGCGTGGACACCCTCACCGCAGATTCTCGGGATGAAAGGCGTTCAGGTTCTTCGCGAATTGCTCGAGCGTCATCTCGGCGTAGACCTGGCTGCGGCCGATGCGCAGCACATCGACGAAGGCGGCGTTGCTCTCGCGGCGCACGGTGAACGCGGCCTGGTACCCCTGGTCTTTCACCTTGGCCAGCACCGCGTCGTCGGCGCGGCCGTACGGATAGGCGAGAAAGCTCACGGGGCGGCCGACGCTCCGTGCGAGCGTGCGCGGCGCCTCGATGAGCTCGGCCTGCATCCGGCGCGCGTACTGCGCGTCGCCTTCGTGAGGGCCCCGGCGCAGGTCGCCGTGAGACTTCGAGTGCGCCTGCACGTCGAAGCCTTCCGCGGCCAACGCCTTCAGGTCGTCCCAGCTGAGCGCGTTGCGTCCGGCGCCGACGTAGTCCGTGTAGACGAAAAGCGTGGCCGTGAATCGGAGCTCCTTCAGCACGGGATACGCGAAGTCGCGGAACGAGCGATAGCCGTCGTCGAAGGTCAGCACCACGGTTTTCTTCGGCAGTTGCCGTTTCAGCTGCAGCCACTCGACGAACTCCGCCACGCTAACGACGCGAAAGCCGTTGGTCTTGAGGTACCGCATCTGCTCGGTGAACGCGTCCACGCCGAGGACGAGGCGTCCGCGGGCTTCCTTGCCGATGTTGTGATAGACGAGCACGGGGACCAACTGGTATCCGATGGCCTCGATGCCGGACACGTTCCACGGCTTCTTCGGAATGACCACTTCCTGACCGCGCGCGAAGCTCCGGCCGCCCATGAAGTCCTCGATCATCCAGCTCTTGGCAGGATTGCCGAGATACGTGCGCGCGAGACTCTCAGCTGTCTCGCCACCCGTGGCGGAGACCACGATGAACTCATCGGACTCGCCGACGACCCTGTGGGTCGCCGTCCCCGACATCGCACGCTGCTGAAAGGAGGCGAGCGAACTACAACCGGCCAGCAGGACGGCGGCGGCGACGGCCAGGGCGGGTCTCACCGGCGGAATCCCACCACCTCGTACACCTCGACTTCTTCCTCCTTGCCCTTGACCTTCATCGGCCCGCGCGAGAGCGCTTCCACCAGGTCGTGGACGGCTTCGTACGTACGGCGGGAGAGCAGGATGGAGCCGGCCTTGGCGTGGCCTTGCAGGCGCGCGGCCACGTTCACGCTGTCGCCGATGACCGTGTACTCCATGCGCTCCTCGGTGCCGACGGTCCCGGCCACCACTTCGCCCAGCGCCACCCCGATGCCGACCTCGAACGGATCGAGACCACGCATCGAGCGCGCTTTGCTCAGCTCGGTGAGCGCCGTGCGCATATCGATGGCGGTCTTCACGGCACGCGCCGTGTGATCGGGATGGGCGATGGGCGCGCCGAAGACGCACATCACGGCGTCGCCGAGGAACTTGTCGAGGGTGCCGTGGTGCCGGGAGGTCGTCTCGATCGCGGTCATATAGAACTCGTTCAGGAGGCTCACGACCTGCTCTGGCGTGAGCCGCTCGGACAGCGTGGTGAAGCCGCGGATGTCGCAGAAGACGACGGTCGCCTGGCGCCGCTCCCCGGAGAGCATGAGGTGCTCTGGATCCTTCAGCACCTCTTCCACGACCTCGCGCGCGACGTAGCGCGTGAACGCGCGCTTGATCATCTCCTTCTCGCGGAGGCTCCGCACCATCTTGTTGAACGACGCGGTCAACACGCCCAGCTCGTCCTGGGTGGTGACCGGCACCTCGACCGCCAGGTTGCCGGCGGCGATGAGCTGCGTGGCCTGCACGAGGCGGAAGATCGGACGCGACAGCACGGTGGCCAGGGCGACGGCGCCGGCCACGCCGAGGACGATCATGAAGGCGGTGACGTACAGCGCCTGCTGACGCGCCTCGGTGACCGCATGCGTCACCGCCAGCTTGCTGAAGCCGATGTAGAGCGTGCCGATCGGCGTCTTGCTGAAGACGAGCGGTGTCGCGAAATCGATGATCTCGGCGGCGCCGTCCTCCGCACGATAGGTCTGGATGAGCGCGCGGTCGGTGGGAGCGGTGAGTGAGGGCGGGCGGGCGAGCCGCTTGCCGATCATCGAGACGTTCGAGTGCGCGCGCACGACGCCGTCCTCGTCGACGAAGATCACGTAGGCGACGTCCTTGTCGCGCATCGCCTCCTTGACGAGGATGTTCAGCGTGAGGTCGTCGTTCGATACGAGCGCGCTCTTCGCGCCGCCGGCCAGGTTGGCAGCGATGGTGAGGCCGCGCTTGGTCACGGCGTCCGTGAGTGTCTGGGCTTGCTTGCGTAGCAGCGAAGCGCTGACGAGCAGAACGGCGAGCACCACGAGACCGGTGATGAGCAGGCTCAGCTTCACCTTGAGGGGCAGCCGGAACCTGACCGGGGCGGTTCTCACAGAAATTCAGCGTATCGTCCGCCCCGGGCGCCGGTCAATTTTCTACGCCGGCAGAATATCTCCTTTAGTTACGGGAGCCTGGCGCGCATTGCTTCAATCCGGATGAGAGCTTCGTCGACCCGCCGCGCCGGGATGCGGCCGCGGCCGACGGCACCGCGCAAGGCGTCGAGAACGACATCGGCGGCCGACGTCCCGTCGGGCAGACGATCGTCGGCGATCAGCACGACATCGACGCCGGCCCGCACGGCCCGCACGGCGGCGTCGGGCAGACCGTAGTGCTGGTCGATGGCGCCCATCCGCATGTCGTCGCTCACGACCACGCCGCGCCAGCCGAGGCCGCGGCGCAACACGCCGGTGATCGTGCGCTCGGAGAGCGTCGCGGGATAACGGCGATCGAGCCGCCGGTTGAAGACGTGGGCGGTCATCACGCTGTCGACGATGCCTTCGGAGAGAAGCAGACGATACGGCGCCAGCTCTACTTTCGGGTCGGCGGTGTCGGTGACGTCGACGAAACCGTGGTGCGAATCGGCGACGCTCGAGCCGTGACCGGGAAAGTGCTTGAGCGCCGTGAGCAGCCCGGCCGCGTGCATGCCGGTGATGAAGGCGCGCGCCTGCGCGACCACCACCGCGGGACTGGCGCCGAAGGAGCGGCCTGCGCCGACGATGACCGGATTCGCCGGGTTGTACCCGACGTCGACGACGGGCGCAAGGTTCCAGTTGATGCCCGCCTCGCGCAGCATGCTGCCGATGCGACGCGCCTCGAGCTCCGTCTGCGCGAGGTCGTTGGCGTCGCCGAGATACTGATGCGAGAGCGTGGCCGTGTAGCCGGCGCCGGGACCCAGGCGCATCACGCGGCCGCCCTCGGCGTCCACGGCGACCAGCAGCGCGCGTCCGGTGCACTCGCGCGCGCGCTCCGCGAGCCCGCGGGTGAGTCGGGCGACCTGATCGGCGTCCACGATGTTGCGGGCGAACAGGATGACGCCGCCCACGCGCACGCGGCAGAGCAGGCGCTCGACGTCCGGATTGTCCTCGATGGCGGTGCCGTGGAAGCCGACGAGGAGCAGCTCGCCAAGCCGTGGCGCGAGCCGCGCCAAGGTGCGGTCGTTCCGCGCCGCGTCGGCGCCGGTGCGACATCCGGAGGCGACGAGCAGAAGAAGGGTGAGGAGCGCGGCGCGGCGGAGGCTAGCGACCACCGACGGCGTCGACGAGCCGACGCACGCGCTCGGGATCGACCGGCTGGCTGACGTCTCCGCCGCGCTTGAGCGCGGTGCCGACGATCAGCGCATCGGCGATCGAGAGCAGCTCGGCCGCCGTTTCCGGCGTGACGCCGCTGCCGACGAGGATCGGCACGTCGGGCACGGCGCTGCGCACGCGCTTGACGTCTTCGAGGGGCGTCGCCTCGCCCGTCGCGCGGCCGGAGACGACCAGCCCGTCGGCGAGGGCCCGGTAGGTGAGGTCGCGCGCCTGCTGCTCGAGGTCGACGGGCACGAGCGGGACCGCATGCTTGCCCTGCACGTCCGCGAAGATGGCGATCTCGCCGCCGAGCAGGCGCCGGTCGCGCAGCAGATCGAACGCCTCGGTCTGCACGACACCCTGATCGGCCACCACCGTCCCCGCGAGGACGTTCACGCGGATGAACGTGGCGCCGACCGCGCGCGCGATGGCCAGCCCGGCGCGCGCGTCGTTCTTGAGCACGTTCACGCCGAGGGGTGTGGCGGGCAGCGCGCGTCGCAGCTCGGCGGCAACGACGGTCATGGCCGCCACCGTTGACGGCGGCACGCGGCCGGGCGTGAAAGGCGCGTCGCCGTAATTCTCGACGATGAGCGCATCCATGCCGCCGTCGACGAGCGTCTGGGCATCGGCCACGGCGGCGGCGATAGCGCGCTCCATGGAGCCCTCCCAGCGGGGGCTGCCAGGAAGCGGAGGGAGATGAACCATGCCGATGAGCCGCATGACAGTCGAGCGAAATTGTAGCATCATCCGCGTCAGCGTCGGTGGTTCTGCGCGACGCGCCCCCCGAAAGGAGTCAGCCGTGGGCTACCAGACACTGTTTCAGGCCAAGAGCGACGCCGTGACGACCATCACGCTGAACCGTCCGGACGCGCGCAACGCCCTCGACATCGTCATGCGCCGCGAGCTCCTGGCCGTCCTCGACGAGGTGGAGGCCGACGACGGGGCACGCGTGATGATCCTCACCGGCGCCGGCGGGCATTTCTGCTCCGGCGGCGATGTGAAGACGATGCGGCAGAAGCGGCACACGGCCGCTGAAGGACGCGGACGCGTGGAGCTGCTGAACGCGATGGTGCAGCGGCTCGTGAACTTCCCGAAGCCGACCATCGCCATGGTGGACGGCTACGCGGTCGGCGCCGGCTCGAACCTGGCGCTGTGTTGCGATCTGATCGTCGCGTCCGACCGCGCGAAGTTCGGGGAGCTCTTCTGGAAGATCGGACTCGTCCCCGACGGCGGCGGCACGTGGCTGCTGCCCCGCGTGGTGGGCCTGGCACGCGCGAAGGAGCTGATCTTCACCGCGGACATCATCGATGCGGCGGAGGCCGCGCGCATCGGCCTCGTCAACCATGTCGTGCCGGCCGTCGAGCTCGAGCGCGTGACGCGCGCGCTCGCGGAGAAGATCGCCGCCGGCCCGCCGGCGGTGCTCAAGATGGCCAAGCACATGGTCAACCGCGCGGCGACGTCCGATCTGGCATCCGCCCTCGATCTGGAGGCGTTCTCGCAAGGCATCGCCATCGCCGCGGACGACCATCAGGAGGGCCTCGCCGCCTTCTTCGAAAAGCGCCCGCCGAAGTTCACCGGCGCGTAGCCGGGCGCCGGGGCCGCCTCCCAGTCGTTACCGGGTGGGCGGCGTGGCGGGGACCGGCGGGACTCCGGTCGGCGGCGGCTCGGGCATCGACGGCACCACCACGCCGGTCGGCGGTGTCGATGGCGGCGGTATCGGCGCCGTGACGGGCGCGCGCGGCGAATGACGCACGGCATTGTCGAGCTCCGGCGTGGCGTGCCGCATCTGGTCGGTTATGCGCTGGGCATCGACCGGCGTGCCGACCACGCGCGGCGTGATCAACAGGATCAGCTCCCGCTTCTCCACTGTCCGCTGCTTGAAGCCGAAGAGGAATCCCAGGAATGGAATCCGGTTCACGATCGGGATGCCGCGATCCGCAGCGCCGCGGCGCTCCTGGATGAGGCCGGCCATCACCAGCGTCTGGTTGTTCATCAGGACCACCGACGTCTCGGCCTCGCGCTTGTTGATCCGGCGCGAGCCGGTCGGCGGCTCGGGGTCGCCGATGTCGTTCACCTCCTGCTTGACCTCGAGGGCCACCGTGCCCCGCTCGCCGATTCGCGGCGTGACGGTGAGGACCACGCCCGCATCGCGATACTCGACGGTCTGGTTCAGGCTGCCCGTCGTCGAAACCGTCGGCGTCGCCGCCGTCGTTACCGGCGCGAGTGTCCCCGTCTGCTGGCTCGTGACGATCGGGATGGACGTCGAGACATTGACGACCGCCTTCTTGTTCTCGGACGTCATCACGTGGGGATTCGAGATCACGTTCACCCGGTTCTCGCTCGACAGGGCGTTCAGCATCGCGAAAAACTGGTCCGTGGCGAACGCGAAGGCCGTGAGCCCCGCCCCCGGCAGTCCGGCCACCGCGGTGGCCGAGCCGAGCGCCTCGAGTCCGGTCGGCGCGGTGATGCCCGGTGGGCCGCTGGTCGACGTGGTCACCGACTGACTCACGAAGCGAAAGCTCCCGGTCTTCAGCGCCCAGTCGACGCCGAGCTTCGTGTCGTCCTGCAGCGTGATCTCCGCCACGAGCACCTCGATCAGTACCTGTCGCGGCATCTTGTCGAGCTGCTTGATGGTCGGCTCGATGTCCGTCCACTGACGCGGCGTCGTGGTCACGATCACCGAGTTGGTCGTCTCGTCGGCGATGAACCGGAACTGACCCTCCGCCAGGCCGAACTCCGCGAGACCGGGGCCGCCGCCGATCGGGCCGCCCGGCCCCACCGTCGGCGGCGCGCCCGGTAGCGGCGGTGGCTGCCCCGGCGTGCGCGGCTGAGCGGGCGGCGTCGGTCCGGCAGTCGGGACGGTCTCCTTCGCGCCGTAGATCGCGTTCAGCGTCGCCGTGAGGTCCTTGGACTTCGCGTTCTCGGCGAAGTAGATGAACACCCGCCGGCCGCCCGTCACGTTGACGTCGAGCTGCGAGAGGATCCGGCGAATCGTCTCGATCTCCGAGCGCCGGCCGTGAACGACGATGGAATTCGATCGCCGCTCGGCGATCACGAGCGGAGGCCGCTCGGTGGCCGTCGGCGCGCCGGCAGGACCGGCGGGGGCCCCGGGAGCGACCTGCGGCGAGGGCGCCACCGGCGTGCCCGGGGCGGCGGCGCGCAGGCGACCGCCCACGAAGAGCTGGTTGAGGATGGTGGCCACCTCGGTCGCGTCGGCGAACGCCACCGGGATGATCTGCACTTCGTCGAGTGACACCTGCACGTCGACGAGCTTGACGATGTCCAGCACGCGCCGGATGTTGGCCACGGCGTCGGTGACGACGAGCACGTTCGTCTCGCGATTGGCCACCAGCGTGCCGCGCGACGAGACGAAGGGACGCAGCAGCACGCCGAGATCGTTCACGGACGCGTGGCGAATCGGAATGATCTGCGTGATGATCTCGTCCGCGTTACGCGAATCGACGGCGACGTCGCCCACGACGGTCGGCACGGCGCGCTCGCGAGCGCCTTCCAGCCGGACGATCTTGTAGAGATTGCCCGCCTTCACGGCGGTGAAGCCGTGGACTTCCAGAATGCCGAGCAGGACGCCGAACACGTCCTCTTGCGGGATGCGACCCGACGTTTGCACGGTCACCTTGCCGCGCACGTCGGGCGCCAGCACATAGTTGAAGCCCACGATCTCGCTGGCGGCGTGGATTACCGTCTCGATATCCGCGTTGTCGAAGTTGAGGACGATGAAGCGGCCGCTCGAGCCGGGCGGTGTCGGCGGCGCGGTGGACGGCCGCGTCGGCGCCGGCGGCCGGTCCGGTGCCGGTGCCGGCGGCGCCGTTTGCGGCGGCGCGACGGGCGGCTCTGCCGGTGGTTGCTCGGGGGCGCGCGGACCGACCGAGACCGGCGGCATCGGGGGCGTGGCTGGCTCGGTCTGCACTGTGACCGTCGGCGCCGGCACGGGGATCGGTGGCGGTGTCGCGGCCTGCTCGGATTTGGTCGTTGCGCAGCCGGCGGCGCTGAGCAGAACGACGGTTGCAATGAAGCCGCTGAGGTTATTGCTGGGGCGCATTGCCCATGCCGGGAGGTAGACGACGGAGAAGGTTTGGCGGCAGCGGGCGGCGCGCACCCGGCGGAACGATCGGCGCCTGTAGATTCGGCGCCACGACGCCGGGAAGCGGTGTGGGCTGCCCCGGCTGTGGCAGCTGCGGCTGCGCCACTTGCGGCGGCACCACCGGCGTCGCCGCCGCCGGCGGAATCACGCCAGGGAGCGCCGCGGCCGGCTGCGCCGGCTGCCCGGGCTGGAAGCCACCCTGCGGGATGCCGCCGAACTGCGGCAGGCCCGGCTGCCCGGTCGCCGCGGCCGTGCGTGGCTTACCGGGATCGCGGAGCCTCACGTCCATCGGCCCATCGGGACGCTCGATGACGACACTGTCGGACTTGATCGTCTGCACCGTACCGCCGATCACCTTGTCGCCGACGCGATAGCCGACCACACGCTTGGTGACGGGATCCTCGAGATACGCGATCGAGCCGCCGTCGCGCACGACGATGCCGAAGAGGTTTGGTCGCACGAGCGGCGCCGGGCCGGCGGCGGTCGTCGTGCCCATGGCAGACTCGGTGCGCGAGGGACTGAAGAGATTCCGCGCGGCGACCACGGAGTAGGCGGCCGCGGGCGGACGCGGTGCTTCGACGCTGGCGGGCACGACCGTCGTCGCGGCGGCGGCGCGGCGACCTCCCACCGGTAAGGGCGTCGGCATCAGCAGCTGTCGCGCGATGTAGACGATGAGCACCGTCGAGACGGCGGCGAGCACGACGTTCACGGCCACGAATCGTCTCGGCATCAGGTCTTCGCCTTGCTCGGCAGGATGAACCCCGAGACGGTCAGAGTTGCCAGCAATTCTCGCGGCTGGCTGACGTTGACCACTCTGACCCGCAGATCCTTGACGGTCAAGAGCTTCTGCGAGCCGTCGACACGCGCCAGAAGGTCGACGAGCTGACGGATCTCCGCCGACACCGCGATCTCGACCGGGATCTCGAGCAGCTCACCGCGCTCCTCGGGGGGCAGGATCCGTTCGCTCCGGATCTCGGTCGTTGCCTCCGCGGCCATATCCTTCACGAGCTTCTGCAGCTCCGACGCGGCCACGGCGGGCGCGGCCGCCGTGAGGAACCGGCCGGACAGGCGTTCCACCCGCGCGTTCGCGGCCTCGAGCTCGGACGCGATGGCGTTGCGCCGACCCAGCAGATCGAGTCGACGGGTGAGCGCGCGCTCGCGCTCGGGCACGAGCTCGGCGGCCGCGCGACTGTGGTCGCGCAGCGGCGCGATCACGAACAGCCAGACGAGAACGACCAGGAGCACACCGCCGCCGGCGAGGACCAGCGTGCGTTCGCGCGCAGAGAGGTTCGCGATCATGAGCGAGGAGCTCCCGGCGCGAGGGGACGACGTTGGGGGGCCGATCCGCCGCTTGCTGAGGGTGGTACAGCACCGCCCGGAGGCGGCGCGGCCACCGCGGCCGGCGGTGCGCTGCCCGTCCCGCCCGGCTCCCAGGCGGCGCGGATGCGGAACTGCTCCTTGTTGTCACGGCCACGCGTGACGGGCGACGAGAACTCCACGCGCTCCAGACGCGGCGAGTTCTCGAGCAGCGGAATGAGTGTGCTTGCCGCCGAGGCGGCACCCGTCACCTCGACGCCCTTGCCGTCGAGCGAGACTGTCGTGAGCCAGGCGTCGTTCGGCAAGAGCTCGGTCAGGTCGCGCAGGACCGGCAGCGGGCGGATGCCCGTCGACTCGAGGGCGTCGACGGTCGTGATGAGCTTGCGCTTGCGGTCGAGCTCACGCGCGACGCGCTCGACCTCTTTCACGGTCGGCTCCAGTCGCGCGATTTCCGCGTTCACGCGCTTCAAGTGACGCTGTTCCCGCCAGCCGGGAGCGAGGAGCGCGAGGATCGCGAGCAGCGCGGTGGCGCCGGCCATGCCGAGCGTGATGGTCTGCGCGCGGGTCAGGCGCCGCGGGCGCATGGTGACCGGCAGCAGCTCGAGCGGTCGCGCGCCGCGAGCGGACAGCACGGCGACGGCGAGCTGCAGCGCACCACGTTGGTCCTCGGCAAGGCCGGCGAGGCGCTGCTGGGCGGCCGGCGTCCAGGCCGGCGCGGCGACCGGCACGCCGAGCGCGAGCAGGGGACCGGCGATGCCGCCCGGTGGCTCGTCGCCGGAAATCCAGATGGCGTTACAGTCGCGCCACCGGACCGCGGCCATCGAGCGCTCGATTTCCTCGGCGATCGCGGCCTCCTCACCCGAAGGCAGGCTGCGACTCAGCAGAAGGCTGTCGCCCTGGAGCAGCAGCAGATCGACCGCCTCGCCGGCGCGGTGCACCCACGCGACGCGCCGATCGTGACGCAGCCGCGTCAGCGCCGGCAGATTGTGCGCGGCGACCGTCAATGACACCGGTCGCAGCCGTGCCTCCTCGGCGATGCGCATGGCGGCATCGACGACCCGGCGATCGGCGGCGGCGATCAAGACGCGCTGGCCGGCGGCCGCGTTACGCTCGCCGGCAGCTTCCGCCGGCAACGGGACGAAATCGAACGCCGCATCGTCGGAGGGGAACGGCAGATGGCGCTCGAGCTCGAAGCCGACCATCTCGCGCGTGTCGCCCGCGACGGCCGGCAGCTCGATCTGTTTTACCGAGACCGCGCTGCGGGCGACACCGAGGGCAACGGTTCGCGCGGGGAGCCGGCGAGCGTCGAGCTCCGCGCGCAGGGCCGCCACGGGACTCTCGGCGTCCACGACGAATGCTTCGACGCGAGAGCCGCCCTGGACCGCAACGGCGAGACGGTCGCCGAGCAGCGCGACCGCAAGCCTGGTCGGCCTGAAATTCACGCGTGTAGGGTACGAGATAACCCCGCGATCTGCAAAACTTTGCCGCTCATCGAACGCCGGACCATTCGAGAACCGACAGGCTGTCGCTGGCCGCGTCAGCGCGCCGCTGGACGATGGCCGTGAGGTGGGCCCGTACCTCGCCGCCCACCAGACCGTCCGCCTCGATGCGGAAGGTGCGGGTGGTCGTGCTGAAGCCGCGGCCGCCGAACTGACCAGGGACGGTCGCGTATGGGGCGCCGCGCCGCCCTTGATCGACGGCGATGCATTCGGCGTCGCCGAGCCCCAGCGCCTTCAGGACGACGCACGGCGCCGTGTTGATGTTGACCTGGCCGGGGCTCTTCACCGTGACATACGCAGCCAGGCCCGGCTTGTCGCCGGTCCCGTTGAAGATCGCCGACGTCACCCCCTTGATCTGGAGGAGCTCGGTGATCGAGTCGAGCGCCGCGTTCTTCGAGCGGTACGGCAGAGGCTGCAACAAATAATAGTCCTCGCTCTCGGCGCCGTTGATCCGATGTTCCTCGTTGGTATCGCGCCAGTCCTGAAGACTGTCGTTGATGGTGTCGCGCTCGATCTTGTCGACGCCGAGCGCCTGCAGCAGGCGGTCGACGCGGTCCGGCGTGGCGGCGTTCAGGTTCAGGCGTGACTCCTCGTCGGTCACCCGGTAGGTGAAGTGGCCGCCGCCGAGCGGCACCTTCGTGCGCGGCAGCCGCGGCAGCGCCGCCCGCTCGCGCGTGTAGAACGTGAGGGCACCGTCGTCATCGGTGGCCACGAAGGCGACGTCGCCGGCGATCTCGCGGATGGCCTGCTCGACGGCGGCCTCGGCGAGGTGGCTCGCAATCAGTGTCTCCTTGAACGAGCGGACGGAGGTGGCCTCGAGTCGCATCGAGTATGCGAACTCCGCGCCGATCACGCCGACCACGGCCAGCACCAGTAACACCGCGATCAGCGCGAAGCCGCGGCGATCGGCGGTCATCTCGTCACCGGCGCCGCGCGGAGCGTCACCGTCATGGGCGGCATGGTTTGCGTGCGGCCGTTCAGCGTGACGGCCAGGCGCAGCTGGACGGCGCGCGGAATGGTCTTGCTGTCCTGGCCGTTCCACGTGTCGACCCAGTTGCCGTCCTCGTCGAGGAAGCTGAACGCGATCGACGTGACGCCGGGGTCGCGCATCACGACGCTGCCTTCGGTGAACGGATCGTGGTTCGGCAGCGCGCGCTGGCGGATCACGAGGCCGGCCTCATCGCCCTCCTCGAGCGCGATGGCGACGGCCGTGAACGCGATCGGTGCCTGGAGTGGCAGCGGCGGGGAGTGCGTGACGAACTCGAGCCGCTTCTCGGAGGCGTCGAAGAAGACCACCTGCTCCGGCGACGTCCCCCTGGTGCCGCGATAAGGGTAGGCGGCGCCGAGAGCGCGCGTCAGCGTATAGGCAATTGCCCGGATGTGCTGATGCGCCTCCACACGCGTCTCGCCCTGGCGCCACGCGGCGATGGCGACGCGCATTCCGCCGAAGGCGATCACGAGGAGGGCCCCAACGATCGAGATGGCGATCAGCACCTCGAGCAGCGTGAAGCCGCGCGCGCGCCTCATGGACGGTTGACGTTCTCGCCGTCGCCGGCGACGGTGCGAAGCGTCGACAGCGAGATCTGGCGGTGGTCGCCCCAGCGCACGCGCACGTCGACCTCCCACATGCGCCACTTCACGGACCTGCCCTCGACGTCGAGATCGGGCGTGGCCACGATCTTGACCTCGCGCTCCCAGCCGTACGCGCCTTCCGTGCCGCTTTCCACGCCGCCCGAGGTGGGCGAGACGATCTCGCGCGCCTTCTGATCGGCGATCAGCATCGCTTCCTGATGCTCGCCGGAAAGCTTCAGCAGTCGGAGGCCGCCGGCAAAGGCCTGGATCGACACCACGACCGCGAAGCTCAATATCGCGAGCGCCACGAGCACCTCGAGCAGGGTGAATCCGGGCGCGCGCGGAGTCGAGCGCCGGCGCCTCATAGCCGCGTGTTCTTCACGCGTCCCGTCACCGGGTCCACGCTCACGCGATAGACGATGTCGCCGGCGGTGACGCGGTACTCGGCGCCGGACGACGTACCCTCCGGCTCGAAGCGCACGGTGAGCGCGGGCGGCGGGTTCGCCTGCACGCTGACGCGCTCGGGCAACGTCCGCGTTTCCTTCACCTCGCCGTCGGTGCCCCCGGCGAACACCGTCATCTTTCGCGTGGTCGGATCGATGACCACCGCGTAGGCGCGGCGACTGGTGATCGCGCGCTCACGGGCATGACGGAGCACGGCCGAGAACCCCGCGATGTCGGCCCGGGCCCGGATGGCGTCCGAGCTTCGGCTGATGAGGGGCACGGAGAGACCGACCGTCAAGAGGATGACGAACAGCGTGACGATCAGCTCGAGGAGCGTGAAGCCGCGACTAGCGCTTCTCCACATCCCACGAGACGACGTCCGCGTTCTCGCCCTCACCGCCGGGCGCCTTGTCGCCCCCCTCGGACCAGATGTCGTAGTCGCCGAACTGACCCGGGCAGCAGCGGTACTTGTACGACTCACCCCAGGGGTCCTTTGGCACCGCCTTCTTCAAGTACGGCCCGTTCCAGTTCGGGACGTTGGGATTCTTCTGGAGCGCCTCCAGACCCTGTGAGGCGTTGGGATAGGCGCCGACGTCCAGTCGGTACTGATCCAGGGCGGCGCCGAAGAGCTCGATCTGCGCCTTGGCTGCTGCCTGCTTCGACTTGCCGACATTCTGGAAGAGGCGCGGACCGACGAGGCCGACGAGCAGGCCGAGGACGATGATGACGACGAGCAGCTCGATCAGCGTGAAGCCCGATTGCTTGAGCGAGTGGCGCCAGCCCGGATAGAGCCGAGGGCGGCCTGATCGAGAAGCGACGTGGAATCTCGTCACAGCGGCATCTCGTTGATGGAGAAGATTGCGAGCAGCATCGCGACCACGATGAACGCCACGAGTACCCCCATCGCGAGGATGATTGCGGGCTCGAGCAGACCAAGTACCCGCTTGAGATCCGTGCGGACGTCCGTCTCGAACGTGTCGGCCACCTTGAGCAGCATCTCCTCGAGGCGGCCGGTCTCCTCGCCGACGCGCACCATGTGAATGGCCAGGGCAGGGAAGGCGCCGTGCTGCTGCATCCCGGCGGCGATCGTGCTGCCACGCTTCACGCCATCGGCCAGCCGCGACACGGCGAGGCCAACCGCCTGGTTCGACATCATGTCGCCGACGACGGCCATGGCGCCGAGCACCGGCACGCCGGCGCGCAGCATGGTGCCGAGCGTGCGCGCGAAGCGCGCCGTCTCCACCTTCATCGTGAGCGGACCCACGAGCGGCAGGCCGAGCAGCAGCTGATCGGCGTTCCGGCGTCCTTCGGGATTACCCGTCCAGACGCGCCAGGCGAGAACCCCGACGAGGACGATGAGCGCACCGACCCACCAGTACGTCTGGAGGCCGGCGCTGATCGTCAGCAAGATCTGCGTCGGTAACGGGATCGCTTGCCCCAGATCCTGGAAGATGGTCGCGAAGCGCGGGATCACGAAGGTCATCAGGAAGACGATGGCGCCGGCGCCGACGGTGGTGATGACGAGCGGATAGGCGAGCGCGGACAGCACCGCCTCGTTGAACGCCGCGCGCGCCTCGAGGAACTCGGCCAGCCGGCGCAGCGACACTTCGAGCACGCCGCCCTTCTCGCCGGCCCGGACCATATTGATGTACAGCCGCGAAAACGGGCGTGGATGGTGCTTGGCGAGCGCCTCGCTGAAGGACGCGCCGCCGCGGACGCTGTGCAGAAGGTCGCTCACGATCGTCTTCACCCGCGGGCCGTCGGCGAGCTCGTGCAGGATGGACAGCGCGCGATCGAGCGGCAGGCCGGCCTCGAACAACGTGGCGAGCTGCTGGGTCAGCGCGAGGAGCTCGCGCTGGCGGATGTGCGACGAACCGCCGAAGGTGAAGAGGCCGGCGCGTTCGCCATGTGGCGCCACACGGATCGGGAAGTACGCTTCTTTGTGCAGCCGCTCCACCACCGCGCGGGCGTCCGGCGCCTCCATGACACCGTCCACCGTCTGGCCGCGCCGGTTTGCGGCCTTGTAGACGAAAACGGGCATCGGCTCAGGCGTCTTCCTGGGTCACGCGCAGGATCTCCTCGACGGTGGTCAACCCTTCGCACGCCCGCCGCCAGCCGTCCATCCGAAGGGTGACCATGCCGGCCGTGATCGCGTACTGGCGAATGTCGCGCGAGGCCGCACGCCGCAGCATCAGGCTGCGCGCGTCCTCGGTGATGGGAAATAGCTCGTAGATGCCCATTCGCCCGCGATAGCCGGTGCCGCGGCATTCCTCGCAGCCTTTGCCGCGGAAGAGCCGCGTGCCGGGCGGCGCGGTGACGCCCAGCGCATCGAGATCGGCCGCGCTGGGCGCCTCCTGCACGCGGCAGGCGGCGCAGATTCGACGCACGAGCCGCTGCGCGAGCACGGCCTCCAGCACGGAGGCGACCAGGTAGGGCTCGACGCCCATGTCTTGCAAGCGCGTGATGGCCGCCGGCGCGTCGTTGGTGTGCAGCGTGGAAAACACGAGGTGGCCGGTGAGCGAGGCCTGAATGGCGATCTCCGCCGTCTCGAGGTCGCGAATCTCACCGACGAGGATGACGTCGGGATCCTGACGAACGATGTGACGGAGGCCGGTGGCGAAGGTGAGACCGATCTTCGGCTTGACCGGGATCTGGTTGACGCCCTTCAGCTGGTACTCGACCGGGTCCTCGACGGTGATGATCTTGCGATCCGGCGAGTTGATCTTGTCGAGCGCCCCGTACAGCGTGGTCGTCTTGCCGGAACCGGTGGGGCCGGTGACCAGGATGATGCCGTGCGGCCGCTTGATGAGCGACTCGAAGCGCCTGAGCGTGTCGGCGGGGAAGCCCAGCTTGTCGAGCGGCAGGAACACGCTCGAGCGCTGCAGCAGCCGCATCACGATCGACTCGCCGTGCACGGTGGGAATCGTCGACACGCGGATGTCGACGCGCGTGCCGTGCAGATTCACTCGAATGCGCCCGTCCTGCGGCAGCCGGCGCTCGGCGATGTTCATCTCGGCCATGATTTTGATGCGCGAGGTGACGGCGGCCTGCAGCCGGCGCGGTGGCGCCTCCTGATCGTAGAGGATGCCGTCGATGCGATACCGGATGCGCAGCGTGTCCTCGAACGGCTCGATGTGGATGTCCGAGGCCTCGGCCGCGATCGCGTTCTCGATGAGAAGGTTGACCAGCCGCACGACGGGCGCCTCGAACGCCATGTCACGCAGGTGACTGACGTCCTCGTCGCCGTCGCCACCACGCTCGTCCTCCATGCCCTCCACGATGCGCTGGAGCGCCGAGGCATTGGCGCCGTCGTAGGTGCGGTCGATCGCCTCGGTGATCGCTTCCGGCGAGCTGATGACGAGCTTGACGCTGAGGCCCGTGGTCTGGCGCAGGTCGTCGACCACGACGGGATTGCGCGGGTCCGAGGTGGCGACGGTCATCGAGCCGCCCTCCACGCTCACCGGGCACACCGCGTACGTACGGAGATACTTCGCGGAGAGATTCTTCAGCACGGGCAGCGCAGACGGCATCTCGTCACGCGCGAGATAGGGCAGCTGTTGCTGCGTCGCGACGGCGCGCAAGACTTCGTCCTGGGTGACGACGCCGAGAGCGACGAGCGCCTGGCCGATGAGCTCGCCGGTGGTCCGCTGGCGCGTCAGCGCGCGCTCCACGGCATCGGGGCTCGTCAGGCCTTCGGCGACGAGGATCTCGCCAAGGAGACGGGAACGGGCTCCGTTGGCCATGCTATGCTCGCGCCAATGTTAGCATACCTGGCGTTCGCGGCCGTCGCAGCTGCGGCGGACGTCGCCGGCGCCGCGATCGTCACCACCGCTCACAAGCCCAGTCACGCCCGCCTGCGGTACTTCGTCGCCGCCGGCGCGGGCTTCATGCTGGCCGCCGCGTTCGTCCGGATGCTGCCCGAGAGCGTCCACGTGCCCCACGCCTTCGTCTTCGTGGTGCTCGGCTACTTCGGCATCCACCTCTTCGAGCACACGGTGGCGCCGCACTTCCACTTCGGCGAAGAGGTCCATCACGAAGCGCTGGTTCGGCCATCGGCCGGGTGGCTGGCGCTGGCGGGACTCGGTGTCCACACGCTGTTCGATGGTGTCGCGATCGCCGCCGGGTTCATGGTGGGGCCAGCCCTCGGCGCGGTGATCTTCATTGCGGTGCTGCTGCACAAGCTGCCAGAAGGCTTCACCATCGCGTCGATCATGCTGGCGAGCGGCCACTCGCGCGCGGCCGCGCTCGGGGCCGGCGGAATGCTGGGCGTGCTCACGCTCCTGGGCGCCTTGCTGACGGGCCTCTTCGCCGCCGCCCATGTGGCATACGCGCTCGCACTCTCGGCCGGGGTCACCATCTACGTCGCCGCCTCCGACCTGATTCCCGAGGTCAACCGGGAAGCCGACCAGCCGAGCCTGGCCTATACGGTGTTCGGCGGCCTCGTCTTCTTCGTCGCGGTCGACTGGCTGTTTGCCGAATATCTCCAGCATTGACTCCCCGCGCCGCGCTCGTGCTGCACGGGCCCAACCTCAATCTGCTCGGCACGCGGGAGCCGACCGTGTACGGCCGCGTGAGCCTCGCCGAGGTGGACCGGCTCGTGCGGGAGCGCGGGCGCAAGCTCGGCGTCCGTGTCGAGAGCCGACAGTCGAATCACGAAGGACAGCTCATCGACTGGCTCCAGAGCGCGCGCCGGGACGGCTTCTTCGGGGTCGTCTTCAATCCGGGCGCCTTCACGCACTACTCGATCGCGCTCCGTGATGCGGTCGCCGCGATCGACGTGCCGGTGGTGGAGGTGCACCTCTCGAACGTCCACGCCCGCGAGGAGTTCCGTCGCCACTCCGTGATCGCGGCCGCGGCTCGCGGCCAGATCTCGGGGTTTGGCCCCCAGAGCTACCTGCTCGGCCTCGACGCGCTCCTCGGTTTGCGGAGCGGCCGCGCCGCCAAATAACTCCCGGCCGTGTCGCGTCTAACGTCCGGGGCCGGAGTACGGTAAAGCGGTGAGCGCCGAAGACGACGCCGCGCTCGTCGAGCGATGCCGCAAGGGCGACATCGCGGCCTTCGAGCCTCTGGTCGAGAAGTACCGGCAGCGCGTATGGCGCCTCGCGTTTAACGTGCTGCGTGATCGGGAGGAAGCGTGGGACGTCGCGCAGGACGCATTCATCCGGGCCTACCAGGCGCTACCCGCCTTCCGGGGCCAGTCCGCGTTCTACACGTGGCTCTTTCGGATCGTGATGAATGTGGCCTCCGACCGCGCGCGATCGCGCGCGGCGCGAGGACGGGCGTTCGGGACGGAGCGTGTTCCGGAGGAGGACTGGGATCGCGTGATGGTCGACAAGCCGGCCGGCAACCAGGCGCCCGACGAAGCCGCCGCCTCGGCGCAGGACCGTCAGCGCATCATGCAGGCATTGGCCACGCTGTCCGAGCAGCATCGCGACATCATCGTGCTCAGCGACATCGAGGGCTTCTCGTACAAGGAGATCGCTGACGTGCTGGACATCCCCATGGGCACGGTCATGTCCCGTCTTCACAACGCGCGGCGCAAATTACGCGCGGCGCTCGGGCCGCTGCTCATGCTGCTGCTCGCCATCGTCCTGGCGACGGCGCCTGCGCTGCTCCACGCGCAGCAGGTCGTCCGTTTCGGTGCCCGCGTC
Source organism: Candidatus Methylomirabilota bacterium (assembly GCA_035605575.1). Taxonomy (GTDB): domain Bacteria; phylum Methylomirabilota; class Methylomirabilia; order Rokubacteriales; family CSP1-6; genus AR12. The sequence goes on from DASTCJ010000094.1 coordinate 66,463, forward strand.
CTGCTCGCCACCGACACGCCGCCGGCCTCGGCCTCGCTGAAGCTCGCGCCGGACATGACGCCCGACGAGCGGCTCCAGAAGTTCCTGCCGCGGCTGCGGCAGCTCACCGGCTTCCAGGAGTTCACCTCGCTCGAGCGCTATCGTGCCGAGGTTCCGATCGGCTCGCAGGAGCGCTGGCCGGTCCCAGGGGATCGCACGCTCGAGGTCACGCCCGAAAGCGTGAGCGGCGACACCGTTCGCATGCGTGTGCGGCTCCTTCGCGGCAACGTGACCGAGGTGACCACGGAGATCCAGGCCGCGCGTGGCAATCCCGCGGTCATCGGCGGGCCCCGGCATGCTGACGGGGTCCTCGTCATCATCGTCTGGGCCAACGCAAACCCGCAGCCGCGATAGATCCTCGGAGGGGGTCTCGACGACCCCCTCCGATACCTCCCCCTCGGATGGCGCGGGCGAAGCCCGCGCTCGAAAGCGGCAATTGCTCGTGCGTTGGCGCCTATCCGGTCGACGCCGTCGCGCTCTACGATGGGGCGGCGTTGCGTTCCGGGGGGCGGCGACTGAAGGTGGCCTCGACGAGGGCGCGCGCGCGGGGGGCGTCGACGTGGTTCGCTTGCTGGCACGGCGTCATGTCCTCGAGGATGCGGTCGGGATCGGCCCACAGGCGG